>DAOTTC010000116.1:0-78778 GCA_034437815.1 Chloroflexia bacterium | reverse complement strand
TGGTACAGACCTGAGTTGGACATCACGAGGGGGCAGACGTCCAAGATAGTGGCCAACACCTTCTTCCCGATCAACTGTGCTCCTCGTGGCGATGAATAATGCCGATTGAGCATGGAAAGGCCGTAAAATCGGTCAGGGGCGACCATAAGGGTCGCCCCTGCAACACAAGCATGACACACGAGACACACGAGGGCACCTCTTGTGGGTGCCCTCCGTCGTGATTTTACAGCGTAATGGGGTGATTATGTAGCCGCGCTCAGTTCAGCGGCCACCGCTGGAAGCTTGCGATTTGCAGCCTCGATACGGCGCATAGCCTCCCGCAAGTTGTCCTCGGAGTTGGCGAAAGATATTCTGATATAACCCTCGCCGAACTCGCCGAACGACGTACCGGGCAGTACGGCCACGTCTGCCTCGTGCAACAAATAGTCGGCATAAGCGCGCGAATCGAGGCCGGTATCGGTGATGTTGGGGAATGCGTAGAACGCCCCCGCCGGTCTGTTGCAGCGCAGGCCGGGTATGCGGTTCAGCCCTTCGTAGATCAAATCGCGCCTGCGGCGGAACGCCGCGAGCATGGCTTCCACCGGCTGGCGAGGTCCTGTCAGCGCCTGAATGGCGGCTCGTTGGCTGAACGTCGAAGTACATGATACGCTGTTGATGACCAGACGGCTGATGTGGGGTATCATCTCCCCGGGGAAGATGCCATAACCGAGCCGCCAGCCGGTCATGGCAAAGGTCTTTGAGAAGCCATCCAGCAGTATGGTGCGCTCCATCATGCCGGGGAGGGTCATGATAGAGTGGTGCTGCCCTTCGTACACTATTTCCCCGTATATCTCATCAGCCAGCACCATGATGTCGTGCTTGATTGCCAGATCGGCAATGGCCTTCAGGTCGTCGAGAGTGAGCACTCCCCCGGTGGGGTTGTGTGGTGAATTGAGTATTATGAGGCGCGTCTTAGAGGAGACTTTGCTCTTCAGCTCGTCTAGGTTGATGCGAAAGTCGCGCTGTTCACTGAGCTGTAGCGGCACCGCTACCCCACCCACGAAGTTGATCATGGACTCGTAGATGGGGAAACCGGGGTTTGGGTATACAACTTCATCGCCCGGCTCGATGAGGGCCATTATCGTGTAGAACATGATGGGCTTTGCGCCGGGAGTGACCACCACGTTGGCGGGGTCGAACTTGAGGCCGCGCAGCCTGCCCGCGTACTCGGCGATGGCCTCGCGCAACTCCGGTATGCCCGTGGCTATGGAGTAGTGTGTGTAGCCCTGTTCGAGGGCTTCACAGGCCGCACGCCGCACATGCTCTGGCGTATCAAAATCCGGCTCGCCGATCTCTAGGTGGATGATCGGTTTTCCCTGCGCCTCCAGTGCTTTGGCACGGGCGGCCACCTCGAAGGCGGTTTCGGTGCCCAGCCTGTACATTCGCTCAGCGAGTCTCAACCTCATCGTTGAACCTCCATATATAGTTGCCGGTTGTCGGTCAATTCGAAACCGTGGTTACTTTTTCAGGTCTGCCACCGTATCGCTGTCTAGGCGGCGGAGCACAGACACGAGCAGGCGGGTGGCATTGTGGAAGTCGTCCAGATTGACTATGGAAGTGGCCGAGTGGATGTAGCGGGCCGGTATGCCGATGTTGATGGTGGGCACGCCTTCCGCGGCTAACTGGAACCGGCCCCCGTCGGTGCCGCCGCCCGATATGCTGTCGAACTGATAAGGTATGCCTTCCTGCTCTGCCACGTCCACGAACAGGTTGCGGAGCTTGAGATTGGGGATGAGCGATCCGTCGTAGATGAATATGACCGGGCCTTTACCCAGCTTGCCCTGTGCCTCGTGCGCTTTGATGCCGGGCGTATCGCCTGCGATGCCCACATCGAGAGAGATGGCTACATCTGGCTCTATCAGATGGCCTAGAGTGGCCGCGCCCCTCAGCCCGACCTCTTCCTGCACCGTCGCGCCTGCGTAGAGGGTGTTGGGGTGATCGTCGCCCACTTCCTTGAACGCCTGCACCGCCAGCGCGCACCCGAAGCGGTTGTCCCATGCCTTGGCGAGCAGCATCTTGTCGTTAGCCATGACGGTGAACGGGCAAATAGGCACGACCGGGTCGCCGGGGCGCACGCCCGCCGCTATTGCCTCTTCTTTGCTGAGCACGCCGATGTCTATGAACATATCGTTTTTGTCCACCATCTTCTTGCGCTCGTCCTGCGGCAGAATATGCGGCGGCTTGGAGCCGAACACCCCGATCAGGTCTCCTCGATGGGTGCGCACCAGCACGCGCTGCGCCAACATCACCTGCTCCCACCAGCCACCGAGCGTCTGGAACTTGAGGAAGCCTTCATCGGTGATCATGGTCACCAGAAAACCCACTTCGTCCATATGCCCGGCAATGAGTACTCTGGGGGCGCGGTCTCTGTTCACGCCAGCACCGGTCTTATAGGCCACGATAGAGCCCAGATTGTCGGTCATTATCTCACCCAGCGGCGCGAGGTACTTGGCCATTACATTGCGCACAGGGCCTTCCTGTCCCGGCACGCCGGGCGCTTCGGTCAATTCCTTGAGCATTTCCAGCAATTGGTCCATAGTGGCAGATATCTCTCCTTTTTATATGCGGTCGATTCTCATTGGGTGGGAGGCAGGCGTCGGGGCCGGTCAACCCAGACGGGTGCCACACAATCTGCAATAGTAGTGCCCGTCTGGGCGGTGCTCCGGCATACCGGTGATCCACAGGTTGCACGAGTTGCATCGGTACATCAGCGCGCGTGGTCCCTGACTGGCGGGGTCCGGCGGGGGAGGCTTGACTACCTCTTTCAACTGCTCCCGGGTGGGTGCGCCGAGCACGCGGGCGGCGCGCACCTCGCCGTGCTCGACCACCAACCCCAGCGCCATTCCCGGCGCTATGAGATGACGCATGGTGAGGTTCTCGAACACATGCTCAGGTATGATAAAGCTTTGGATCTTATCGGGGGAAGACATGGGGGCGGCGTCCAACGTGACCGTTTCCCCGCCGAAGAACCCGCCGAAGTTCAGCACATCCACAACTATATACGTCACATACCGGTCGTCGCTGTATGAGCTGGAACCCGCGGATTGAGGCTGAGATTGGGGTTGAGACATATCGTCGCTCTCCTGCCTGCACAGTCGTGTGGGGCGTGCCGGTCCCATTATATCACAAGTGGGTTGGGACGGACAGTTCTGCCCCGATAGTGCGCTTGGTGGCTCGTGGTGACGGAGAGGGGGTTGGGAGAGCTATGCCCTCCCCGGCCCACCCTTCCCCCAATACCTTGCATGAATATGCACCAGAACCAGACAAAAGCCCAACGCCGAGGCTGTCTGCACGCAAAGACAGCCTCGGCGTTGGCATGGGCCGGAATCACGGCTCGAAGGCCGTGAGCCTTACCCGCAACACCCGTCACAGCAGATGCAAAGGTCGTCGCAATCTGACGGGCACGTCTGGTCGCAGCCTGCCATGCGTCTCACCTCCTTTCCTTACAGGATAGCTCTTTCAGCGGAGGTGCGCTTGGTGGCCCGAACGAAGGCGCTTGCGAACACCCCGTCCGCTTCTTCCATATCGCCCGGGGGCAGATATCCACCTTCGCAGGTTATATCTGCAAGCGAATAGCGGCGTATGATCTGTACCTCCGGGTCTTCGAAACCTGCCTGCTTCAACAACTCCAGATACTCGGTGTCGCGCAGTGCGCCCGCAATGCAACCCGCCCACGCCTCCATACTGCGTAGCAGGGCGGGTGGCGCTTGGCCCAGCATAACCATATCCGAGATAGCCAGCCTGCCGCCGGGCTTGAGCACCCGAAATGCCTCTCTCAACACCCTTGGCTTGTCGGTGGATAGATTGATCACGCAGTTCGAGATGACAACATCAACCGAGTTGTCGGGCAATGGGATATCCTCGATGTAGCCTTTCAGGAAGCGCACGTTGTCTACACCTGCTTTCCTCCGGTTCTCCTCGGCGAGGGCCAACATTTCGTCTGTCATGTCCAGTCCGTACACATATCCCTCAGGTCCTACGCGCTTTGCCGAGAGAAGCACATCAATCCCCCCGCCACTCCCCAGATCGAGTACCACTTCGCCGGGGTTGAGCTTTGCGAGCGCGGTTGGGTTGCCACAGCCCAGAGAAGCGTGCAGTGCCTGCGCGGGCACGCTCGACGCTTCCTGCTCCGAATACAGGTTGGCGCTTATCGAGTTATCAGCATCTCCCTGAGCGCAACAGCCACAGCCGCTTGCGTCTCTGCGCGCCAGCCGGCCATATCTGTGGCGAACCTTCTCGCGAATGCGGTTGGCTTGGGTCTTTGAGAATACCCTCATAATCTTCACCTCTTTATATTGATAATCTTCGATGTTCTGCTGGAAAAATACAGGCCGCATCTGGCGCAGTGGTGCGGCACATTGCCGGCCTTTCACAGCGCATTGTACGCTATATATCGAAGATTGTCAATACATCTTGGGGAGTATTCATACAAACTCCTTTGGACAAGGCTATGAAATGGAGGGTTACGAGAGCTAGGGGACGCCCTTGCACCTACTTGTTTTTGCCGCCTTTTCGCAGAGACTTGGTGCCAGATCGAAGTCATGCAGATTGTGCCACTTCTCTATGGAAGGGTAATACGGGTGAGGGTGCGGGAAGCGGGCATGGTTCCGCCGAGGCGCCGGGCACCGGGCATATGCATCCCCGCTGTTCTCCTGCTCTTGAATGGTACTTCTAATGAGGGGTGGTGTCAGTCATCCGCCAGTATAAAGGCTATGCGGCGCTCTAGCCAGCGGGCTTCGTCCTCGAAGCCCACACGGCGGCAGAAGTCGAGCAGCCGCTGGTATCTGGCTACCACATCGAAGCCGATGCTGTAATGCAGTTTGCGAAGGTCCACTGGGCATTCGTGCATGGGCCGCGCGTCGCTCTCTTCCAGATGGTTTGAGCCGTTCATGAGGCAGTGGAAGAACACACAGTGCGCGATGCCGAACATGTGGCCGGCTTCGTGGGCTAGCACCTTACAGCTCCTCCTGAGCAGGAGCTCTCGCCGGTTCTCATGTAGTTGCTCCCCATAAAAGCGTGGGTCGTAGCGGGCGAAGCTGTACACCCCTACACGCTGGCGAAGCGAAGCTTGGCCGAACACAAAGTTCCATGCTGGGTGGGGATACAGGTCGAACATGGTCACGCCCAGCACAGCGAAAGCATCGGGCGGCAAGTTGCGCCGGAGCACCTCCAGTATATCGGTGGTCAACAACTGTATATGCCCCGTGTAGGGATTGTGGCGCGTGGTTATGCGTGCCTGCGCGATGTCCAGTGGCGGGGCCATGGCGACGCGCATCATGAAGAACGATTCGCCGAACTCTACTAATGCTGAAAGGGGAGGGCTGTCCTCAGGTTCGAACCGGCCCAGAGGCTGTAGGTAGATGACGTTGCGCACATCGTCGGGCCTGTTGGGGCGCGAACGCACGAATTGGTCGAAGGTCTGGCCTTCTTCCGGGTGGTTGGTGAGCCAGTCGTTTGCGTTTGGCGTCGGTACGGGCCGGAAGAAGTCGTCAGGCCGCAAAGCCCTCTGCAAATGCCGGGGCAGGTCCTGCACAGGGCCTATGGCGGCCATGCGTTGGGTATGGTCGGGTGGCACAAAGCTGGTCACAGGCGTACCGATACGCACGAATGAATCAGGGGGCCTTCAGCGCACCTTCGGTGTACACATTGTTGAAGTTCCACAGCATCCAGCCCACTGCGCCATTCTGCTCGGCGGCGTCTATCTGGGCGCGCACCTTCACAGCATCGTATTGCGCTTTGAGGCTGAAATCCTGCAACCACGGCCGTATTCTGGCGGGGGACGAAGCGATGCGCGAGTTCGCCGACCGCATAGTCTGGGCCACCACTTCAGCCGGGAACTCAGCGGGCTTGGACAGCCCCATGAAACCCTCGCCGAACATGGAAGGGTATATCGCCGGGCACACATAATCGGCCTGTGCGGCCAGCGCCTCGAAATTGTGGCCGATGCCCATGTCGTCCTGCACAAACGGGGTCAGCCCGAACGTGTTTATCGCTATATACACGCCCAGAGGCGACAGCTCTGCGTACGCTTTAGCGAGGAAGCCTGTGATGGCGTCCACCCGACGCTTGCCTGCGCCCTCGGGTCCGTAGTCAATATCCTGAAGGTCGCCATCCGAGGGGAAGTGGGCGTTATCGAATTGAACTTCCTTGAACCCCTTCTGCGCCACCTCTTTGGCGATGCTGATGTTGTAATCCCAGACCTGCGGGTTGTAGGGGTTGGTCCACTGTTTGCCGTAGCTGTCCACCCATGGCTGGCCGGGGGCCTTTTTGCTTTTCAGCGCCCATTCCGGCTTGGCGTTGGTGGCCGCCTGATCCCAGAACACCGAGATGCGGGCGATGGGATAGATGTTGCGCCGGTTGAGGTCGGCCAGCAATCCATCCAGATCGGGGATGATCTGTTGGCGGGTGCCCAGCTCTTCTACAATGGGTAGTTTGCTGTCGTACAGCACCAACCCGCTGTTATCAGCCTTGACGTCAATCACCACCGCGTTCAGTTCGGTGCGGTCCACCAGATCGAGCAGGGACTGCAATTTGCCGGGGGAGGCTATGGTATCTGCGCTCAGGTAGATGGCCTTGGCCACGAACGGCTCCAACTTCACGTCCTGCGTTAGTACCTGCCCGAACTGCACCGTGGTTGCCAGATAACCGGGCGCTTTCACCACCAGACGGCGGTCTTCCGGCAGGTCTTTGAGCAAGTAATGGCCGTCGGCTGCTGTGGTGGCTTTTGTGGCTCCGGCTACCACAACAGCACCCGATATGGGTTTGCCGTCTGGGCCGGCCACTTTGCCGCTGAGCACATTGGGTACCAATTTGATGTCGAGGTTGCTGCGACCGGTTGCAGTGATTTCCTGCGGAGCGAACCCCTGTATGTTCACGCTGATGACACGATGCTCCGGGGCTTTCTCGAAGAGAAATGCCCCGTCCGGCGTGGTGGTGGTGGTCACGTACACTGAAGGCCCTGCCTGAGGGGTTGCCCCCTCGCTCAGGGATAGCAGGGCCACCGGCACGCCCGCCATGGGCATGCCGGTGTACGCATTGCTGATGTGCCCTGAAACGCTCTGGAACGCGAAGAAGTGAAAGTATGCAAGCCCCACCCCTGCTGCCAGCGCGATCAGCAAATAGGGTAGGGGCGAAGGGATGCGCCTTGCTGGCTCCCTACGATAATCGGGGTAATAGCCGTAATAGCTTCGCCGTGAGCGCGGCATCTCAAAAACCAGCCGTCAGTCGCCGGTCCCTAGCAGGTCAACAATGCACAATCATCTGTACGCCGACCTCGGTTCGTAAACGTTGGCCGGGTCCCACATCTGCCAGCCCCATGCCCCTGTCTCTTCGGCGGCGCGTATCTGGTCTATCACTTTAGTACTGCCGGGGCTTGTGTAATCCACGCCATACCAGTCGAAATCTTGCAGCCACGGGCGGTACTTCACCCTGCGGCCTTCGAAGCGCTTCTGTGCGTATTCACCCGCTTTACGTACCAACTCATACGCACAGGCGGCGGGCCTCTTGCAACCTTCTTCCCCGGGGCTGAAGTGTGATGGATAGATCATGGGGCAGATGTAGTCGGTGTAGTCGTACAGGTATTCGAGTACCTGACCTATGCTGCCCAGAATGGGTTGGCCGTTGCGGTCAGGCCACAGGGTGTAGCCGAATACGTCAATAGACATGAACGCATCGGTTGCTTCGGTCACGCTGTGCGCCTTCTTGAGGAACTGTTGCAGGGACATAGCCATATCGGTGGTGGTCAGTGGCCTCGAAAAGACCGGGTCGCCCGGTTCAGTGGGAGCCGGGTCCGAAGGGAAGCGCACGTAGTCGTATTGAACTTCGTCGAAGCCCAGAGCGAGCACCTCTTTAGTCATCGCCACAAGATGGTCCTGTACCTCTGGGCGGCTGGCGTCCAGCCAGCGTTGCTGGTTCAGCTCTCCACCTTTCCATGGTTTGCCCGTCACGCTGCTCGTGATGGCCCATTCGGGTTTGTTGTCGGCCATAGTCTTCTGCTGGAAGGTGACGATGCGCGCTATGGTGTAGATGCCTCGGTCCTTCAGGCCCTTGACCAGTTCGGCCATGTTGGGCAGGATCGGGTCAACGTTTTTTGCCGCCAGCGCGTCGGGGTTCTTGATGGGGAACACCCATTCGGACTCGTCGTTTTGCACGTTGATCACCACGGCGTTTAGCCTGCTCTCTTCGACGAATTGGATGAGTTCGTTGAACATCTCCGGGAAGGCCGCAACGTTAGCCGTGATGTATATGGCCTCTACCTTGAACACCTCGAGGGCTACGTCTTTGCGGTTGGTGTCACCCACCGGCAGTTTGGTCAATTTGTAGCCGGGCATCTTGAAAGTCAAACTGGCTCCTTCAGGCACGTCTTTGAAGAAGTAATTGCCATTGGCGTCAGTATAAGTAGCCACGAAACCCGGACCGGTTGGGGGTATGCGCTGAGGCGTAGCCGTGGCTGTGGCCGTGATGGTAGGCGTGCCCACGACTGTGGCGCTGGCTCCGGGGGCCTGCGCCATCGGAGCAGCGAGCACTTTACCAGTGCGCAACGTGTCGGTGGCCGGTACTGTGCCCGTGACCACCGGGGTGGCGCTCGGCGTGATGTGGTCGGTGGTGGTCTGTGTGCCGGTGATAGTTTGGGGTAGCACCAACTTGACCAACACTGCCTCCAGTGGCTTGCCTGTCGAGGCATCGGTCACCCGCCCGCTCAGCGTATTGGGGCGCAGCCTGACATCTAATCGCTGCACCGCCCCCGTATCCGCGGTGAACTGTGCGTACCCTTCGGCCTGCACGCTGATCTGTGATCCTTGGGGCACATCTTCGAAGTAGTACATCCCGTCGCTGGTGGTGGCAGTGAGCACTCCGCCTGCCATGACTTCGGCGAATGGCACCGGCCTGCCTGTGTATCTATCGGTGACCTGACCGGTAAGTGCCCTCGGCTTTGGCGTCGGGGTGGGTGGTGGAACTGTGTTGGTGGGTGGGGCAGGGGTGCCCCCTATTCGCACTGGTCCTATTTGCAGTGGGCCGATATCACAGGCTGCGAGCAGTACGATTGCCAGTGCCACACTACAGATTGTGGCGAAGAGTTTGAAGGGCCTGAGGCCGACCCATGCTTTTGCTTGCTTCAAGCTTGTTCCTCCACGGTTCTGGGCTGTGTGTACGAATATTGGTTGGTTGGGCCTGCCGCACTGTCGATCAGCATCTAGGTCCGGGCGTCGACAACGTATATAATACACAAAAGAGATCGCGAAGGTTGCGCCTATCGTCGGGTACGATGGTACGCCACGAGCCACGCGATGCTCACTATTGTATCATATGTATCACACCCGCGCCATGATGCAAGGCCATTGGCTTCCGCCAACAATCGGGGTTACTGATGGTCAGATGTGTGGGCCATCCGCCTGCGCGCCGTCCAATAACGCACTTGGTGGTTACCCCCTTATACCCCATATGGGCGCTCTGCGCGGTCGTGCATCCTCTATTAGTGTATAATTATAGGGTACATCCTGTTTTGGTGTCGTCAAACACTCCGACCGGCGGAGCTGTGGCATAGTGCATGTGCGCTGGTTGGTAGAAGTGCATTATCATTTGCGGGATTTCCACCTTGGGCGCTCCTCACAATAGAAAGAACCCCACCGACGCCCACGCCGGTACCGGCGCGGCAAGCGATGGCGCCGCTTCTGGCGTGAGCGCCGGTCAAAAGTTGGTGTTAGTCGACGGTCACGCGCTGGCCTACCGGGCATATCACGCCTTGCCTCCCGAACTGCGTACCTCGCGCGGCGAGGCTACTAACGCCGTGCTCGGGTTCACTCAGATGCTGTTGGACACCTTGCGCAATTATGCGCCTCAGTACGTGATAGTGACCTTCGACAAGGGGCGCACCTTCCGGCACGACGAGTTTGTGGAATACAAGGCCCAACGCGGCCCCATGCCCGAAGACCTGCGCGACCAACTGCACCGCGTGCGCGAGATCGTTGAGGCCATGGGCATACCCATCGTGGAGTTGGAGGGCTATGAGGCCGATGACCTGATCGGCACCCTCGCAAAGCAGGCCGAGCAGATGGGGCTGGATACCTACATCCTCACTGCCGACACCGACCAGCATCAGCTTGTGTCCGACCATGTGTGCGTCATTGCCCCCGGCGGCTACCGCCAGCGCTTCTCCGAAGCCAAGGTGTACGACCGGCAGGCGGTTATGGAGCGCTACGGCTTCGGCCCCGAACTGGTGCCAGATTTCAAGGCGCTGGTAGGCGACAAGACCGACAATATCCCCAACGTGCCCGGCATAGGCGAAAAGACCGCCTCCCAACTGCTGGTCCAGTACGGCAGTCTGGAAGGCATACTGGAGCATCTGGACGAGCTTAAGCCTAAAGTCAAAGAGGCTTTGCAGGCGCACGCTAAACAGGCCCTGCACAGCAAGAAGCTGGCTACGATCGTGCGCGATGCACCGGTCAAGCTCGACCTTGGGGCCAGTCAGGTGCGCAATTTCGATAGGGAGAAACTGCTGCGCCTATTTCAAGAGCTGGAATTCCGCAGTCTGGTGGACAAAGCCAATCAGGTGGCCGAGATCATATCGCGCCAGTCTTCCGCCGATGGGCCGGCGGTCGCTCAAGCCGATGCAGCAGGCACGGCCTCGCGCAACGTCGTGCCCAACAGTGTTGTGGAGGGCACATGGCAGGCCACTGTGCCCCGGCAGATGAGCCTGTTCGGTGATGAAGGCGGAGCCACCTCGCCCACCGGCCTCGACCTCTCTAAACGCTCGCCCGCCTCGGTGCTTGCCGTGACCGACGAGCGGCTGAAGGCCGGGGTGCCCCCTGAGGTGTTCATAGTACGTACACGGGAAGAACTCCAGCAGTTGGCCGACCGCCTGCGCGCCGATGGCCGGTTCACCCTCGATGTGGAAGCCACTTCGCAAGACGACATGGACGCCGAGCTTGTGGGCATATCCATCGCGCCCACCACACCCGACGGCAGTGTGCGTGAAGGCTATTACATCCCCCTTGCGCACACCGTAGACGCAGAAGACGGCAGGCAGGTGCTGATGGACGGCCAGATAGCGCGAGATGTGGCCCGGCAGGCGCTCGGCCCGTTGCTGGCCGACCCTGCGGTCATCAAAGACGGGCACAACTGCAAGTACGACATGAAGGTGCTCATCCGCGCAGGCATACCTGTTGAGGGACTGGGCAGTGACACCATGATCGCCGCGTACCTGCTGGGCGAGACCAGCGTAAGCCTCAAGGACTTGGCTTTTACCAGACTGGGTGTGCAGATGGTGCCTATCAGCGAGCTTATCGGCAAGGGCAAACAGCAGATCAGCATGGACAGGGTGTCGCTGGACCTCGTGGCCGCCTATGCCGCCGCCGACGTGGCTATCACCGAGCGGCTCAGGCACATGTTCGAGGCCGCCCTCAAGCAGAACGAGCTGTGGGACCTGTTCCAGAACATCGAGATGCCGCTGGTGAGCGTGCTTGCCGACATGGAGCTTACGGGCGTGGCCATTGATGTGCCATGGCTCCAGCAGTTGTCGGCCAAGATGCATGCCAAACTGAAGGAGTTGGAAGAAGCCATCTACGCTGAAGCCAAGCACCCGTTCAACATCAATTCCACTCAACAGCTTGGCCGCGTGCTGTTCGAGGAGCTTCAGCTTCCGGGTCGCAAGCGCACCCGCACCGGCTATTCCACCGACCGCGAGGTGCTGGAAGGCCTGCGCGGCATGCACCCCATAGTGGACCTGATTCTGGAGTACCGCCAGCTCATCAAGCTGAAGAGCACCTACATTGACGCCCTGCCTCTGCTGGTGAGGAGGGACACGGGCCGTGTGCACACCAGCTTCAACCAATGCGTGGCGGCCACCGGTCGGCTATCGTCCAGCAACCCCAACCTTCAGAACATCCCAATTCGCACCGAGATAGGCCGCGATGTGCGCAAGGCTTTCATAGCCGACAACACCAGCCCGCACCGCCTGTTCGACGAAGAGAGCTTCCTGCTGGCCGCCGACTACTCGCAGATCGAACTGCGCCTGCTGGCACACATGGCCAACGAAGAGCGGCTCATCTCGGCCTTTGAGCAGGGGCTGGACATCCACGCGGCCACCGCCGCCGAGGTGTTGGGCGTGCCCATCGAAAAGGTGGACCCGGACTCGCGCAGGCTGGCTAAGACTATCAACTTCGGCGTGCTGTACGGCATGGGCAGTTATGGGCTGGCGCGTGATTCGGGCCTGTCTCAGCAGGAGGCGGCCAAGTTCATCGAACTGTACTGGTCGCGCTACCCTGCGGTGCGCCGCTTCATGGATCAGGTGCTGCGGGAAGGGCGCGAGAAGGGCTACGTGCGCACCCTGTTCGGGCGTCGCCGCTACATGCCCGACCTGCGCTCGCCGCGAGCCGACATCCGGCAGGCCGCCGAGCGCATGGCTATCAACGCCCCTGTGCAGGGTACCGCCGCCGATATCATCAAGATAGCCATGATCCGCCTGCACCACGAGATGGAACAACGCGGCCTGAAGAGCAAGATGCTGTTGCAGGTGCACGACGAACTGCTTTTCGAGGTGCCCCGGTCCGAGTTGGACCAGATGGCCGAACTGGTGCCCGACCTCATGGAGCACGTGGTCGAATTGCGGGTGCCGCTGGTGGTCGAGGTGAAAACGGGCAAAAACTGGGGCGATATGCAGCCGGTCAAGGGTCAGGGGTTGGGGCCGACAGGAGGTGCGGGAGCGACGCCCCCTGCCGAGGGCGCGGGGATGTCTCCGGATGACTTAAACCCTAACCCCTGACGAGGTTGTGGACGGGCAGAGTGGACGAAGGCAAGGCACACAGCAAGGCACACAAGATACTGCGCGGGCGCGACAATGCCCCCAACCCAAAAGCGAAAATCGGCCTGTCTTCGGGCCGCCCTGCCAGCCAAACTGTGCGCGCGGGGCTGGTCCATCTGAGTCGGGCGGGGCGCATCCGTCCACGCCTTGCGCATCTGTCGGTCCCCTCTATATCCCACGTGGGTCCCCGCCTGCGTCGCATCACCGATGCCATCGGCGTGTCCGCGGTTGAGAGCGTCGAGGGGTTGTCGCCTGAAGCGGCACGCTATGCCGGCTACAATTTCCGCCGGGGCGTGTTGAACGGGGTGGTGTTCTCCATTGTGGACGCCCTGATCTCCCCTTCGTTGGTGCTGGCGTGGTTCGTGAACCGGCTGGGAGCACCCAACGTGCTGGTAGGTCTGCTGCCCGCTATCCTGTCGGGCGGGTGGTTCCTCCCTCAATTGCTGGTAGCGGGTCGCGTTCAAGGCCTGTCGAGGGTTATGCCATGGTACACCACCACGGGCATCCTCCGGACCATTGCCATGGCTCTGATCGCGCTCTTTACAGTGCTGCTGGCTGGGTACCCACAGATGCTTCTGGTGGTGTTCTTCGTGCTGTTCATCATATACGGTTTTTCGGCGGGCGTGTCGGGTGTCCCGTGGCTGGAGATAGTGGGCAAGGTGATATCACCGCGTCGCCGAGGCTCGTTCTTCGGGATGCGTAGCTTCTGGGGCGGGCTTCTGGCGCTGGCAATAGCCGGTCCGGTGGCCGCGATTGCATCAGAGCGATTGTGGGGCCTGACCTTCCCATACAACTTCGCCTTGCTGTTCGCCTTGGCTACTATAGGCGTGGCGGTGGCCGTGTACTTCTGGTCCTCCATCAAAGAACCCGCTTCCACGACCAAAGCACAGCCGGTGACCGTGCGCGAGGTGGTCAGGCAGGGCATTGAAGCTCTGAAGACCGACAGGGATTATCGCTCGTTTATGCTGGCACGCATCCTCATGTCGCTCGCCACTATAGCAGACCCATTCTACATTGTGTATGCTAAGACCAAACTAGGCGCGCCCCCAGCCACCATCGGTCTGTACCTAGGTGCGCTGTCTGCCGCTACGCTCGTCTCCAATTTCTTCTGGAGTCCGCTGGCCGATCGCGCGGGCAACCGCACCCTCATGGCGTGGTCCGCTGGCTCTGTAGCCGCTGTGCCTGTTACCGCGCTGGCGCTGTCCGTGTTGGCAGGCGTGACCGGGGGGGCTTTTGTGTATTACGCCTTCGCCGTGGTGTTCGTGCTGGCGGGTTTCGCTTCTGGGGCGGCGCGTATAGTGAACAACAATATGCTGCTGGCAATAGCCCCACCTGACCGGCGGCCCAGCTACATAGGTTTCCTCAATACCATGCTGGGGGTGGCGATCTTCGTGCCGGTGCTGGGGGGAGCGTTGGCGGACGTGCTGGGGTTTGAGGCACTCTTCGTGCTGTCAGTGTTATTTTCGCTACTGGCCCTGATGGCCTCGGCCAAGATGAGCACGGCCCGCGCCTTTTCATAACATCACACTGCCTGTTGAAACGGAGGGACTGCTGGCATGGAAGTCTTGGAAGCCATACGTCGCAAACGCGCAGTGCGCAAGTACAAGCCCGACCCGCTGCCCGACGAAGTGGTCCGGCGCATTGTATACGCCGGCAGGCGTGCCCAGTCGTCCAAGAATTCGCAACCATGGCGTTTCATCGTGGTGCGCGACCGCGCTACTCTGCGCGCCCTGTCGGAGCTTGGGGATTTTGCATCGCATGTGCCTTCGGCGGCCATGGCAGTGTGCATCCTGACGCCTGACCCGGCCACACGCTGGTCGGTGATGTTCGATGCCGGGCAGGCCGCCGCATATATGCAGTTGGAGGGTGTGGAGCTTGGGGTAGGCTCATGTCTGGTCACCCTGCACAGGCCCGAACCGGCCAGAGCCATTTTGGGCTTCCCCGACGACCTGCAACTGCATGTGCTGGTAGCCTTCGGTTACCCCGCTGACCCGGAAGCCGCGTTCGCCCCCGCCCACCGTCCCGGCGGCAGACTGCCCCTCGACGAGGTGGTGCACTTCGAGCGGTGGGGCGGCAAGGACATGGCGGGCGAGGGGACATGACGATTCGATTCGGAGGTGACGTATGCAGGCCAACGTCCTAAGGAGTGACGGTCGCGCACCCGACCAGATGCGCCCGGTACGTATTACTCCTGACTTCCAGTATTTCCCTTCCGGTTCGGCGCTGGTGGAGTTTGGCAGGACCCGCGTGATCTGCGCGGCCAGCGTAGAAGAGCGAGTGCCCCCCTTCCTTGTGGGCACGGGCAAGGGCTGGGTCACCGCCGAATACTCTATGCTCCCTTCGGCTACGCCCACCCGCAGCCCACGCGACACGGCGTTGCGCCCTTCGGGCAGGTCGCTGGAGATACAGCGCCTCATCGGGCGCTCCCTGCGTGCCGCGGTCAATCTGGACGCGCTGGGCGAGCGCACCATCATTGTGGACTGCGACGTGATAGACGCTGACGGGGGCACGCGCACTGCTGCCATCACCGGCGCGACGGTGGCCCTTGCGTTAGCTCTGCACAGGTTGCAGGTCGAGGGGGTGCTCAGCCCCAACGGAGGTCCGTATCTCAGGCAGTTGGTGGCCGCTGTGAGCGTGGGCATAGTCAACGGCGTGCCCATGCTCGACCTCAACTACGAAGAGGACAGCACTGCCGAGGCCGACTGCAACGTGGTGATGACCGACACCGGCTGGCTGGTGGAGGTGCAGGCCACCGCCGAGCGTAAGGTGTTCAGCCACGACGAGATGAGCGCCCTGCTCAATCTGGCCCGCAAAGGCATCAACCGGCTTATACGCATTCAGCGCGAAGCTCTGGGTCTGGCTGTGCCTACAACCGCCGGCTCAAGTTGATGCGAACGCAATCATGAACCTTGACATCAATACACTCAAGTTTGGTACAATGTGAAGAGCTTGCGGGACTTAAATTGGCCCGCCCATTTCAAAAAGCAAAGGAAAGAGTAAGGACATTGGTTTATAGAGAAAGGCTACAGGATTGCATCATGAAGGAGCATTCACATGAACTTACAGCGTTACACAGAGAAAGCCCAAGAGGCCGTGCTGAATGCGCGGCAGATAGCCGAGGAGCATAGCCACAACCAGATAGATCCCATCCATCTGTTGCTGGCGCTGACCGAACAGCCCGACGGGTTGGTGCCCCAGATGCTGTCGAGGATGGGAGTGAACACGGGCGCTCTGGTACAGCGCCTGCGGCAGGAGCTTGACAAACTGCCCAAGGTGTACGGCGCGCCCGGTCAGGTGTACCTGTCCAGCCAACTCAACGATGTGGCCCGCCGCGCCGAACAGACTGCCACCGACATGCGCGACGAATACGTCAGCACCGAGCACCTTCTGCTGGCCCTCGCCGACGCCACCGACCGCAGTACCGCCGGGCGCATCCTGCGCGACATGGGTGTGACCACCGACAAGGTGCTGGCGGTGCTGGCCCAGATACGCGGCAACCAGCGCGTCACCGACCCCAACCCCGAAGGTAAGTACGCCGCCCTCGAAAAATATGGGCGCGACCTCACCGATCTGGCCCGCAAGAACAAGCTCGACCCGGTGATCGGGCGCGATGAAGAGATACGCCGTGTGATACAGGTGCTTCTGCGCCGCACCAAGAACAACCCCGTGCTGATAGGCGAGCCGGGCGTGGGCAAGACCGCCATCGTGGAGGGGCTGGCCCAGCGCATCGTGCGCGGTGACGTGCCCGAAGGCCTCAAGAACCGCCGTCTGGTGCAGTTGGACCTCGCCGCCATGGTGGCCGGGGCCAAGTACAGGGGCGAGTTCGAAGAGCGCCTCAAGGCTGTGCTCAAGGAGATAGTGGAGTCTCAGGGTCAGATAATCGTGTTCATTGACGAACTGCACACCGTGGTGGGCGCGGGCGCCGCAGAGGGGGCGATGGACGCGTCTAACATGCTCAAGCCCATGCTGGCGCGCGGCGAACTGCACGCTATTGGGGCCACCACCCTCGACGAGTACCGCAAACATATCGAGAAGGACCCAGCCCTTGAGCGGCGCTTCCAGCCTATCTTCGTGGACGAGCCGACGGTGGAGGAGACCATTTCCATCCTGCGCGGCTTGCGCGAGCGCTACGAGGTGCACCACGGCGTGCGCATCACCGACGGGGCACTTGTGGCTGCGGCGGTGCTGTCCAACCGCTACATCACCGACCGTTATCTCCCTGACAAGGCCATTGACCTCGTAGACGAAGCCGCCGCCCGCCTGCGCATGGAGGCCGAGAGCATGCCCCTCGTGCTGGATGAAGTCGAGCGGCGCATCATGCAACTTCAAATCGAGCGCGAAGCCCTGCGCAAGGAGCGTGACGAGGCCAGCAAAGAGCGGCTGGAGCGCATCAACAAAGAGCTGGCCAACCTCGAAGAACAGCGCAAGGAGTTACATGCCCGCTGGCAGGCTGAACGGCAGGCCCTCAAGGAGATACGCGACCTCAAAGAGCAGATCGAGCAGGCTCACGCCGACCTTGAGCGTGCCCAGCGCACGCTGGATTATGAAGCTGCCTCGCAAATCCAGTATGGCAAGCTGCCTCAACTCGAGGCCAGACTGCGCGAACTGGAGAGCCGTACCGCCGATAGAGCCGGCCAGCGCCTGCTCAAGGAAGAAGTGGACGCCGATGACATCGCCGCGGTGGTCAGCCGCTGGACCGGTATACCTGTGGAACGCCTGATGGAGGGCGAGCTTGCCAAGCTGTTGCAGATGGAACAGCGCCTGCATTTGCGCGTCATCGGGCAGGACGAGGCCATTCGCGCCGTGTCCAACGCAGTGCGTCGCGCCCGTGCGGGCCTGCAAGACCCCAACCGCCCCCTCGGCTCGTTCCTGTTCCTCGGCCCCACAGGCGTGGGCAAGACCGAGCTGGCACGGGCGCTGGCCGAGTACCTGTTCGACGACGAAAACGCTATGGTGCGCATTGATATGTCCGAGTATATGGAGAAGTTCTCGGTGTCGCGCCTGATCGGTGCGCCCCCCGGCTACGTGGGTTATGAAGAGGGCGGCCAGCTCACCGAACCGGTGCGCCGCCGGCCCTACTCGGTGGTGCTGTTCGATGAGATCGAGAAGGCCCACCCCGATGTGTTCAATGTGCTGTTGCAGATCCTCGATGACGGGCGTCTCACCGACTCGCAAGGCCGCACCGTGGACTTCAAAAACACCATCATTATCATGACATCTAACGTCGGCTCGCAGTACATCGTGGATCTCGGCCCCGGTCAGGAGGACCTCATCCGCGCCCGCGTCACCGAAGCCCTGCGCCAGCAGTTCCGCCCCGAATTCCTCAACCGTATCGACGAGATAGTGATATTCCACCAACTCACACGCGAGCAGTTGCGCGATATCGTGGAGCTTCAGCTCAACCGTGTGCGCAAACGGCTTGAGGAACGCCACATCGCGTTGGAGCTGACCGATGCGGCCAAGGATTTTCTGGCCGAAGAGGGCTTCGACCCCGTGTACGGGGCTCGGCCCCTTAAGCGCGTGATCCAGCACCGCTTGCTCGATCGGCTGGCGCTGGAGATGCTGGAGGGCAACATCCGCGACGGGGACTCGGTGCTGGTAGATTTGGAGAACGGCGACCTGACCTTCAAAGTCACACGGCGTGCTCAAGTTCAAGCCGAAGCCGGCGCCGTGGCCTGATAGGTGCTACTTCATTGCACCATGTGCGCAACAGCAGGAGGGGGAGAAGGCAAGGCAAGGCTTTGCCCTCCCCTGCCCTTCTCTCCTCCCCACAATGGGGGTGCAGGGGTACTCCCTTGCCGGGGGTGTGGGGGTACAAGTGTCTCCCACTTCTTCCCTACCCCTAATTTATAGCCTTCCTATGGAGAATTGGTATAAGAGCTTGGAGATAGAGCAACATGACTATGAGTAGTGAGCCCCAGACTGATCCGCTGTCACAGACCCGCAAATCCAAGGTGGTGGGCGTGGAGGAGGCAGTCGCCACGCTGATTCCCGACCGATGCGAGTCGCTGTGGGTGGGGGGGATGCACATGCACAACGTGCCAATGGCGTTGGTGCGCGAGTGTATCCGGCAGGGCAAGCGGTTCGAGACCCTGTATGCCGCCCCTTCCACCTCGATAGCCGCCGACCTGCTCATTGGGGCTGGTATGGTGGACCGCGTAGTGGTGGGCTACCTCGGCTTCGAGCATTTGGGGCTTGCACCGGCCTTCCGCCGCGTAGTCGAAGCTGGCAAGGGCACCCCACAGGTGGTGGAGGCCGATTCGGGAAGCATGGTGCTTGGCTTGCAGGCAGGAGCGTGGGGCCAGCCCTTTGCGCCCCTGCCACCCGGTATCGAAGCCACCAGCCTGATAGATACCTCGCCTGACTTCTACCGTGCGGTTGCCGACCCGTTCACGGGTGGTGCCGCCCTAGCGGTTGAAGCCATCAGACCGGCAGTGGCCCTGATACACTGCCAGCAGGCCGATACATTTGGGAACAGCATCCACAAAGGCTCGCCTTTTGTGGATCGTCTGCTGGCAATGGCCGCCCGCACGGTCATCGTGCAGGTCGAGGGTCTGGTGGACACAGGCCAGATCCTTAGGACCCCACAACAGACCTCGATACCGGCATTTCTGGTCGGCGCGGTGGTGCTGGTGCCGTTCGGCTGTCACCCCTGTTCGTCCCACCGCTATTACAACTATGATGAGGTGCATTTTCGGCAGTATATCAAATCGGCAGGCACCGAAGAAGGATTTCAAGAATATCTGCGTACCTTCGTATTGCAGCCACCCAATCATGAAGAGTATATGCGCCGAGTGCAACAGCAGGACTGGGCGGGTGTGGGGGATTGACCTGCGCCAGACCCGCTCCTCTTTTCCCGTAGTTTCCCCTAGGGAATTGATATATCAAGGGGGGTTGTCAGATACACCATGAACAACACCGACGCACCGGACGATCAGCATGGGCAATTGGGTCAGGGCCGGCCTGAGCAGTACGCTCAGCCTCTGCCTTTCATAACGGGACCAGACATGCCGGGGCGCAACGATGTGTCTGTGGGGCATATTATGGCCTGTGTGATGGCCCGTGCCCTGCGCGATGGGGAAGTGGTGGTGCTGGGCGCGAACAGCATGCTACCCCTTGCGGCTACTCGCCTTGCCCAGTTGACCCATGCGCCCGATCTGACCATCCTTGCGGGGGCCGGCGGTGGGGTCAACCCACTCGTCGAGCCTCTGGTGCCATCGTCGGGCGACTACGCCAGCCTAGTGGCCGAGGCGGTACTGCCCTTCTCGGATGTGCTCGCGCTGTGGATGGGAGGGCGCACCAATGTGTTCTTCGCGGGGGGCCTACAGATTGACCGGCGGGGCAACTGCAATCTGGCCTTCGTCGGACCGCGCCATAAACCCACGGTGCGCGGACCCGGCTCGGCGGGGCTGCCGTGGGCACACAACACGGGCCGCACCATCTTGTTCACCACCTCGCACACCCGCCGGGTGTTCGTGCCCAGAGTTGATTTCGTGAGCATGGCCGGCTGGCCCGAAGGTGGCTCTGGCGGTGGCTCTCGCCCTGTGCTGGTCGTCACCCCGCTTGCGGTGATGGGCTTCACGCAAGAAGGCTATATGTGCCTGAGAAGCGTGCACCCCGGCGCAAGTTTGGAGCAGGTGCTCGAAAACACCGGCTTCGACCTGACCATACCACCCGGCGATGTGCCTGTCACAGCCATGCCTTCCGAAAAGGAGATGCAGTACCTGCGGAGGATGGACGCAGATGGTCTGCTCGCCCGTGTGGGCGCACGGTAACCGTCTCCGCTACGACCCGCCGGTCGAGGTCAGCGTTCGGAGGGCCACAGCGTGGCGTAACCTTCTCCGCGGATCAGGCGTGCCATACCCTGTTGCTCCAGCCTGCGCAGTTGCTTGAATGCCGTGTTCAGACGGCTTGTGGCCACATCGGCGGGGATACCCGCATCCGCCAGCCGGCTTATCAGATGCGAAATGATGCCTAGATCTTGCAGTGCCCTGACCGACTTGGTCCACGGTATGCCTATGATGCTGTGTATTCTGCCGAGCTGGGGTCGCTTGCGCTCGATAGCTTGTACTCGTTCCTCTATGGAGCTTACTTGGGGCATCAGCTCTATCATGGGTTCGGTGCCGGTGGCCGGGTCATGGCGCGTGTCCACAACGAGCGCCTGCCGCAGGAGCGGGAAGAAGATGCTGATCACCTCGGCTTCCAGTATGCCGGAAAATATCTGGCTGAGAAGCTGATCGTCCTCGTCCATATGCTTATCTTCCGTGCGGTAACGAGATATGGTGGCGCCTGCCCACACAGCTTGCGGGCAATTATATTATAACTAAAGGCGTGCACAAACGCATACGCTCCCATACAAGGGCAATGCAGGATTGCCCTCGCATGGGAGCGTATGTATTGTTCGGGTATACGACCTCTCAGGGTCGCTGTAGGCTGGAAACTAGCTGGTGACGACGGTCTCTCTGGTGAGGAACCAGCCGATGGCGATGCCCAAGATGCCCAAGATAAGGTGTACAAGGTTGTCCAAGATCGTGTACCCACCCGGGATCAGGCCGAACAGGGTAGGGCTGACGAAGCCCAGTATGCCGACCAGCAGGTACACCACCCCCAGTACGCCTACTATGGTTCTGGCGAGACTGGCGTTCGGTTGGAAGCCTGCGTAGATGAGCAGGCCTCCGGTAATCAGGTGGATGATGTCCTCTGTTAGGTCAACATTGAGTAGACCTAACCACTGGCCTTCGCCAACGATCAACCCGATCAAACCCAGCAACACCACGACGATCCCGACGACCTGTGCGTACTGTCTGGCCATTGGTCTGCTCCTTGGGTGCGCTATAGCGGGCTTTCACCACGGCAGAGCCGGGGCGAGCACTGTGTTCTGCTAATCGGGCCGCCAGACTATTTGCTGGCGCCTATGCGGGTGACCTTGGTGCCGCACTCCGGGCAGGTGCCCTGCACTGCCGGCCGGCCGTTTTTGAGGGTGACCTGTTGCGGGTTTTTGATTTCGACCATCTTCCTGTCTCGGACGCAATATGCCTGTACCATCGTAAGACCTCCTATGCCATAAATAGTTAGGCCCTTCCGCTCGCGCTGCCTGCGACGCAGGCGCGCTGTGCGTGATTATACACCCGCACGCACAAGAAGTCAATAGGTTAATGCACATTTTACCGCAAATTCACCTTGAATTCGCTCAGCTAGTGAGCTTTGCTACCCGTGCTATCAAGAAGTCGGGGGTGCGCACAGTGTAGTATGCGCGACGAGCGGGTACTTGCACGGTATGCCGTTCGGGCCAGCGCAGCGCGGTCAGCCAACCCCCGAACACACAGCCCTGATCTATATTGATAGTGTTGTTCACCCACACCGGTTCGGGTCTGGGGGTGTGCCCATATACCACGGCGGCTTTGCCCCTGTAGTGTTGCGCCCAGTCGCGACGCACGGGCGTGCCATCAGGGTTGACTTCGCCGGTGATGTCGCCATACAGACACATAGTGCGTATGCGGTCGTTGTCCCGGCCTATCATGTGCTCCTTGATGCCTGCATGCGCCACAACAAGCCTGCCCCCATCCAGCCACAGGTATGTGGGCGCGGTCTCGATGAAGCGTCGAAGCCGCTCTTTGAAGCCCGGCACCTGTAGCTCCCGCTCTTCCACCTGTTGCACAGTCAGTGCCAGACCGTGGGTTTGCTGTACCTTCCTACCTTGAAGGTAGCGCATGAGCTTGTTGCAGTGGTTGCCCGGTGTATACAGAGCCGCGCCCGCTTCGACCGTGGACATCGCCAGTTCAAACGAGTAGGCGTTGTGCGGCCCTCGGTCCGCCATATCCCCCAAGAACACCAGCGTGCGCCCCTGTGGGTGGCGCAGTGTCTGGCCTGCCTCCTGCACGTAGCCCAACCGGCCGGCCAGCTCGAGCAGTTCGTCTGTGCAGCCGTGCACATCGCCGATGATATCGAACGGCCCCGTGATGTGGCGCAGGTCGAATGTTCCCATCTGGGCGAAAAAGCGCAACCGGTCAACGTTATCTTCTGTCAGCATTATGATGTTGTCCCAGCCTTCGGAGCCGATGTCTGCCAGTGCCTGCCGAAGCAGTTGGTACTGCCGACTGATCACTTCCGCGCCCACGTTGCGCTCGCGCATTGCGTCCTGCCGCAGACAGGTATCAACGCTCATGTTGAAGCATATCAGCCACTTGGGGGCGTTGCAAACGCGCGCAATGTGCAGCAGGTCGCCGCGTGCCCTGCGGCTGAGGGCGGTGCTGTCCACGATGGTGGCGCGTCCCAGCATGAGCCGCTCGGTCACCAGCCAATGGAGCAGTTGAAACGCCCTTGTGGACACCTGCTGGTTCTCCGGGTCGTCTGAAAGCATAGCTCTGCATTCGTCCGAGGCCACTATCTGAGTAGGCGCGAAGTGACGCCGCGCGAAAGTGGACTTGCCGCACCCTGCCACCCCGCACAACACCACGAGAGTGCCTGCCGGGATGGATACCGCGTTGCTCAGTGTGTTCATCGCAGCTAATGCATATTCATGCAAGATGTTGGGGAAGGAAAGGCCGGGTAGGGCTGTGCCCTCCCCAAGCCCCCCCCTTTTATTGCACATAAAGTGCCATGGATTAGCACTGAGGGTAGAAGGATGGTGCAAAAGGAAGGCCAAGCCCACCCCGGCCCTCCGACTGTTGGGTGATGTTGTCTGGGTCAGGGTGCTTTGGCCGTGTCAGGCTCAGGTCAAGGTAGCGCCCAGAGCGCGGCGTATATCGCGTAGGTAAGTGCGATACGCTGTGAGGCCGCTCAGCACCGGCAGGACGAAGTACGGCACGAGTAGCACGGGCAGTAGGCTTGCCCCGCCCGATACGGCGAACACCACGTAGGCGAACGTCCAGAAGCCTCCGGCCCAGCTCCCCAGCATCATGACGCCTATGAATGGCCGCCCGCTGAAGAACCAGCCCATGCCCATGAAGCCCAACCCGCCGCCCAGCACCTCCAGCAGCAACACGGCCAGTGCCCGGCGCCGCGCCGAGGCCGTGTCCGGGGGGAAGGCCCTCGGGTGCACACGCAGAGCTTGCCTGCCCGCTTCCTTGGAGCGCTCCGCGAACGCGCGGAAGTACGCCCGTATGGTGTTGGCGCCGATCACCTGCCATACGTGATGGAAGAACAACAGGTAGCCAAGCCCCAGCACCGCCTGAGCACCTATGAACAGGGCGTAGCGACCCCACCTGCCTGCCACAATTTCGCGAGCTTCACCGGGAGTAGCCCCGTTGTGGATGGCAATGCTCTCCAGCAGGCCAACCGTCAGGTATACCAGATAAGATAGCGCAATCCCTGAGGCCATGAAGAACAGGGCACGCCGGGCGCGCACGGGGTCGGTGATGGGTCTGTCGAGTATCCGGGGCAGCAGGAAGGCGCTGAAAGTGCAGAGGCTGACGATGGCGAAGCCCACCATATTGAGCTGAGCATGGGACAGTGGTGTTATCAGATAGCCAGACGAGGTGGCGGCTTCTATCCACTCCTTCACCGGGTCGAGTATCTGTATCACCCCCTGCACCGTGCCCACGAAGATAGCCACCACGCTGAAGGTCACAAATGCCGTCAACTTGTGGTCCGGGGGAGCGCCGGGCGCGGGTTTGTGCCGCAGGGTCATGAGGATATTAGCAATGAACGACCAGAAGCCCACGCCCATGATAAACGCCGTGGAAGCCAACAGCAGGGGGTGCCAGATGCCCACAGCTTCTTTCGCCTCCACGTCGGTCATGCCCGCCAACACCATATTGCCTTCGATCGCGCCCAGCACGACCGCCGACAGGTAGAACCCGAAGATGCCGATTACTATGCACCAGAAGCTGAACACCGACAGCCTGTGGCTGAATATGGGCCTTGCGGTCATCTGTGGCAGGAAATAGTAGAGCAGGCCCATTATCGCCACGCTGACCCCACCCACTAGATTCATGTGGGCATGGGCCATTGGATCTATCATATGCCCCGCCTCGCCCGTCTTGTGCAACCAGTCGAGCATCCACGGCATGACCTGATATACGCCCTGCACCGTGCCGATGAGCAAGCCGGTGGCGGCCACGGCGAAGAATTTGGCAAGCAGAAATTCCCGGTCGGTGGCGGCCTGCGCGGGGTTGGACTTGCGCAGGGCGGCACCCCGGGCTACGGTTACATACACGTTGGTCACGAACGTCCAGTAGCCAAGGCCCATGACCGCGGCGGTCATGGCCATGGGCGCTTTATGCCAGGCGCCCATCCACTCGCGGGCGGAATCATAGGGCCAGCCGACATGTACCATGGCCCCCTCATACGCACCGATGGCTATCATCGCCACGTAGAAGCCAAACACGCCGATGATAGTGGCCCAGAACGATATGTTGGTCAGCGCCCTGCTGAACAGGGGTGCGCGACAAACTCTGGGCAGCACATAATATATCAGACCGGTCAGGCAGATAGTGCCTGCACCCACAATAGTGATGTGAGTGTGCGCGAGGTTAGTTACCATGTGCCCGCCGTAGTCGGCATCGCGCAGCCAGTCCGATATGCCGGGCAGACGCTGGATCACGCCATGCACGGCGCTCAAGATGAGCGCGGCGGCGGACGCGAAGAAAAAGCGGGCTAGCCCGTGGTCATGCTCTTCTTCGAGTCGCTCATCGCCTGTGATCGTCTGTGTGGTTGTGGTGTCTGGCAGTTGCCTGTGTGCCGCTATCGTTGCCATGCCTTTACCCCGATCTACCTTATCTCTCTACAGCTGTTTACAAGGCGGGTGCAGGACCGCTCCGATCCCGTGTGCCCTGTGCTGGCGTGCGGTGCGCTAATTGGGCGGGTCTATGTAGAACTGGTAATAAATGCGCCCGCCGAACATACCCTCCGCAGGGATGTCTACAATGTAGTCGCCGGCGTCCCATATGCCGTCGCGGGGTGTGATGATCAGCACTCGGCCGCCCGGTTGTCTGCTGTAGTTCAGCTCTTCAGGGTCTTGCTGGAAGAGCCGGTATACCCGGTATTCTCCGGGTTCGCCGATGACCGCGGACTGTATGAGCACTGCGTACAGGTCTTCTGGCCGCAGGTGCACTCCGACCGTGCGGTCAACCACGCCGGGCTGGGTGGTGGCGAGCAGTTCTACAAGGTTGCCGTGGAAGGGCCTATCTGGCCTGTCGGTGAGCATCAGGAAAGCGCCTCGCTTATCGCCTGCCGGCCAACCACGTGCGTCTGAGGGCACTACCCCGTATGCCGATACCTCGGATACGGTGTACATGAACCACAATTGCACCAGCGACAGCGCGAACACGGCCACGGTGAGCAGGCCCAGCGTTGCGTAACCCAGTTTCTTCAGGTGAGACGGCTTTCGGGTCAGGGGTTTTGTGCCGGGCGGTGGGCCTGCCGTGTGTGGTAAGTTCAACCCAGCACCTCCCAGACTTCTACCACGGGCGTGCTCAGGTACTTGCTCACGTCCCGCTCGAAGTCGCGTACCATCGGCAGGCTGGCGTATGTCTCTATGTTCTCCAGATCGTACCACTGCGTGTAGCTCAACACTTTCACCGAGCCGTCGGGCAGGCGCTGCATCCACACCCCTCCCCGGTGGTAGCCGGGGGTATTTTGCGCGGCGATCTGGGTGCCGTGCACGGCGGCCAGATACAGGTTGTGTCCGGGTTCCAACTCTTCCGTGCGGTGTGCGGGCACTACAAAGGTACAGGTGCGAACGAAAGCCATGTGGTTGATGCCCCTCCGGGTTACTTTAGCGGGTAATTAGTAAAGGGTGCGCTCGAATAGGTGTTACCGATGCCCAGATAGAGCACCGCGACCAGCAAGAACAGCAACAGCACGCCCCCCAGCACGATACCCCAAGTCATGTTGGTGCGGGTGTCTTCGGCGCTCTCGGGTTCCTCGACCGGTTGCTCCACTCGTGGCTGTGCCTGATCACCGCCAACGCTTTCAGGCCCGCCTTCGCCTGCTTCTGGAGCAAGCCCGTACAGAGGCTCGCCCACCGCGTGTTCGCGTTCTTCGTGCACAGCCTGTATTTCGTCCTGTATCAGTCGGGCTTCGTGTTCCATGTGCACTGGCTCCTGTGATGCCGGGTACGCATGTCCTCTGATGGTGGAGGGCCTGACGGGCCGCCGGCTAGTACTTATAGTTGAATATCATGGTGACGGCAGGATAGCCTATCATGAAGAGCGCGACCACCAGATAGAACAACAGCAGGAACAGAGGGATGGGGCCGTTGCTCTCCTGAGTCACGCCTGCGAAATCCTCCACGTTGCGCCCCACTATATCGGGCAAGTTCTTGCGCGACCAGCCGCTGCGCGTCCACAGCCACACGCCTGCAATCAGCAAGATGATGATGAGCCACGTGACTGCTTCCAGCACGAAGTTCCAGTCCCACGGCTGGATCAGGTCTTGGGGGTTAGGGAATGACATGGTGGGCCTCCGGTAAAGTTGCCGGTCCGATCAGGCGTGCACCGGCCTGTCCGTCGGTCTGGACGCGGCATTGGGTGTGTCCACTTCAGCACGGGTTTGGCCGGTGTCGGAGCTTGGCGCGAGCGGGCTGGGGATGGGGCTAGGTGCTACCCCCTTTTGCTCTTGCATTCGCGCCCATGCGTCGGCCTCGGCCATGATGGCATCGTAATCGTCTGCATTCTCCAGCATGCGGTATTTGGACTCCTCTATATTGGAGAACTGGCCTGAGCGCCAAGCCCAGATGCCCATCAGCACGCCCGTAAGTATAGCCACCAGCGCGCCCAAGAGCATCCAGTTTGCCGCCGCCAGTTCATCGCCCCCGATGTTGTCGTGGGCCAGCGCCACCGAGGGCGTGGCGGACAGGATGAGGGCACCCAACACTATGAACAATCTCCACAACATAAAGCTCGTGCGCATTTTCGATCAACCTCACTTGGTGGCACAACACGGCAAGCTCGCTCTAGGGTTGGGCCGGCGTGGCGGTGGGTGCGGGTTGGGGGGTAGCCCCCGTCTCCTCGGCTTGGCCCGTGCCCGGCACCGGCGTGGGCACGTAGCGTATCTCCCCGGGTACCGGGGTGACCACGATGGGCGTCACGTCTATGGGTTTGACATCGGGCGGGCTGACCATCATGCTGGGGTCGAGATCGTCCCTCAGCAGGCCGCCGTTCGGGATGGTGCGTATGAAGTTCACTACGTCCCAGATGTCGTTCACCGTAAGCACGTCGCCCCATGCGGGCATGGCCGTGCCGTCCACGCCGAACAGGATGGCGTCGTACATCTCACCGTCGCTGAAGAAAAGCTGCTGGCTGGCATCCGTGAAGTTGCGCGGGGCTGGATTGAGGAAGTAGCTGGCCGGTCCCTTGCCATCGCCGCGCAGACCATGGCACCCTATGCAATTGGTGGTGAATATCTGCTTGCCGTGCACCAGCGACCTCTGGGTGGCGGGCATAGGGTTGCGCACCGAGCGCCATGTGGTGGGAAACCACTCGTGTATAATGGCCTCGTTGCCGCGAGCACGCTCTTCCAGCAATTTCTTGTTGAGGGCGCGCTGACGCGCCGTGCGCTCCACCGCTGCCTGACCGCCCAGACTCTGCACATATGCTATCAGGTCCCATATCTCCTGATTCGGTTCTATGCCCCCCGCGGGGGTCTCGGTGTAGTAGAATTTGAAGGAGGGCATGATAGATTTGGGCGACGTCCAGCGCGGGTTGTAGAAGTGGGCGAGGTGCCAGTCGTCGGTATGCACACCCCCTTCTTGTGACAGGTCTGGGCCGGTGCGCTCCGAACCGAGCATGGGGGTCTGTTGATAGTAGTAGTCGCCGGCCTGTGCGATGCGGCCCACCGTGCGGAACGAGCCTACGCCTGTCCAGTCCTGTGGCCGCAAGTACTGGGTGTGGCAGTAGTTACACCCATTCTGCGCATACAGCCTGCGCCCCCGCTCTTCCTGCTCGGTGAGCGGGCGAGCGTCCGCAGAGCGCTCCGGCTGGAACGTCAGATATGGCAGGGCAACTACTGCGAAAATGATGGACGCAAACACGGTAAACGCGCCCAGCGCTACTGTGCGCCCGTCCATCCTGAAAACCGCACCACTACGATCTTGCATAACTCTTGGTCCTTAATCGCCAGTCATCAACGTCCGGTCTGGTCTGGTTTGGTCTGGCTTGCTTAGTCTGCCCTATGCCGGCGCTTCGGCCTGTGCAGGCGCGGCCGCAGGCAGGGGTTCGCTGGCCGTGACCGTTTTGTATATGTTCCACGCCTGAAGGATGCCTGAGCACACTATCATAGCCCCGGCTATTGCCCTCGCCACCAGATAGGGCTTGATCTCGGGGAGCGTCTTGTACACGGTATCACCGTTGAGCCACATGGCACCCTGTATCAGCCCCGCGATCTGCAACGACAGCATCATCAGCAGGAAGCCTGCGGTCACCAGCCAGAACTGTGCTTCGGCTATGCCGGGGCTGTAGATGCGCCGCCGCAGGGTCACCGGTATGATGTAGTAGATGGCGCCCATGGCCCAGAAGCTGAAGGTGCCCAGCAGGGCCAGATGCGCGTGGCCCACTATCCAGTTGGTGAAGTGTATCAGCCTGTTGAATGCCTGCACGGCCTGTAGCGGCCCCTGCACGCACGTGATGAAGTAGAAGATGGTGCCCACCATGATGAACTTCAGGGGCAGGCTTTCGTACATCTTGCCCCAGTTGCCGCGCATGGTCAGCCAGATGTTGGTCAGGAAGGTTATCACCGGTATGAATAGGCCCAGCGAGCCTATCACCGCCAGCGTCTTCAGCCAGCCGGGGGTGGGCGTGGACAGGATGTGGTGTTGGCCCACCAGCCCATAGAAGAAGGCTATGGACCAGAAACCGATCAGCGACAGCAGGTGGCTGTACAGGGGCGCGCGGATCAGCACCGGCACCAGATAGTACACTATCGCCACGCCGGACGTGGTGAACCAGTAGCCCAGCACGTTGTGGCCGTAGAACCACTGCCACACCACGTCAATGATGCCAGTCAGCCCGCCGGACGGGAAACCCGCAAGGTTGGTCTGGCTGCTCGGAATGAGCGGCTGCCACATCACATTGCCCACGAAGTACAGCATGGGCATCCATATCATCGTGCCCATTATGTACCACAGCGACACGTACAGCTTCTTCTCCTTGCGGTCCCATATCGTGCGGAAGATATTGTATCCGGCCATCAGCAGCGCCACCATCACCATGACGTCAATTGGCCAGATAAGCTCTGCGTACTCACGGGCCTGTGTCATGCCGTTCATGAGGGTCAGGTAGCCCGCGATGCCCACCATATTCCACAGCACCATTGTGATGTTGCCGAGCATCTCGCTGTGCAGTTTGGTGCCGCACAGCCGGGGCACGATGTAGAAGAAAGCACCCAGTTGGGCCATGGACAGCCACATGAACAGCACGCCGTTGGTGTGCATCTGGCGCAGGCGACCGAACACCAGCCATGGTATGCCCGCGAGGAAGTCCGGGCTGACCATTTCGATCGCCGCCACCAGCCCCACAAAGTCCGCGATGGTCAGCCAGAAGATGGCCGAGAACAGGAAGTTGCGGGCAGCACTGCCTTCAGCCGTGAACAGCCCGGCCCTTCCCTGCGCGTACTCTAGATCCCTTACCGATGCACTCATTGGCTTTAAACCCCCGGGTTTGTCTGCTCTGCCACAACTAGACTGTCGGCGCTCAGGCCGCGGACATGCGGCGCATGGTGAACGCCACTACCCCTGCCGAGATGAGTATTACCACTCCTAGAGTGATCAGATTGCCTAGCTGGCCGGTATCGCCGGCGGGCATGAGCAGGGTGTTCCATGTAGACACGGCCTTCATGCCCCGCATCTCGCCCCGTGCCCCATTCCATACCGCGAAGGCTATGGAGCTGTTTTTGCCCCGCATCAACGGAGCCGTGCCGTGGTCACCGCTGGCGAGGGCGCGGCTGAACACCACGTGCCACTGTCTGCCGTCGTGGTAGGAGCGCACCTGCGGGTGTATGCCCGGCGTGTCCACCGCCTTACATATGCCGTTGCTGGTCAGGTTGCGCACACCCGCGCCTTCCATAGCCAGCGCACCCATGTTCTCCAGACCCTGTCTTTCTAGGGCGGCTTTCCACTGCCAGATATTAACCCGGCTGGTGCTCTGCCCCATGCACTGGTAGGGCAGGTGGTCGGGGTCAATGGGGAGTTGAATGGCCGCGGCATCGGTGGGCACACCGCCCATGCTGTCGTTGCGAGTGTCGTCGTCCCAAGATACCCGCAGCGCTATGCTCTGCCCGTCCTCCAGTGCGCGCACCCGCACGGCGCGGGTCGTGCCGCCACCCGGTTGCCAGATCTGCTGAGCGCTCAGCGGTATCTCGGCCTCCTTGGCGCGGTCCCACAGCGGCGACTGCGGGTCGGTGGGCACGGCTACGTCCAAGCTTGCTACCTCTACAGTGTTAGCGGCTGAGGCCGCGAGCGGCACGTTGAAGAAACTGAAGGCGAAGCCCACGGCGAGCAGTGCCACAAACAGGCTGATGGCCCGCCCTCTGGCAGTGAGGCGCACCCCACCACCGCCGCCACTGTTGCGGCCCACGTGTATGACACTCCCCATTGCGCTGCTCACCGAGCCGTCACGTATACTTGGGTCCAAGCCGCCCGACCTGATTGTTGGAGCTCTGCTCAACTCATGCTTCTCCGTGTTTCTTGTTGTCGTGCCTCAGGGGGTGCTGGTGCGAGCATGCGATAGGTATTCGACCAGCAAATCAAGCTCTTCGTCGGTCATCGGTATGGTGGGCATGTAGGTGGCGTTCATCGGGAACACCTGTGGGGTAGGAGTGGGCGATGCGCTTGGTCTGAACCCCGGCGGGGGTGGCACGGTGGGCGTTGGACCCACCAGCCACAGGTTAGGGCCGCGCTCGGTGACTGGCACGGCCTTGGGGTCTTTGATCCAGTCGCGCAGCCATTCGGCGGTACGCCTGCTGCCCACGTCGGTCAGGTCCGCGCCGATCGCCCCGCCACCCTTGCCCAGCCGGTGACAGTTCAGGCAGCCCTTCGCGAGCATAAGCTCGTGCACTCTGGGCAGTTTGGATTCGTCGAAGCCCGGATATTCGGGCAGTGGCTCGTTCAGATTGGTGGCCGATGCCGCATCTTCGAGCACCGTCGCCCAGTCTCCGTACTGGATGAAGGTCACCACGTTATCAATAGCCTCGTCGTTCAGCGGGCCGTTCTCTCTGACGGACCACGGGGGCATCTCCACCCCCGGCTGGTTGGAGCGCCGCCCACGCTCCACGGTCTTGCGGATAAGGTCATAAGAGCCTTCGTCGTAGTCGGGGTTTTTCTCGCCCGCGATCTCGGGCCGCCACGTGGGCCGATTGAGCGCAGGACCCACACAGCCTTCGCCCAGAGGGCCATGACACTGCATGCAGTATTGTGCGTAGATGTGCCGCCCCTCCTTGACTGCATGTTCGCGGTCGGCCTGCTGTGTAGCCCTCCCGCGCTGGGTGTCTACCACGAAGTAAATCACAAATGTCAGCAGAAGCACTATGGAAAGGGTGACGCCCAGTATGACTTTATCGCGCATATCTCCTCCCGGCGCGGGCCACCCGACCCGGCCCTGTGCGTAGTGGAAAGTGTTGTTGGCGAATCAAGACTGGACCTTAACTGCCTGCGATGGCTCCCATCTAATGCGTGGTTTGATCTTGCCCGTGTCCACCACTATGCGACCACCGGTGATGGTGATCTCCATCAGGTCGAGTGGGGCCGGGGCCGGGCCTGCTACGTTCTGCCCGTTGCGCAGGTATATAGAGCCGTGGCAGGGGCAGTGGAACACTCCCTGCTCTCCCTGAAACACTTCATCTTCCTTCCACGGCACGGTGCACCCCAGATGCTTGCATTTCCAGTACAGAGCCAGCAGGCCTTCCGGCACGTGGGACAGGTAAAACTTGCCCTCGCGCACCATGTACACAGTGCCCACCGGGTAGTCGGCAACGGTGCCCGGCAGTTGGATTTTGCCCCCAAACTTGCCTACCTTTGCCGGGTTGAAATACAGCAAGAAGGCGTTCAAGAACCCACCGAGCATAAGCAATAGCGAGCCGAACAGGCCCCACTTGAGCAGGTCACGGCGCGTTTGCCCGGGTACGACCCGCCCGCCTGCCGTGTCCTCGGGCCGCCCGGGCGCTTCTATGCCCGTGCGTGGTGTCAGTGTATCGCGTCTTCTGTCAACAACTGCCATCGCGCCTCTCCTCGCATCTCTTTATGCGGTATTGTCGGGGTCAACAACTCTCCTGAGTAGGTGGCACAGCCCACGGTGGGTAGAGGTCCATGCCGGGACCGCGCATGGCCGATCCCACGAAGGTCAACACAGCGTACACGACCACGAAGCCGGTGAACAGGCCGATGATGATCTCGGTGAGGTCTATGCCGGGAAATACGCGCTTCAACAATATGACCAGCAGTACGGGGAAGAACACCATGAAGAATATGGGCACTATCCACCCGGCGAATGCCTCTACTAGCAGACCCAGAGCCTCGGCCTGTGCCGTTTCGGTGCCCTGACCCATGATGTTAGCAACCCATATCGTAAAGAACGACAGCGGCCCTGAGCCCCCGCCCGCTGTAGCTGTGGCGCTGGTTTGCAGCCACGAGGTGAACACTGCCTTGAGCGTGCCCGTGAGTTTATCCAGCGCGATCAGCGCGCTGGTGACCACTGTGGTGTAGATCGCCGAGAAGATAGCTACTTTGGGGCCTCTGCTGCTGTAGAACCACACGCCCAGCCCCTTGGTGCCTCGGTCCACATAGGGGATGGCAGCTATCAGGATAAGGGCTATCGTAGGCACTATCACACCCGCCAGCGCCGGGTTCATGTGCAACAGCAGTTCTTGCAGGTTCAGGAAGTACCACGGTGCTTTAGAGGGGTTGGGCGTGCAGTCGGGGTTGGCTAACCCCAGCAGTATGCCGTTGAACAGCGTGCCCAACAGCACCATGTTGATGGTGATGATCACCGCACCCAGAAACTCTATAACTACAAGGTGCGGCCACACCTGTACGGTATCGGCCTCTTGCTCGGCGGGCGTGGTGGGCCGGATGCGCGGAGGTGGTGCCAGCACCTTCGCGCCTTTTTGAACCGTCGGTTCAGTGGTTGATGGTCGGTTTCCGCTTGTTGCAGCCATACCGGTCTCCTTGGATCAGCGCTCTCTGCCAGCTACGCGCTCGCCGGGCGCACGCGTATCGGCGTGTTCGACGATGCGCGAGGTGAAGGTCAGGCCACGTGAGAAGCCATCTTTGCGGATACGCCAGAAGTGCACTGCCAGAAAAGTGGACAGCAGTAACGGCAGGCCGATTACGTGCAGCGTATAGAATCGAATCAGCGCGTTCTGCTCAACCTGATATCCGCCGATCAGGAGGAACCTGATATAATCCCCGACGAAGGGGGTCGAGCCTACCATGTTCACACCCACCGTCACGGCCCACAGCGCCAGCTGGTCCCATGGCAACAGATAGCCGGTGTAGCTCAGCAGGAAGGTAAGCACTAGCAGGATCACTCCTACCACCCAGTTGAACTGCCTCGGCGCACGGAACGAGCCGGTGTAGAACACCCTGCACATGTGCAGGAACACGGTGATGACCATGGCGTGTGCCGCCCACCTGTGGATGTTGCGCATCAGATAGCCGAAAGGCTGCACCGCCTGAATATCGCGCAGCGACTGCCACGCACGGTCCACGGTGGGTATATAGTAGAACATCAGCAGCACGCCGGTGAGGGTCAGCAACAGGAACAGATAGAACGATATGCCCCCCAGCCCGAACGTGTAGGTCATCTTAATGGCATCTGGCCGCGTGCGGATCGGGTGTAGGTGCAGGAACACGCTGTTCATGATAGCCAGCGAGCGCCCACGCACCGAAGTGGGCCACCCATTGCGGATGACCGAACCCCTGATGTCCTCCCACGTCCGCTTGGCTATGTCGCCCCACTTGTCCACTCGCGACCGCATGCGGGGCGGCAGGCGGTCGTACAGGTCCCTCGGGCGAGGGAAACGTGGAACCCTGTCGGCTAGAGTTCGCGCTGCGCGGGCCATTAAATCTCCTCCTCCTCTTCCTCGGGTGGTACGCGCACAGTGCCAATGCGGTCAATGATCACCAGCAGGCCGATGGAAAAGATGATCGAGCCGAACACAACCAGAAGCTCAAGGGATTCAGTAAGTTCCATTGGGGATCCTCCTGTCAGAAGGCACGGTCCTCGGCTTCCCTGAGCCGGCATCAGCCCTCAACCAGAGTCACCGTATTATAACGTACAACTTCCATGCTGACCAGACGTGAAAGGCCGATTTCCACCGGAAAAAGCTTAAATCTTCATATAAAATGTCTGATTTGCAGCCTCAACCGGCTGTATGGCGCTCTGAGGGAACAGTCTTTTGTACAGGGCGATGGTGTCGCGCACGCACCGGTCCCATGTGAACCGAGCGCTCCTGCGCCTGCCGGCCTCCACCAGCGCCTGCGCTTGATCGCGGTTGGTGAGCACTGCTGTGAGAGCCTCGGCCCACTGCTGTGGAGAGGTGGCCGAAACGATGAGGGCGGCCCCACCGGTCGACTCCACAACGGCAGGCGTGTCTGAGGCCACCACCGGCACGCCCACCGCCATGGCTTCCAGCGGGGGCAGGCCGAAGCCTTCGAAGCGCGATGGGTAAGCTAGCACGGCGGCCCGGCTCAGGAGCTGGGCCAGCTCACCACGGGAGACATATCCCATAAGATGCACTCTAGAGCGCGCTGCTCGCGGTAAGCGGCCCAACTCGGCGGCCAACATCTCGTGCTTCATGCCGGCCGGCGTGCGGCCTGTTATGACCAGATGAACATCAGGCAGCTGAGCGGCTATGTATCCAAAGGCTCGGACTACCACGCCGATGTTCTTACGCCTGACCAGCGGGCCGAGGGCGAGGATATAGGTATAGGGATAGGGATAGGGTGCATATGCATAGCCTATCCCATACCGCAGAGCGGCCTGCATACCTTGTTCTCGTTCTTGTTCCGCCTGCCCGGCTGGCGCGGCCCCGAACCTGCTTTCAGGGCGCGAGGGGGCGTGCAGATGGTCGATGCCCGGATATATGACCGTAATCTTGTGCGGCGGCACCCTGTAAAACCGCATGAGGTCTATACGAGTGGTCTGCGAATCGGTCACGATAGCTCGTGCTCGGCGCAGCACCATCGGCAACAGCGCCAGCGTGATGGCACGCCACACGGGGTTGTAGTCGCCGGGGTAGTGCAGGAATATAAGGTCGTGTACGGTTACCACGAGTTGGCCCGGCCCCCACAGCGGCCCCAGATGCGAGGTAGCGTGCACTATATGTGGGCGGAACCTTGTCAGGGCAACCGGAAGGACACCCTGAGTGTATGCAGGCAGCTCCTGCACGGTTGCGGCCAGCCTGCGCAACCCGCGTCCTAACCCCATGTGTGCGCAGGAACGGGGGCGAGACGGAGAGTGGTAGTGAGAGTGGGAGAGATGGCAGCTCGGCCCATAGCATTTGAACTCCAGACCGTAGTCCGGCGCCAAACGGGCCAGCCCACGCGCAAGCTCGCGAGAGTAAATGCCCACGCCGGTGGGGTTCACGCCTGCGAAAGTGGTGTCAAGCGCCACGCGCAGGCGCTTTTTGGCCGAGGGGTTGCCGGTACTCATAATGTTGATGCGAGCTGCTGGCCGGCGCGTTCGGATTGAAGCGATAACCCACACCACGTTCGGTCAATATATGCACCGGCTGTTGGGGGTCAGGTTCCAGCTTTTCACGCAACCGGCGCACATATATGCGCAAGTAGTCCAACTCGCCGAGGTATTCAGGCCCCCATATCTTGGTCAACAGCTCGTCGTGCTCCAACACACGTCCGGCGTTGCGGGTGAGTTGGCACAACAGCTTATATTCTGTGGGGGTTAGCTTGACAGGCTTGCCGGCGGTATATACTTCGTGGCTGGAGTAGTTGATGTAGATGTCGCCCGCCCTGAATTCTGCCCTACCGCCGATGGGCGGGGGGGCCTGCGCCCTGCGCAACACCGCTTTGATGCGGGCGCTCAGTTCCCTATAACCGAACGGTTTGGTGAGGTAGTCGTCCGCGCCCCATTCGAGGCTGCGCACCTTATCAATCTCGTCTCCCCTTGCGGAGATCATCAGCACGGGCACGTCGGACACGGCCCGAATCTTTTTGAGCAGGGCAAATCCGTCCATTGCCGGCAGGCCGATGTCCAACAGCACAACATCTGGACTTTCCTGCTCGATGGCCTTCAGCACGCCCCTGCCGTCGTCGGCCATTACTTGAGCTTCCGGCCATTCGGCGCTGAAGGCCAAGGTGATAGCTTCCACTATATCGGGGTCATCATCAACGATCAGTATCTTCATAGATTGCCTGCTCCTTTTCCAGTTCCAGCCCTTCGCACACGTCTTTGTGTTGCGCAAGAGTAAAGAAGAAGGTACTGCCATGGCCGGGCCGGCTGTGTACGCCGATATGCCCGCCATGCAGTTCTATAATCGAACGGGCGAGTGCCAGTCCCAGCCCCAGACTGCCCGGTCTGGTGGGCTGGCCTTGGCCTGCGCTGCGGCCCTGATAGAATTTCTCGAAAATTCGGTGTTGGTCTCCGGGTGTGATGCCCGGTCCCTGATCGCGCACGAATACCCTGACCTGTTCGCCTCTGGGGGTTGCGCCCACGACGATGTCGCTCCCTTCCGGTCCGTATTTATGGGCGTTATCCAGCAAGTTGACCAGCACCTGCTCAATCCGCCTGCGATCTCCCAGCACAGCCAGCCTGCTCCATCGCGCCGAACCCGGTGCCGGCAAGTCGAGGGTGAGGGTCTGGCCGCGCGCCGCCAGCATGGGGCGGAACTGAGCGGCCAGTTCGGTGATGATCTCACCCATGTTCAGCACCTGTTTCTGAAGCACCACGCGCCCGGCTCTGAGCCGTGCCATGTCCAGCAGTTCTTCCACCAAGAATATCAGGCGGTCGGTGCTGCGTTCCATGTTCTTCAGCAGCCGTGCCCGCATATGGGCGCTTTCGGGACCGGGCGTGTGCCCGGCCGGGCCGTTTGCTCCCGTATGATCGGCTTGATGCTTCTCCTGAAGGCCGGCGAGGGCGCTCAACGAGGTCTTGATAGCTGTGAGCGGTGTGCGCAGTTCATGCGACACCATGGACAACAGGTCGCGCTCCAGACGCTCACGCTCTTCGAGGCGCACCGCCCGCTCGGTCTCCATTTGATATAGCCGGGATAGCCGCACGGCCACCGCCATCTGCTGGCCGATGGTCTGAAGCAGATTGACCTCGTGCCTGCTGAAAGGTGTGGCCGAGCAGCGCCCCACGAACAGCGCACCTATCGGCTGATCGCCGAGCAGGAAGGGCACGCACGCAACCGAGCGGGCCGGCCTGCCTTGGCGCTCCAACCCCGGATACAGGCTGTGAGGGCTGTGGGCGAAAGCTGAGGTGAGGATGCGCCCACCATTCGTATCGGCATAGGAAGCTGTGCCGGGGGCCACATCTGCATCTGAGTAGTGTGCGCTGGCGGCATCGGCGGCACTCATCAACACAGGCGCTCGGGTGTTGACCGCCCGCCTGAGCAACACCATCTCGGCTTCCGACAGGCGCGGGGGATCGGGTTGTTGGTCGGCTACCAGCAGCGCATTCCCCTCGTCGGACCATGCATCGTGCTGTGGCGATTGCGCTTGGTGCCGGTTGAACAGCACAGCCAGCCCACCATCCGCCTGAACCGCTCGGCTGGACACTGAAGCTATGGTACGCATCACGCGCTCAAGGTCAGGCGATTCGGCTAGCACTGTGTTGATCAGGTTATTCAGCATTCTGAACTGTGCCGCAGATTGCTCTTCGAGCTGGAGTCTATGCGCTTCGATCTGAATCACATGTTGCAGGCCCACCGTGGTCACCACCAGCATGACGAGGGAGGTAACCTCTACTATCAGCATGGGTAGTTTGACTGCCTCCGGGGGGGCAGGTGTGGTGATACTGAGCGCGAAGAACACGGCAGTGCAGGCCGCCACCAGCAGCAGGGAGCGTTGCAAGCCTATGCGCAGAGCGGCGCCTATTGCCATAGCGTAGTACAGCACGATGAAAGGGCTGAAAAAGCCGCCTGTGAGGGTGATCGCCACCGACGCTACTGCCCAGTCCAGTATGAACAGCCCGAAGCCCGGCGGTCGCCGCCATGGTACTCCCGCCAGCAGTATTACCAGACAATTGTATGCCACCAATCCGGCAGCCACCACGAGTGGGTCAAGGCGGTCTTGAGCGATGGGCGTCCGCCCGTATCCGCTCAGGCTGAGCACGATTACCGTGCCAAGGGAAAGCCCGCGCGCCGCTACGTCGAGACCGTCGAGGCTGGGTGCTCCATATTGCCCGAACAGTCTGCGCCGGACCAACGAGTGCAACCCGTGGAGTACGGCCACGGGCCTGTGGGTCTTGAGCCGTGCGCCTTGCAGTTTCATACGCGGGATTCTCGCACCATCTGTCTATATGCGTGTGGCACTCTGGGTCGGCCTTGCCCTGTGGGGCAGATGGGTTTTGTGCCCACCTCGCACCATACGTTACTCTCATGTTACGAACGAGGGCCTTAGTACCATTATATGAGGCAGACCCCCGGTTTGCAACTTTTATCACAAACCCGCATCTGCCGCTGACATCCGGTCAATGCTGCTTCATGGCACTTTGTGTGCAATAAAGGAGAGATGGGTTTGGGGGCACAGCCCTCTCCGGCTTCCCCTTCTCCCCAAACATCGCGCATAAACGCGCATCCGTTATGACCGGATGTCAGATATACCATCATTGACACTTACGAACGTGGTGTGGTAGATTGCCGGTGTGGGACTGTTATTGGAGGTGCATAGGTTCATGTCCAACATGATCAGCATTTATGCGCTGGTCATGGGGGCATGGGGTTTGATCAACTTCCTGCGACGCAGGCCACCGGACCCCGGTTACAATGGGGCTTTGGTTATCGGGGTGGGTCTGTTTACGATGCAAGGGGTGGTGGGCCTGCTGCTTCTGCTGCTTGGCGCAATGCCCTCGCGTGGTTTCATTCACTTTCTGTATGGCATAACCATGGTGCTTACCATACCCGCCATTTATGCCTTCACGCGGGGGAGCAATACCGTCAGGGAGTCATTTCTATACGGGGCGGGCATGCTTTTCATATGGGGTCTGGCCGAGCGAGCCGTGGAGACGGGGCAATAGCACAGGTGATGACTGAGCGGGTGTGGTTGGCCCGATATGTGGCGTGGGGGTTGGCCGCCGCCGGTGGTGCCGAGTGGTTGCTTGGGCGCACCATATCACGGCTCACCGCCGCGCCCCCGCTGGAAGGCCCTGCACGCACTGTGGTCGAGACCCTTGGCTGGACCGGCATCGCCCTGCTCTCACCCTCTTTCGTGCTGGGGGTGGCCCTTTTCCTCATATGCCTGCACGAGGCCTCGACTCGTGCCCGCGTGGTCGGGCAACAGCGCGTGGCGGGTGTCGCGCTGGTGACCTATCTTTTCGTTTATGGCGTGTTCACGCTGGCTTATTCGCTCCTCACCATCCTGTCCCGCAGGCCCGTAGAGACATGGCTGGTGGTCACCTTTAACCTGTTGTCCTTGATTGCCATATGGTGGCTTGCCGGCTGGTTCTCCTTCAGGAGGAGCGGGAGCCTCGCGGCGCGGCTGGCCGTAGTGCTCGTGGCCCTAGCCTATACGGGATGGACCTACTACGTCGTGCGAGAGGCAATGCCATACCTTGTCTTTGGCTCTGCCGGCTTCGGTCTGCGTATGCGCGACGCCGGCGAATTGGCGGCGGTGCTAACACCCTTCGCACTGTTCGCTGCGATAGCGGTGCCGGGTGGGCAGTGGCGCAAGCTGAGCAGATGGTGGTTACCGGTTTCGCTGGCCGCCATATTTGCTATAGGCAACGTGGTGGATATGCTTGCCGATCAGGGGTTCATGGGCGTTTTCGCCTCATGGTCGCTCGGTCTGACGCTGTACTTACCTTGGCCTCTGTATGCGACTTCGCTGGCGCTGTTCGTGTACTCGATACTTGTATGCTTCTCCGGCCAAGATGGCAAGGCGCCTTTTGCGAACCGTAACGTGGGTCTGGGCTTGCTGTTGTTGCTGTACGCGGGGTACTATCTACAGCTCACTTATCAGCACATGCTGGCGATACTGAGCCTGATGCTGCTGACCGGCATTGGTCAGCCTTTGGAGCGAACGGTCGCCGACCCTGAGCCTGATGCTCGCAGACTCGACCGGGCCGCAGGCGGGGCGGCAGAGGTGGGGAAAGCAGGAGGGCGAGAAGCAGGCGGGGCTGTGGTAGCCCGCAGGCGCTGACCCCATGGCTAGCGCCTGCTACCATCACCACTTGAAGTCGTCTACGTCCTCATAGCGGCGCTTGGGTTTTTTAGGGTGGCCCATGCGCCGGTGTTGATAAAGGGCGCGTAGCGAGCCGGGTAATTCGCCGGGTGCGGCCAGATCGAGGGGCGACCTGAGCGCCTGCTTGTGTTTGTGGGGCCGGTGGCCTACCCAGAAGTATTCCTTTACCGGCCGGTCTTCGATGAAGTGCTCATGCACGATCCTGTGCAGGCGTTCTGCGTCCACCTCCTGATAGAACACCGGTCCCGGATACACCACCATGGTGGGCCCCGATTCGCAGTGGTTCTGGCAACCTGTTGGTAGTACGCTCACCTGATCGGCCAGCCCTGCTTGTTCTACCTCCTCGACCAGCGCATCCAGCAGGTCACGCGAGCCTTTGGGTCCGCAATTTGGCCCACAACAGATGTACGCTCGGTATTTTGATTGCATGCGCTCCATTTATACCAAATTATCCCCGGAAGGGCTATGCATCGTGGGGGAAGCGGGGGACACCCCCGCACCCCCCGTCAGGGGAGCACCCCTGCACCCCCATTTATGAAGTAGTGAGAGCTGGGGGACACCTCCGACATGGGAGCGCCCCTGCACCCTTGCACTTCGCCAATTGTTGCTTATGAGCACGCGGGGCGGCACATTCGCAGGCCGCCCCGCACAACCACTTCAGGTGTTCGCCGGTTCAACCGCATCGGACATGCAGCCCGAGGAGCGGAGCGAGGGCCGAACAGAGGTAGGACCCTCATTGTGCACCGCCAGTCCACCGGCTCCGCCGTCCGAAACCGCACCCGGCCTCGACAGCGGTCGAACCCCCTGAGCCACAGCTTTACTCGCTTACTTACAGCCCGAAGCTATCACATCATCTCCGCCATGAGCTTCTCGAGGGTTTCGCGTGGTGGACGCAGGCGCTCTTCCGTCAGGTGGGCCAGCGGCGTCTCGGTCAGGCCTTCCACTTCTTGCAAAGTGGGGCGCGATTCGTTGATGTAGATCAGGCCTGTGATGAACTCCTGCTTCTCGTAAGCTTCCAGCAACAGCAGGAGAGCCGCTTCTCTGTTGGTCGGGTCGTAGTCGCGGCTGAGCTTCTTGAGAAGGATCTCCGGGCCGTCGTGCAATTTCACCTCGATGGTGGTGCCGGGTTCATAATCCACCTGTATCTCTTCGTACTTGGGCACGAAGGTGATGTCGTGCAGAGGCTCTTCGTGCTGCTTGCCCCACGGGTAACTCTTGGTGGATTCCTCGTGGTTGTTGAAGGTTACGCATGGACTGATAATGTCCAGCACCGCGGTGCCCTTGAAGTTGAGTGCGGCCTTCAGCAGTTCGCGCACCTGCTTGGCATCGCCCGCAAACGACCGGGCCACGAAGCCTGCCCCACCCACAAGCGCTTCCAGACACAGGTCAATCGGCGGGAATGGATTGGTGCCCGCGTACTTCAGCTTCTGGCCGATGTCGGCTGTGGCCGAGAACTGCCCCTTGGTGAGGCCATATACGCCGTTGTTCTCTATGATGTACACCATGGGCACGTTGCGGCGGATCAGGTGCTTGTACTGGCCGAGGCCAATGGAGCCGGTATCGCCGTCGCCGCTCACCGCCAACGGCTCGAGGGTGCGATTGGCAAGGGCCGCTCCCGTGACCACCGAGGGCATGCGCCCGTGCACCGCGTTGAAGCCGTGCGACCTGTTGAGGAAATAGGCCGGCGACTTGCTCGAACAGCCGATGCCACTCATCTTGATAATCTGGTGTGGCTGTATTGACAGCTCGAAGCATACATTGATTATCTGGCTGGAGATCGAATCGTGCCCGCACCCCTGACAGAGGGTGGAGGGCAAACCCCGGTAGTCGGCCTTAGTCAGCCCGATGAGGTTCACTTTTTCACTGCGGCCATCTGTGGGCCTTGTGGTCGTTGCTACCATCGGCGTTACTCCTTCCCCGATAGGGGTGAATGCTGTTGTTCGTGTTGCAAAATACCCTTTCTCACAAAGCTCGCCGTCAGTGGCAGGCCGTCCAGATGGCATACCGACTTGATATCGGCTGCGCGCTCAGGGACGTGCAGTTGCACCAACTGTCTCATTTGCCCTTCAATGTTGAGTTCCACCACGTACAGCCGCTGGTGCGCCCGGACGAACTCGGTAAGCGTGTCCTCCAGTGGCAGGGCACGCAGGCGGATATAGCTGGTTTCTATGCCCTTCTCGCGCAACTGGTCCCGGGCTTCCTGTACGGCGGGGTCCGCCGAGCCGAAGGAGATAATGCCTATTTCGGCTCCTTCGCGCATATCCACCACCGGCTTGGGCACCAGCTTGCGGGCGGTTTCGTGCTTGCGCTCGAGGCGCTTGAGGTTCTGCTCCCAGTCGTCGGGGCGCTCGCTGTAGTTAGCCTTGATGTTGTGGCCGGTGCCACGTGTGAAATACGCCCCCATAGGGTGCTTGTTGCCGGGCAGCGTACGGTATGGGATGCCATCGCCGTCCACGTCTTCGTAGCGCCACCAGTGGTCTAGCTTCTCCAAGTCCTCTTCGGTCAGCACCTTGCCCCGGTCGAAAGGTTGGTCTGGGTAGTCGAACGGCTCGGTCATCCAATAGTTCATGCCGAGGTCGAGGTCGCTCAGCACGAACACAGGCGTTTGGAGCCGCTCGGCAAGGTCAAAGGCCCGCCAGCCGAACTCGAAGCACTCCTTCATATTGCCGGGGAGCAGTACCACATGACGGGTGTCGCCATGGCTCAGGTGATATACAAACATAATGTCGCCCTGAGATGTGCGTGTGGGCAGGCCGGTGCTTGGCCCCACCCGTTGGATGTCCCAGATCACCCCCGGTATCTCGGCGAAGTAGCCCAAGCCCGCGAATTCGGCCATGAGCGATATGCCGGGGCCGGAGGTAGAGGTCATGGCGCGCGCCCCTGCCCAGCCTGCGCCCAGCACCATGCCTATGGCGGCCAGTTCATCCTCGGCCTGAATGATGGCGTAGCTTTTGCCATCGGTATCCTGCCGCAACTTAGGCAGGTAGGCGTTCAGGGCGTCGAACAGGCTGGTGGAGGGGGTGATGGGATACCAAGCGCCCACAGTAATACCACCGTAGATTGCGCCGAGGGCCGCTGCCGTGTTGCCGTCTATCATAATCAGGCCCTTGGTCTTATCCATGCGCTCGATGCGGTACGGGTCGGCTTTGACAAGGTTGTCTTTGGCCCACTCAAGGGTCAGGCGGATGACGTTCATGTTCATGTCCACCGCTTTGGCCTTGCCCTTGAAGTGGTGGTTCAGGCCGTCGTACAGTTCGTCAACTTCGATGCCGTAGAGGTGGGATAGCGCCCCTACATACACCATGTTAGCCACGTGGTCGCGCAACTTGGGGTCCACTTCTGTCTGCTTCATGATGGCTTTGACCGGCAGGGCATAGGAGACCACGTCCTCGCGCGGTTTGAGGAAGCTGATGTCGTCGGGGTGGATGCACACACCACCGGAGGGCAGGCGTGCGTAGTCTTCCTCTGCCGTGGCGGGGTTGAAGGCTACCAGAATCTCCGCGTCATCGCGGCGGGCGATATATCCATCTTTGCTCAGGCGTATGGTGAACCACGTGGGCAACCCGGAAATATTGGAAGGGAACAGGTTCTTCGAGTTCACCGGTACACCCATCTTGAAGATAGCACGTGTGATCAGGTTGTTGGCCGTCTGGCTTCCTGAGCCGTTCACCGTGGCTACGACGATCGAAAAGTCGTTCACTATAGGCTCGCGCTCTTTGATCGGCCGTGGTGCGGGTTGCTCCAGCACGTCTACCGTGCCCATGATGATATCAACCTCCAATCCATTCGATTTCTCGATGCTACCATGCTTATCAACCGGGGGTGAGTTCTTCCCGTGGGTCTACAAGCTCCTCGCCTATCTCGGTGTCGCCGGTCTCGTTGCCCTGAGCGTTCTGGCGTTTCTCACCCACCAGATCGGCGGGGCCTGCCATGGGCGGGATCACCGGCACCACTTCATCTTCGTTGGCGCCGAGGTGCTCGTAGTAATCCTCGCCGGGTTCACGCCCGTTGGGGGGACGCCTGTTGCCGATGTGGGTGACATCGTCCTGATCAAGCTCTTCGCGCACGTACGGCTCTTGAACTTCGGGAGACTGCGGCGTCTCTTCATGATGTTTCTCGCTCACGGACACACTCCTTCGTGCAAATGGGGTTGTTCTGTACAGATTGCTAATTCTACCTGAGTGTTGACCAGCGCATAAAATGGGCGTGCTATCTACAGTATAGCACATCTGGCAACCAACTGCGAGGAGTTTGAGATGGGTCTATCAGTCGCCAGTCGCCAGAGATGAACCACCAAGACACCAAGGGTCACCGAAGGCTTAGGCAGTGCGCAGGTGGAACGCACGTCAACAGCCGGTTCCGCCAGCAATGGGGTTGACAGAGGGCTGAGCCTCCTGTGCGGGGGCATGGGATATGGGGGCCTGACGACCGTTTGCCCTGCCCCGTGGGGGCAGGGGCCAGCCCCAGTTCATAGGGTAACTATATCTGCCTGTAATTTTGACAAAAAGAGACCTTGCTGACAGGGTGTCAACAAGGTCTCTGGTGCGGAAGCGACGGGATTCGAACCCGCGATCTCGGCCTTGACAGGGCCGCATGTTAGACCACTACACCACGCCTCCGTGTTATACTCGCTCTGCACGTGTAATATTACCAGATCGGCTTGCGGCTGTCAAGCGGGTAGGGGTCGGTGGTGGCCTGCCCGTTGCTTAGCAGTCTGGTCTGGTCAGGTCAGGTGGTTGGGTCGGGTCGTGCTGGCGTGCCGATGTCGGCCAACGTGGCCCCTGTGACTTCTAGCAGGCGGTGCGGGTTGATGGGGAACAGCGCATCGTGAGCGCCAGCCGCGGCATAGACGGTGTCCCATCGGAGCAAAGCGCTGTCCATGATGGTGGGCAGGCGCGTCACGTGCCCGATGGGCGGCACGCCCCCGATCGCAAAGCCCGTGATGTTGCGCACCTGCTCGGCTGTGGCCATCTGCACTGTAGTTGCACCCAACAGTTGGGCGACCCGGCTCGTGTCTACCCTCCGGTCCCCGGCGCATATCACCAGCACAGGTTCGCCGTCCGCTATGAATAACAACGACTTGGCGATCGCCCCCACATGGCAACCCACGGCCTGCGCCGCCTCGGGCGCGGTGCGCGTGCTGGCGGATAGCCTCACCACCTCCGCATCTAGCCCGTGCGCCCTCAGCGCTTGTTGCACCCTTTCAGGTCCGCTGGCCATGCACATCCACCTCCTTTGCGCTCCCTTCAGCTTGCCCCCGTTATGGGGCGGTTACCCTCAAGTTATCGAAACGCGCCGTGCCGTCGGCAACCGTATAAAGCCCTAACCCACCAGAGGCGAAAGTTCCGTCGGATGCTGTCAGTACGAGCCGACCGTCCACACGCACCTCTATCACAGGCCCTCTGGCTGTGATGCTCATCAGGTGCCAGTTCCCGTGATGATAGCCCGGCCATGCCGTTGAAGCGGCCAGTGTCCTCTCACCCTCTGCGGTTACTTTGAGCAGCGTTGCTTTGGGTTGGTCGTTTGCAACCTGTCCGTACAGTTTGACCAGATAGTAGCCTCTATCACTGAAGCGCACCACCGCCCCTATGGGGTCGCCGCTCGTAGCGTAAAAATACACCTCCATCGTGAAGTCCGTGTAGGTCTGCACCTTGGTGACGATGTAAGCTTCGTCCTCGGTGGCTTCTTCGGCATGGTTACTGGCTTGAGCCAGCACTCCGTCGCGCACCTCCCAAGTTGCGGGACGCACACCGGGCGTTCCAACCATAGGGGTCAGCTGTTGCCATGCGCTTAGCTCGCTAGATGAGAAGTCGTCGTGAAACAACACGCGCGCCGAGGTGGGTGGGAGCGCGGGGGCCGCAGGCAAAGCACCCCCTTGACCGCTCTGGCCCGGCGTGCCCGCGCCCGGGGAGGTCACCGTGCCACCCGATGGTATGCCCACGCCTGAGCCGACGGCGGGCGCGGGGTAATAGGTTGGCCGGCCCAAACCTGAGAATGCCTTCACCCCCCCGGCCCTGTCCAGCAGCTCCGATCCAAGCAGTCCCAACTGTACCTCGAACGGCGTGCCCGCGAGTTCGGGGTGGTACTCGAAACGGTTGCGCTCGAAGTATTGCACCAGATAAGTTTTGCCATCTGCTTTGCTCCGTTCCATGAAAGGCTCGGAGATCGGATATCCGTATATAGGCAGGCCGCCGCTCGACTGCCATTTCGCAAGGAACTTACCGGTCAGGTTATGCCCGGTCTCGGCGAAGAAGATGCCCTCACCGAGCGGTCTGGCGGGCCTGAATGGGGCTTCGCCCCGCCGGTCGGCGGTTGCCATCACGCCCAGCAGTTGCAGTTCCACTTTGTAAGGCTCAGGCTTGCTTGGGTCGAAGGTGAATAGGGCGCGCTCGAACCATTGAGCGTCATATCCCTGCCCGGTGGGAAACACCGTCGTTCTGGGCAGCCCGAACTGTGCAAGGCCCCCATGCCGGTACCAGAACTGCTCGAATGGCCCCCACAGCGCCACCCCGGTCTGCGGGAAGGTGGTATCGGCCTGCCCGGTGCCCGGCGTGAAGCTGAATGAGCCTGCCATAAGCACCAAAACCGCCACCCACCGGGCTATGAACGGGAGCGATCGGTAAAATACGCCGGTCTTTGTTATGCTTCGATGTGCTTTCACCTCGGCCTCCTTCGCTGCCTCGTGCTCCGGTTATACACAATTATACAATGGCTACGCCCACTAACACTTGGCATGCACAATCCCGTATAATGCAACAGGGTCTTATGGGCGGCCACGGGCAGTCTGCGTATCGCGTGCGCTTATGCGTCCGAGCCCCGACGTGAGCGCCCTGTGGTTTGTCGTCTTAACGTGACAGGCCCGAACTGCCCTTGTGCGCTTGACCCTTGCCTCACAGCATGCGTTGGGCGATAAGTGGCAGGGCTAGCAGGGCGCGAGGCCAACCCTCTACCTCCCGCTCACGCCGCATATGCTGTCAACATGCATTTAACGAATGAAAGGGGATGAAGTGGCAAGGTATCTGGTGACGGGGGCTGCCGGGTTCATCGGCTCAAATATTGTGGAAGAGCTTGTCAGACGCGGCCATGACGTTATCGCCCTCGACGATCTGTCTACAGGCAAGAGGGCTAACATCGAGCCTCTGCTGGATCGCATAGAGTTCGTGCAGGGCAGCGTTTTGGATAGCGTGGTGGTGCGCGAAGTTATGCGGGGCGTGGACTACGTGCTCCATCAGGCGGCCCTGCCTTCGGTGCCCCGCTCGGTGCTCGACCCCATGGCCTCACATCAGGCAAACGCCACCGGCACCCTCAACCTGCTGATCGCGGCCCGAGACGCCGGTGTCAAGCGGTTCGTGTATGCGTCATCCTCGTCGGTGTATGGCGACAGTCCCACACTCCCAAAGCATGAAGGCATGCCCACTCAACCGCGCTCGCCATACGCGGTCAGCAAGCTGGCCGGCGAAGACTATTGCAAAGTCTTTACCGTTGTGTATGGTCTACCCACCGTGTCGCTGCGATATTTCAACGTGTTCGGTCCCCGCCAAGACCCCACCTCTCAGTATGCCGCAGTGATACCGGCGTTCATCACTGCGGTGCTGGGGGGCAAGAGGCCCGTGGTGTACGGCGATGGCACCCAGACACGTGATTTCACTTACGTGCACAACGTGGTACAGGCTAACCTGCTGGCGTGTGAGCGCGATGAGGCGATCGGGTATGCGCTCAATATTGCCTGTGGCAACAGCATTTCTCTGCTCCAACTGCTCGACTATATCAGCAGCCTGTTCGGCATGCGCATCGAGCCGGTTTTCGAGCCGGAGCGGCCCGGCGATGTCAAGCATTCGCGCGCAGATATTACGCTGGCCGCCGGCAAGCTCAACTACCGTCCGGAAGTGAGCTTCGAGGAAGGTCTGGCCGCCACGGTTGAGTTCTTTCGGCGGCAGCTCACCTCCCAAGCCAATACGTCACAGGAGCGCTGACCTGTGGAGTTTGAAGAATACAGGATCATGTATGAGGCCGAGGACAGCCACTGGTGGTATCATGGCCTCAGGAGCGTGATGTTTACCCTGTTGGACCTTAAGCCACGAGCGGGAACCGACTGCCAGCCGCGCATCCTCGATGCGGGGTGCGGCACCGGAGGCAACCTGCACGCACTCCGGCGCGCTGGATATGCCAATGCCGAGGGGTTTGATTACAGCCCCATCGCGCTGGAGTTCTGCAAGCTGAGGGGCCTAGATAACGTGCGGTATGGCTCCATAACCGATATCCCCTTCGAGGACTGCACCTTCGACATCGTCATCTCCTGTGACGTGGTGACCGACACTGGCACCAAAGATGAGGCCAAAGCCTATGAGGAGTTGCTTCGTGTGCTCAAGCCCGGGGGGAGGCTCTTCCTGAACGCTCCGGCTTTCGAGTTCCTTCGCAGCGAGCACGACCGGGCAACCGATGTGGCCCGACGCTACACCCGAAGGGAGTTGAAGCGGAAGTTGGCCGATGCAGGCTTCCGGATAGGCAGGGTTACTTATTGGAATATGTTGCTCTTCCCTGCTGTGGTGGCCGTGCGCCTCGGCAGAAGAGAGCGACCTGAAGACCTTGCGAGGCCGGCGCGCTCGGACATAATGCTCCCTCCGGCGCCTATCAACGCTTTGCTGAGTGCCTTGATGAGCGTCGAGAGCATCGCCATACGGTGGGTGGACCTGCCGCTGGGCTCATCAGTTGCGGCGCTGGCATACAAACCCACAGGGCGTGGAACAAAGCTCGTGGAACGGACGCGCCGATGAGCCATGCCGCTGTGTTACCGTGCTGCTGTTTCCCTTACTAGTGCGTATCCATGCAAGATATTGGTGGAAGGAGAGGCCGGGGAGGCGAAGCCCTCTCCATATCCCTTCTTTTATTCAACTACATCTTCCACCTCTTCACCTCCCCACGGCCCCTCTCCCACAAGGGGAGAGCGGAATGGGTCACGCATTGCCCCTCACTTGGGGGATTATTATAATCGTCTATAATCCTCACCATATATCATGCAGTTCGACTGACCCGCTGTTCCCATGGTGTGTCCCTGCTAGTCAACGTCGGTGTTAGGGCCTTGAGGGTAAGAGGAAGCCGAAGGAAGCGAAGAAAGCGATGAATATACAGCTAGTGCTTGCCGTCGCAGTGTTTGCGGTAACTTTCGCCTTCATCACCATAGAGAAGGTGCATAAGACGCTGGTGGCCCTGATGGGCGCTCTGGCCGTGCTGCTCCTCGGGTTGATATCTCAGGAAGAGGCGTTCGAAGGTGTGGACTGGAACGTGATATTTCTGCTGGCCGGCATGATGATCATCGCCAACATGCTGAGGCGTACCGGTGTGTTCCAGTGGACGGCCATGAAGATGATAGATGTGGCTAAAGGCGAACCCGTGCGGGTGATGCTGTTGCTGTCGGGGTTGACTGCGGTCACGTCGGCGTTTCTTGACAACGTAACCACCGTGGTGCTGATGGTGCCGCTGACCATCTTCGTGGCGCACGCTCTGGGTATCAGCCCGGTGTGCTTTCTGATCGCTGAAATACTGGCTTCCAACATCGGCGGCGCGGCCACGCTCATAGGCGACCCCCCGAACATCATCATCGGCAGCGCCGCCGGGCTGGATTTCGGGGCCTTTCTGGTGAATATGGGACCCCCTATACTGGTCATCTATTTGATCTACATGGTTATGATGGTGTTGTTTTTCCGTAAGGAATTGCGTGCGTCGCCGGAGAGGCGTGCTCAGGCCGTGGCGATGCGCGAAGAGGGTATCATCACCGACAGGCGGCTGCTCGTGCAGGGGTTGACTGTGCTGGGGTTGGTGATAGTGGGCTTCTTGCTGCACGGGCTGTTGCATTACGAGGCGGCCACCGTGGCTATGGCCGGGGCGGTGGTGCTCATGCTGGTGTCCAAAGCCGAGGTGCCCGATATGCTCAGCGAGATCGAATGGGCTACGCTGTTGCTCTTCCTCGGTCTGTTCGTGCTGGTGGAGGCGCTGATCAAGGTGGGCTTTGTGAGCCTTGTGGCACAATGGATGTTAGACCTGACGGGCGGCCACCAAGGCCTGACTACCATGGTGCTGCTGTGGGGCAGTGGCATAGCTTCCGGCATCATAGACAACATCCCCTATACGGCCACAATGGTGCCCATTGTGCAGGAGCTGGGGCAGACCATGCCCGTCGAGCCGTTGTGGTGGTCGCTGGCGCTGGGCGCTTGTCTGGGCGGCAACGCTACGGCTATAGGTGCATCGGCTAATGTGATCGTTATCAGCCTCGCCGAGCGCGCGGGCTTCAGGATCCACTTCGTGGAGTTTCTGAAGTACGGCGTTGCGGTGACGCTGATGTCCCTGCTGGTGAGCAGCGTGTACGTGTGGCTCAGGTATCTCATGTAAATGTAATGCCGGTCGGCGTGCCCCGCGCTCCGGTCAACGCTCGCCGTTCGTGCTGTCGGTGTTGCCTGAGCTGGTGCCGTGGGCATCGTGCTTGGCGGCGTAATATTCCGGCTCGCGGCCCACGTCGGCCACTCCTTCTACACCCTCGTTGACGGTCTGGCTGCCTTGATCAAGAGCGCGGCGCGCCTCAGGCGTGGCGGATTGGGCGGCGGTGGGGGTCTCTCGGTCGTGCGATGCCTGACCGGTGGTACCCTCGCGCTCTGGGCTGCTCTGCTTATGGCTGTTATCCTCAGACAAGTCATCGTTAGGGGTCAGTTGCATCTGTGCCCTCCTATCTATCCAAATTGCATCTTCATGCCCATTATCCCAAGAAAGTCCATGAATCGGGAAGGGAAAGAGTGGGGGACATTTATACCCCACCCAGATGGTACCCGCCGTCAAGAGGAGCGCCTCTGCACCCCCTGTTGTCTGCTATCTGTTATCTGGTTGCCAGAAACCTTCGGTACCACCGGGCGCTGTCCTTGAGCAAGCGGCGCTGGGTCGGGTAGTCCACGTACACCAATCCGAAGCGCTGGTTGTAGCCATGCGCCCATTCGAAATTGTCCATGAGCGACCACACAAAGTAGCCGCGCAGGGGCACCCCGTTTTGCACGGACCGGCTTGCCTGTTCGAAATGCGCCTCGAGGTATGCTATGCGCCGTTGGTCGCTGATAGTCCCGTCAGCTTGCGGTACGTCGGGGAAGGCCGCGCCGTTCTCGGTAATGTAATAGGCAGGGAATGGATAGTCAGTGTGCAACCGCTCCAGCAGAGCACCCAACCCTTGCGGGTACACCTCCCAGCCCATGGTTGTGTACTCGCCGGGTGGGTACACCCTGTGGACCTGAAGCATGCCCTCGCCGGGGGCGTGGCGCACAACCGTGCGTGTGTAGTAGTTGACGCCCAAGAAATCGAGCGGGAGGGCTATGGCATGCATATCAGCCGCTTGCACGGGCGGGCTTGCATCGCCCAGCAGGCGCGTCAGGTCTTCGGGATATCCTGCACCCGCCAGAGGGTCGAGGAACAGCCGATTGAGGAAGTCGTCCATGCGCAGGGCTGCATCTGCGTCTTGCGGCGAGTCACCGGCGGGGTCTACCGGGGACAGGTTGAGTGTGATGCCCACCTGCGCGTCGGGCCTGAGTGTGCGCATGGCCTGCACCGCCAGACCGTGGCTAAGCAACAGGTGGTGGGTCGCCCGCATTGCCGCAGACAGGTCCCGCAGGCCGGGGGCGTGCTCTCCGAACAGGTGGCCCATGAAAGCCGCCACCCACGGCTCATTCTGGGTGATCCACGCGCGCACCCGATCGCCTAGCCGCCGGACCACAACTTGAGCGTAGTCTGCAAACACATACGCTGTGTCACGGTTCACCCAGCCGCCCTCGTCTTGCAAGGCCTGCGGCAGGTCCCAGTGATACAGGGTGACGAAAGGCAGGATGCCTGCTTCTAGCAGGCCGTCCACCAGCCTGTCGTAGAAGTCCAGTCCCGCTGTGTTCACCTGCCCCCGCCCGGAAGGAAGCACGCGGGGCCAAGAAATCGAAAAGCGATAGGCGTCCAACCCGATCTCGCGCATGAGGGCCACGTCTTCGCGCCACCTGTGGTAGTGGTCACAGGCTACATCGCCGGTGTGGCCGTTTTCGATTTTGCCCGGCGTATGGCTAAACCGGTCCCATATGGATTCGCCCTTGCCGTCTTCGTTCCATGCGCCTTCGATCTGATAAGCGGATGTAGCCGCCCCCCATACAAAATCGGCCGGGAAGTTTGAGGCTCTGACCTCGGCTGGTGGTGTAGTCATTTACGGGTAACCACCTCCTTTTTGAAGGACTGTAAACCTGCACCGCGGTGTCATAGCTGTTATAGCATATAACCCCGATTCTCCACAGAAAGCCTATGAATTGGGGGTGAGGCTTGGGGACACCCCCATTTATGGTGGAGAAAACAAAGGGAGGACGCTCCCCGCACCCAGAGGGTACCCGCTTGCAGGGGCACTCCCCTGCCCCCTGCAGGGGCCGTGCCGTGGGTACGCGGCCACATGAGCACGGTTATTTCTCCACGCCGGTGACCACCACCCCCTGCATGAACTGGCGCTGGGCGAAGAAGAACATCAGCGCGGGCAGGATCAGCGTCAGGGCCGCCGTAGCCATGGCCCTGCCGGGGTAGATGTTGAATGTGCCCACGAACTTGGCTATGCCCACCGAGATGGGGTACAGTTCCTCCTTCCCCACCAGATACACCAGAGGCGCGAAGTAGTCGTTCCAAGTGAAAAAGAAGTGGAACAACGTGACCGCGGTGATGGCCGGGATAGACTGCGGGATGACGACCGAAATCAGCGTGCGCAGTGGGCTGGCCCCATCAATGGCCGCCGCCTCGTCCAGTTCGCGCGGGATGCTCATGAAGAACTGCCGCAGCAGGAACACGTCATAGGCGTTGGCGAAGAAGGCGGGTACCAACAGGGGCAGCCATGTGCCGGTCCACCCGATCTTCGCAAACAATATGTACAGCGGTATGATGGTGGCCTGCGGCGGCAACACTATGGTCGAAATGAGCACGATGAACAGGATGTTCTTGCCGGGGAAGCGAAAGCGGGCGAAGCCATAGGCCACCAGAATGCACGAGATGAGCGTGCCGATGGTGCTGATGACGGCGATCAGCAAGGTGTTGCGGAACAACAGCACGAAATTGACCTGATCCCACGCGACAAAGAAGTTTTGCAGGGTGGGCGAGAAGTGGTAGACCGGATCTAGCGTGCGATACCGACCCTTCCAGTTGAACACGCCCCTTTCCGGGTGGGCGGGGTCTATGAAGTCACTGTCCTCGCGATAGCCCTTCACCAGCGCCCACTGCTTCACGCCCTCCGGGGTGGGCACGTTGTACAGGGGGAGTTCCTTGCCCTGATAGCTGTACGTGGCCTGTTTGGCGGGCCACAGTGGGGCCTTTTGCGCGGAGAGTTGAGAGTCTTCTTTGAACGCCGTGGCGAGCATGTAGCCCAGTGGCATGAGGAATACCAGCATCAACACCAGTCCCAACGCGGTTATGAGCAGGGTGGCCGAGGTCCGGCGGATCAACGGCTCCACATGCAGCCAAGTCCACGCCCGCCACCCGACTCGCGCCTCGGTTATGGTTGCCATGGATGTGCCCCCTTTCTGCTGACCCACTGGTGTTGGGCCGGCCTATGCTTCGCCACCCGCGTAGTACACGGCGCGCTGGCCAAAGAAGAACATGATTGCAGTCAGCGCCATCACTATCAGAAACAGCAACAGCGCCAGCACCGACCCGTAGCCCATCTCGTTGAATACGAAGGCCGTGCGATAGAAGTGCAGGTTATAAAACAGGGTGGCGCCCTGTGGGTCGCCATTGCGCCCGCCTATCAACATGGCTACCACGAAGTACTGGAAGGCGCCGATCACACCCAGTGTGACGTTGTAGAAGATGACCGGCGAGATCATGGGCACAGTGATGCGGAAGAAGCGCTGCACCCCATTTGCCCCGTCTATGGTGGCCGCTTCGTACAGCTCGGTGGGTACGCCTTGTAACGCTCCGAGGAATATCAGCATGGCGTTGCCCACGCTCCACAGCCCCAGCAGGGACAGCGCCGGTATGGCCCAGTTGGGGTCGCTCAGCCAGCGTGGACCTTCTATGCCCACGGCCTTCAGGCCTAGGTTGATCCAGCCCGACTGAGCATTGAGCACCCCCTGAAACACCATGACCGCGGCCACGATCGGGATGATGGTGGGCAGATAGAACAGCGTCCTGAATACATTGGGTGCTAACAGGTGCCGGGAATTGACCAGCAGCGCGAACATCAACGGCACCACCAGCCCAAGGGGCACGGCTATCACCACGTACCTCAGCGTCACGCCAAGCGACTGAAGCAGGTAGGGGTCGTTGAACAGGCGCGCATAGTTATCCAGCCCCACCATGTTGAAGTTGCCGGGCTTGAACTCTTTTGTGGCGTTGTAGTCGGTGAACGACAAGAATATGGTAGACACGATGGGTAGGAGCTGAAACGCCAGAAACCCGATGAACCACGGCATCAGAAAGAGCAGACCCCAGCGCGCGTTGCGTTGTGCGAGTGTGGTTGCCCGGCGCTCAGGTCTGTATTTTGACATGCCGGCCGAAGCTGTGTTGGTGTCCGACATGGTCATGCCTCCTCGATGTATGAGATTGCCGGTGGGGAGGGTCGGGCGCTCCGGCCCTTCCACCCATCATAAGGCATGCGTGCACGCTCTGCAATTGCACGGCCCCTGTGCCCCAGACGGGGGAGCGAGGGAGGGCAGGTGGGGCGTGGGAAGGGGGAGATAGGGGTGGGGGCGCAGAGGGCTGTGCAACCCCCACCCCGAAAGGCACCAGTCGGACAGGCCGTTGAAGTTGGCCCCTTCTTCCCCCTGTTCCCTGCCGATGGCTGGGGCCGTGCGGTTATGGGGCCTCTTTGAACACGGCGTCCAGCTGTTGCTCCAGTTTATCTATCTCCTTGTCCATGTCCAGACCGGGGGTCTGGTCCATGAGAGTGCGGAACTTGCTGAACAGATCGTTGGCCTTGATGAGGTTGGGTAGCCATGCCTCGTGGTTGGGCAGGTCAGGATACTTCACCATCTCTTCGGCTACGCTCCAGTCTACGGTGTTGGGTGCGACGCGCTCGCTCAGGGTCTTGAAGAATTCAGGTCGGTCTTCAGGCCGGGCGGGCATGCCGCCGTATATCTGGTAGAGCTCTTTGTCCACCACCATCTTGCTGATCACCTTGAAGGCCAGTTCCTGATTCTTGCTCTGCTTGAGGATGGCGAAGGTGTCGCCGTGCAGTTTGGCGGTGATTTTGCCGTTGACGGTGGGCATGACCGCGATGTCCCAACTGAGCTTTTTCACGTCAAAGCAGCAAGTGTACCACGTGTGGGTGTGTGCCATGGCGACATTGCCCGACGAGAAGGGGTTGCCTTTAGCCAGCAGGTCGCTGTTCTGGTAATCGTAGTTGGGGGAGATGTGGTATTTCCACACGCTGTCGTAGTACCATTTCCATGCTTCGCGCCAGTGATCGGGTATCTTGGCGGTTTTGGGGTCGTTGGGGTCGTAGGGCAAGCCGCCCCCGAACAGCGTGGCGATGCCGCGAGCGTCGGTGAACTGCTCGTAATAGCCGAACTGCCGTATGTTCTTGGGGTCGAAGTTGGGGTCGGTGGCGTCGTTGCCGTTGGCGTCAACGGTCAACTTCTGCGCAAGCTCTTGCAGGGTTTGGAGGTTCCACTCTTTGCCCTGATACTTGTCGCCCACCTTATGTGGTGGGTAGGGGAGGCGAGCCTCATCAAACAGGGCTTTGTTGTAGTAAATGAAGCTGGGGAACAAGGCGAATGGTATACCTACCAGCACACCTTCGTCTTTGGTGAAGTCCAGCAGGGCGGGGTCGTACTTGCTGAGGTCGAAGCCGGCTTTCTGGGCCAGAGGCGAGATATCGGCCCACGCACCCTGAAAGCTGGCGCGTCCTGCTTTGCCTACAGGGCCGACGATGTCCGGCGCTGTGCCTGCCGCCAGCATAGCTTTCAGGGTATCATACGATTCGGGGTTGTGCACCACCTGCAAGATAAGGCAGGCTTCGGATTGGGACTTGTTGAAGTTATCCACCCACGCCTTCTCTTTGGGGATAACCTCGGCATCGCCGCCCGCGCCCAAGCCCACGTACCATACGAGTCTGGTGGCGCCGGGGGCACAGCCCTCGCCCCCCGTGACCACGGTGGGTGGCACCGTAGGTGAGGGTGGGGCGGAGTCGGCTGCCGGAGTGTTGGTGGCAGCGGCTTCGCTTGCCGGGGTGTCGGTGGGCGAGGCCACCTGTGTGGGGACGGCGGCCTGAGGTGCGCCGCAGGCTGCCAGCAACGGTATTATCATCAATGCCGTGGTAGCCAGCCAAGGAATGCGTGTTTTCAGGTTCAGGTTCAGGTTCAGGTTTGCCATGAGAGTACCTCCTCCTTTGAAGGTTCACCGGTTGGGTTTGTGCCGAAACAACTGTGAGTGTTCGCCGGATTCCGGCTGCCATAACCGCGTACCAGATAACGCAATCACCCCCTTTGAAGGCGGATATGGTGGGGTGTGTGGAGGAGGCCGTCTCCCATAGTCCGCCCGATGTGTTGTATGCCGTGCTCCTTTCGACTTTGGGCTTGGTTGCGGCTTTCAGCGTCGCAGGGCCGACCCGCAGGAGGCGCGTATCACCAGCTCTGTCGGCAGGATGATGTGGCGGGGGCCGGCATCGGTGTCTCGGCTAGATATCAGGTCTATCAGGGTTTCGGCGGCCACGGCTCCCATCTGCTGTACGGGCTGGCGAACAGTGGTGATCGGTGGGTCAGTGCGTGCGGCAAAGGGCATATCATCGAAGCCGGCTATAGCCACGTCTTCGGGCACATGCTTGCCGGCTTCGCGCAATGCACGCAACGCCCCCAACGCCATGGCATCGCTGGCTACGAACACCGCTTCTGGCGAGTGGCGTAACAGCCGCCGCATAGCCGTATAGCCGCCTTCTTCGCTGAAATCGCCTTCCACGATCAGATCAGGGTCGGGGTTCAGGCCTCGGTCGCGCAGGGCGGTGAGGTAACCTTGCAGGCGGTCGGCGCCTGCTATCATGTTGCGCGGGCCGGTGATGGTAGCCACGCGCCTGTAGCCGAGGCGCAGCAGATGCAACACCATTTCGCGCGATGCGTTGATGTTGTCCACGTCCACGTAGCTTACCGCCGCATTGGCGGGGTGCCTGCCCACCTGCACGAATGGCAGGCCGCCTTTGAGCAGGGCCTCCAGTATGGGATCGTTCACAAGGGCCGAAGCGAGTATTACCCCATCTATCAGTCCACCCTGCAAAATCTGGCGGATGGTACGGCGCTCGTACTCCGGTTCGGCTAACCACAGCATGACCGAGCGGTCGTTGGCGTTGCAGGCGGATGCGATGCCTTGAATAAGCAGTGGGAAATAGGGGTCGGTGAACAGCGCAGGCACGCTCATGGGGATCACCAGCCCTATGATGCGGGTCTGACCGGCGGCCAGACCGCGGGCGGCGATGTTGGGCTGGTAATTGAGAAATTCGGCCACGGAAAGCACGCGCTCGCGCGTGTCGCGCGCCACGTTGGGGTGGTTGTTGATCACCCTCGATACAGTGGAGCGCGAAACCCCGGCTTGTCTGGCTATCTCCTCGAGCGTGGGCGGCATAGCAAACCTCGCTCAACCTACTGGCATTGAGGTAACGCTCCTTTTTGGGAGCGCTCCCAAAACCTCACATGTTTTATACCACCAATTCTCTCGCCTGTCAATAGGTTTTCTCAAAATTCGGTCATAAATTGTGTAATAAAGGGGTGATGGACTTGAGGAGGGCTGTGCCCCACTTTTCCCCGAACATCGTGCGTGAACGTCCGCTATGACCGGATGTAAGGTTTTCCCCGTAAATGGTTCCGGAACAAAGATTGGGGGTTGACAGAGGGCACTCCGCGGCTCTTGGTGGTTATATAATGGTGAGTGGTTGGTCGCCGCGGTAGGGATGATATGCGCATCGGAGGGGCGGATATGGGACTGAAGGAGGAGATATTCGAGCAGCCGAGCGTGCTAAGAAGCTGGCTCGAGACGCAGCTCGAGCAGGCGAGGCGATGTGCAGCTGCCATAGCGGACCGCGATCCGGATTACGTGTTTCTGGCGGCGCGGGGCACATCCGATTATGCGGGCACCTATGCCCAATACGTCTGGGGGTCGCGCAACCGGCTGCCCGTGGCCTTCGCCGCGCCGTCGCTGTTCACCCGATACGACCGCTATCCTCGATTGCGCCACGCGCTGGTAGTGGGCATCTCTCAGTCCGGCCAATCCCCCGATGTGGTGCAGGTGATCGCCGAGGGCCGCCGTCAGGGCGCGCTCACGCTGGCGATTACCAACGACGCAGGCTCACCTCTGGCGCAGGCGGCGGAGTGGCACCTGCCGGTGCAGGCGGGGCGAGAGCAAGCGGTGGCTGCCACCAAGACCTATACCGCTGAACTGATGGCGGTGGCGGGGCTTTCGGTGGCGTTGAGCGGCGATGCCGAGGCTTTGGAAGCGCTCTCAAGCACCCCTGCCATGGTGGAGCAGGCTCTGCAATTGGAGCCTGCAGCCGAGCGCATCGCCGGGCGCATGGCCTCCATGGAGCAGTGTATAGTGCTGGGGCGGGGCTACAACTATGCGACGGCGCGGGAGTGGGCCCTGAAGCTTAAAGAACTGGCCTATGTGTTCACCGATGACTATTCGACGGCGGACTTCCGGCACGGACCCATCGCAGTGGTTCGGCCCGGCCTGCCGGTGCTGGCTGTGGCCCCTTCCGGCGCGGTGCTCGATGACATGATCGCTCTGCTGAGACGCCTGCGCGAGGACCACGGCGCTCAACTGCTGGTGGTCTCGGACAGCGAGGAGGCGCTCGCCGTAGCTACAGGCCACCACTGCCTGCGTACGCCGTCTGGCGTGCCCGAATGGTTAAGCCCGATCGTAGCTATTGTGCCTGCGCAACTCTATTCATACCATCTGGCGCGGCACAGGGGCTATGACACCGAGCGCCCTCGCGCCCTGAGCAAAGTCACGAAGACCCGCTGATCGCCGATGATTCCACCCCGGCAGGGGTGCTCCCCTGCACCCCCGATATTTATCGCCTTTGCAATGTAGGTGCGGACTGCTGCAAATTGGGAATGACCCTGCGCCCATAGGCTTCGATGAATTCCTGCTGGTTGCGTCCCACGTTGTGCACATACACTTCGGTGAAGCCCAGATTGATGAAGTGCTGGATGTGCTCGCGGTGTGCCTCGAGGTCGGCGGACATGAACACGCGACCCTCGAAGTGCTCTGGACGCACTAGTTGGGCTATGGCCTCGAAGTCCTCGGGGTTGCGAATGTCCTGCTTGGGGAAGTTCATGCCGCCGTTGGGCCACTCTCGAACCGCTTGTTCGACGGCAGCCTCGTCGGTTTCGGCCCACGACACGTGAAGCTGGATGATGCGGGGCATGGTGGAGGGGTCCTTGCCCGCCTCGCGTGCGCCTTTCTCAAAACGACCCAGCAACATCTTCAGTTTATCGTCGGCGGCGCCCACGGTGATGATGCCGTCACAGGTGCGACCGGTACGCTCGGCATTGATGGGGCCGGAGGTAGCCACGTAGATAGGAGGTGGCTTTTCGGGCATGGTGTACAGGCGGGCGCTCTCCAGATTGAAGTAGGTGCCCCGATGTTTGACCGTCTTGCCGGTGAACAACTTGCGGATGATTTCGATGGCCTCGGCCAGCATATCCAGCCGGGTAGGCGCTTCGGGCCAGTAGTGGCCCACGATGTGCTCGTTGAGGGCTTCGCCCGCGCCCAACCCCAGATAGAAGCGTCCGGGGAACATGGCTTGGAGGGTGGCGGCGGCCTGCGCGATGATGGCCGGGTGGTAGCGCCAGCCGGGCGGGGTGACGCCGGTACCGAAACGCAGGCCGGTGGCCTGCCCCAGAGCGCCCAGCAAAGCCCATGCGAACGGGCTTTGCCCCTGCGACGGGGTCCACGGGTGGAAGTGGTCCGACACCATGAGTGCGGTGAAGCCGTTGGCCTCGGCCGCCTGACCCCACCTCACGAGGTCGGTGGGGTGGAACTGCTCGCACATTGCGGCATAACCGATGATTGCTGCCATGGACTTTTCTCCTCGTCAGTCGCCAGTTACCAGAAATAGCTACCAAGGCATCAAGGCCCGCCAAAAGCCACCAAGGGATCACCAAGGGATTAATATTCATGCAAGATGTCGGGGAAAGAGGGAGGATTGGGGAGGTCACAGCCCTCTCAAACCCCTCCTTAGTGATTGCCGGCACCGGCTCCATTCACCTCCTTGGCTTGAAAACCTCACCTGAACAAATCTCTGTGTGGTTCCATTATAAGTTCTCTGGCCGTGCCGGGGGCGGGGTCATAGGAGTAGCCGCGTATGAGGGCGGCTGGCGCGGCTTCCACCTTGCCCATGACCAGTTCGGCAGCAGAGGCTAGCTCGTCGGCTACGGCGATGATGGTGGCCTGCAACAGGTAGCCGTGCTCGTCCCGTTGGCCCCGGTAGTCTTTGAGAGGGGTCAGCCCGGCCACGCCCACCGCCACGTTGACGATTCCATTGCGCCATGGGCGGCCAAAGGAGTCTGATATGATCACAGCTATGTCGAGGCCGGTAAACTGCGCAATGCCTTCACGTATGCGGGCAGCCGATGCGTCGGGGTCCACGGGCAGGAGAGTAAGCATGTGCGTGCCGGGTACGTTGGAGGCATCCACTCCTGCATTGGCACACACAAAGCCGTGGTGGGTCTCGCTGATTATCAGGCCCCGGTCCATGCGCACGATGCGCGCGCTCTCCCTGAGCACCACTTCGATGTGTCGGGGGTCTTTGCTCCAGCGTTCGGCATAGCGCCGGGCCAGATCGGACGGCTCCACGGTGCGCAGATCAACCATACGGCCCTCGGCTTTGCTGACCACCTTCTGAGTGACCACCAATATGTCGCCCTGTTGCAGTGTGATGCCCGATGCCCTGCACCCCGCCAGTATCAGAGTGGTCAGGTCGTCCCCCGGACGCACCTCCGGTATGTGTTTGATTGCTGTTATCGTGATCTGCATTGGTCAGTCTTCAGTGGTCAATCGCCAGTCGCCAGTGAGTTATCCATTGTGTCCTATGTGTCTCTATGGTTACCAGATTTCCCTGTGGTTCAGGCCTTGCGCTTCACCCGGCCCTCAGCCTCGGCAGGACTTTCTCGGCGAACAGTTCCAGACCTTGCGTGGAGGGGAAGTCGAGGAAGCGCAGTTGGAAGTGCCTGACCCCCAGTTTGACAAATGCTTCAAGTTGGCGGGTAACGGTATCAGGTGTGCCACTTATGACGTAGGCGTCCTTGTCGCGTGGCTCGCCAACATCCGCCGGGCGATGTGCGATGTTGAGCATGGTGTCATAAGTATAAACTATGCTGTGAGGGTCGCGGCCCACGTCGCGGCAGTGCTGGGCCAGCACGCGCTGTTTGTGGGCATACTCTTCGGGGGACACTCGGCCATGGTTCCACCAGTCGGCGTACTTGGCCACCACCCTGAGCATTCTTTTCTCACCTCCACCGCCTATCATGACAGGTATCGGCGGGTCGGGCTGGGGCACGCACTCGGCGTTCACGATGCGATAATACTTACCTTGGAAGTTGGCCGGGCTTTGCGTCCACAGGGCGCGTATGATCTGCACCGCTTCTTCAAGCTGGGCAACCCGCACAGCCGCGGGTGGGAAGTTGTAACCGTAAGCTCGATATTCCTGCTCGTGCCAACCCGCGCCCATGCCCAGTATGTACCTGCCGCCGCTCAACGTTTGCAGGATAGCGGCCATCTTGGCGACCAGCGCGGGGTTCCTATACGACTGGCACAGCACCATGTGGCCGAAACGTGGCCGCGGGTGCCGACCTATCAGCCAGCTAAGGGTGGTCATGGACTCTACGACGGCCTGCTTATCCTGCTGGAAGTGGTCCGTGACCCACACGGCATCCAAATAGGGCGACGCTATCTCGATGTACCGCTCGACTGCATCAAAGTACTTGCCGGTAAGGCGCACAGGATCGCCTGCGGCATCGGCCTGTGTGCCAGATGCCTTACTGCTTACCACCCACCCGAATGTCACCTGCTTATCCACTTTCATGAGTATGAAACATGATGAGTAATGAAGGCGGAACGCTTGTCGTGAAGGGAACAGGCCCTCGGCATATCCACCATTCATCGCATACTGCATGTTGCGCAACAGCGCTAAGTTCGCAGTCTTGGAAGCACTCTCTCGATGAACTTCTCCAAGCCTTCGGTGGAAGGGAAGTCGAGGAAGCGCAGTTGGAAGTGCCTGACCCCCAGCCTGACAAACTCTTCAAGCTCGCGGGTGACCATGTCGGCATCGCCGCCTACCACGTGTAGGCGAGGGTTTTTCTCGGCCTTCGCGGGATCGTCCACCAGACTAACCAGTGCGTAGTAAGTATGCAGTATGTCGGCGGGGTCGCGGCCCACTTCGCGGCAGTGCTGGGCCAGCACGCGCTGTTTGTGGGCATACTCCTCGGCAGTGCAGAAGTTGTGGTTCCACCAGTCGGCGTACTTGGCTACCACGCGCAGGGTCTTCTTCTCTCCGCCGCCCGCTATGAACAGGGGTATCGGCGGGTCGGGCTGGGGCACGCACTCGGCGTTCACGATGCGGTAATACTTACCTTGGAAGTTGGCCGGGCTTTGCGTCCACAGGGTGCGTATGATCTGCACCGCTTCTTCAAGCTGGGCGATGCGCACACCGGCGGGCGGGTATTCGTAGCCGTAGGCTATGTATTCGTCCTCTTTCCAGCCAGCGCCTATGCCCAGAATGAAGTTGCCGTGGGTGAGCGTCTGCAAGTTGGCGGCCATCTTGGCAGTGAGGGCGGGGTTGCGATACGACTGGCCCAGCACTATGTGACCGAAGCGCAGACCTTCGTGCCGGCCCGCCAACCATGTGAGCGTGGTTATGGCCTCCACCACGGGCCGCTTGTCCCACATAAAGTGGTCCTCTGCCCACACGGTATCGAAATGCGGGCGCATAACGCGTATGAGCCGTTCGTTGGCTTCCATGAGTGCCTGTGTAGCCCTGACAGGGTTGGACATTATATCCTCTGGGAAGCCTCTGGGTGTGGGCTGGATCACCAGACCGAAAGTGAGGTGTTGGTGGTGGGTCATGAGCTTCCTCCTGAACCGTGGTATGAGCTTTCGAAGAAGGATAAATCATCCGGTGTGTCAACGTCGAGGGCCGTGCCATCGGAAGAGTAGACGTGCAGATAGGCGCCGGCCTCAAGGGCAAGGGCCACGTGGCGGCTGTAGCTATCGGGACCAAAGGCGAACCGAGCCAGCGCGGGTGGGTGCGACAGCAGGGCGTTGGTGCCGTGCCAATGACGGTCGGGTGCCACCACTATCGTGCCGGGCCGAGCGCCGAGCTTTACCATAGAGGCCACGTCTTGAGCGCTGAGCAGGGGCAGGTCGGCGAACACCACCAGCACGGCCTCGGCACCGTGCGCGACAGCCCATTCCCGTGCCTCTTCAAGGGCGTCGTTGAGGCCGGGGCGCGTCTGGAGGAGCGGGATCACCCCCATGGGCAGGTCCAATTCCTCAACATCGGGGCTGATGACCACCGTATGGTCCACCACGCCCGACCCTGCTATGGTTTGCAACACGTGCGCCAGCATGTTGTGCGCCAGCGAAGCACGCTCGGTCGCCGACAGGATATGGCCGAGCCGCCCCTTGGCCTGTCGGAGGTCCTTGACAGGCACGAGCGCCACCGTCTTCACACGCACTCCTTTTATGCCGGTTCCGGCTCTTTTGGCCCAGATGTTGCCCGCAACCGATGGCAGAAGTCGAGCACACGGGCCGCGAGGTCCGCTCTGGTCTGGCTGGCACCCATGATAGTATGGGCTATTTCCACCGCGATGCCCATCTCCCTGATGCGCGGCGCCAGCCCCTCGTCCACGTGGTCAATCACCATGCCATCTATCAGACCTCGATAGAGGGCGGCCACCCCCACCGCCGATACCTCGTGGCCCAGCGTGCGGAGCATGGCCGCGGCAGGGCCTTTGATTGCCGCCCCGCCCACTATGGGACTGACGGCCACCTTCACGGCCGCGCTGTCGCTCAGTGCCTGTTTGAAGCCGGGCAGCGCCAGCATCGGGCCTATGCTGACGAAAGGATTGGACGGGCAGAAGACCACGGCCCATGCGCCGGCCAGCGCCTCTATTACGTGGTGGGTGGGGCGTGCCTGCTCGATGCCCCGGAATGTTATACCCATCACCTCGTCGGCGTGGCGGCGGCGCACGAAGTACTCTTGAAATTCCAGAGTGCCATCCGCAGTATGCACTAACGTCTGCACTGGCCGGTCGGACATGGGCAGGATGCGCGTGGGCACGCCCAGCGCTGTCGATAGGTCGGCGGTTACCTCGGTCAACGTCCGCCCCTCGGCCAGCATCTGAGTACGTAATATATGCGTGGCGAGGTCCATGTCGCCCAGCCGAAACCACGTGTCACGCCCGTAGCGAGCTATCATGCCGAGCGCGCTCCATGTATCGCCCGCTATACCCCAGCCGGTGGCAGGGTTGGCTATGCCCGCAAGGGTGTACATCACCGTATCCAGATCGGGCGAAATGTGCAGGCCCCACAGTCGAAAGTCGTCGGCGGTGTTTACAATCACAGCAAGCGCTCCGGCGGGCAGTACGGCCTGAAGGCCCTCGGCCAGTTTGGCGCCACCCACGCCCCCGGCCAGCGCAACCACGCCCTGCCCCGCCCCGCCATGTGTGGGCTTACCGGTTTCTGCTATCCGGATCACAGATCACACCCCTTGCCTGCTTCCCTTGTATCTTCATCTGCCCTATTCAAGGTTGGCGGCGACCACGTGCTCTATCGTCACGTATATGGACACGCGCTCCAGCTTGCTGAAGTACTCACGCCAGCGCCTTTCCCCTGCCTCCTGCCCGTGATAGCGGATGGCGAGGGCACGGATGTCGGCCTGCGCGCGCTCGCGGTCGTACACCAATTCGGCCGTACCCTTGATTGTAACATATCGGTAACCGTCCACCACGCATATCGAAACGCGGGGGTCACGCCGTATGTTTCTTTCCTTTACCACGCCAACTCTGGTATTCATCATTATCCGGTCACCCCGCAACTCGAACCATATGGGTGTTTGCTGGGATGTGCCGTCTCGGTTTATCGTGGCCAGCACCGCGAACCTCGGCGGTTGTAGGAACTCCTTTACTCTGTCGGTCAGTTGGACCATTTTTGTGCATGACCTCCTGTAACTTATGCCAACCTATCCATAGAAGTCCATAGAAGGCTATGAGTTTGGGAGGTGAGAAGCGGGTACACCCCTGCACCCCCAGAAGGCTATGAATTGAAGTGAGGAATGCTGGGGACACCCACACACCTAGAGGGTGCCCGCCAGCAGAGGAGCGCCCCTGCACCCCCGCCAATGGGTGCTAGCATTCTGTGTGCCCACGACGCCCGGCCACTTCGAGGGCGTGCACAGCAGGCACAATCTCCTCGTGGAACACTTCAAAGGCATCGGGGTGGCTGACGTTCCCCATGCTGATGATGGCATGGTCCACCCCCAGCTCGGCGAGTTCGCCGAAATAATCTATTGCCTGTTGTGGGGAGATCGTGCCCGCCATTGCCCGTTTACTGACAGTCATACTGCCCAGTGTGGTCTTTTCTATCTGGTGGTAGGGCCGTCCGACGGCATCGCAGTGGTTGCGCAGTACTGCCAGCTTATGGCGTAATGTCGAATAGTCCCCGCCGATGCGGGCGAACAGATTGCACGCGTCCGCGTATTGGGCTACGAGCCGCAGGGTTTTCCTCTCCCCACCTCCGCCTATGAGGATGGGAGGGTGAGGTTTGCTCAGCGCCTGCGGCGAATTGAGGGTTTCTGCCAGATGATAGTGTTTGCCCTCGAAGCGAGTGACCTCGCCAGACCACATCAGGCGGGCAATTTTCAGCGTCTCCTCCAGCCGCTCGAAGCGCTCTTTGAGGGTTGGGAAGGGCACCCCCAACCCCCGGTGCTCTCGCTCGAACCATGCGGCCCCGATGCCTAAGTAGGCCCGACCGCCCGACAGCACATCTAGCGTGGTGACCGTTTTTATCAGGATGCCGGGGTAGCGATAGGTCACGCCCGTCACCATAGTGCCCAGCTTTATACGTGTGGTCTGCCCGGCGACGTAGCTCAGCGCCGAGTACGCCTCCAGCATGGGCCATTCAGCCGGACCGATGCCCGGAATCTGGAAGAAGTGATCCATAACCCACAGGCTGTCGAAACCGGTGCCCTCCGCACGTCTGCCTATTGCCCCCAGCGTTTCACCAATCCGGGCCTCCCCGCCCTCCCACATGAAGTTATTCACCTGTAGCCCTAACTTCATTATCACTGACCTCCCTGTGTACCCGATATACTCTATATACCCGATATACCCAAATATACCTTACCTGCACATACCTCTCCCTGTGTTGCAGCACAAAGTGTCACAGGCGCATTCCTTGCGGCACCCCTATGCCTTTGCTGTTGCGCATGACGATATATTTGTGATCGGATGTCAGATAAGTCCGTGCCGCTTGCGTTGATCTTGCCAGACCGTTATAATCATGAGGTGTGCCGTAACGATGTAACGGTGCCGTCCGCCCTTACCGACCGCAAGCGATCGACTTTGGTCCTCCCTGAGAAGAGGAGTACTATGCCTGCCAGCATATATGTTGCCATGCGCCGTGCGCGCTTTTTTGCCCTTATGCTCGCGGCGGTGGTTGGGTTCTCGGCTTTTCTACCGGCAGGCTCTGCCGCCGCCTATTTCAAGTTGTTCCCCCGCGAATACGACCCGGATAGGTCCGCAACCCGCGTCGCCCAGCGCCCCTACAGGGTGGGGGTGCAGGTGGGCCATTACAAGAACAACGAACTGCCGGACGAGCTTTCTCGGTTGTCGGGGCACACCGGCACCGCAGGAGGGGGCCGCACGGAGGTAGACCTCAATCTAGACGTGTCTAACCGGGTGGCCCGGTTGCTCCGTGCTCAGGGTGTGGTGGTGGACATACTGCCGGCCACCGTGCCCACCGGCTACACCGCGGACGCGTTCATAGCCATCCATGCCGATGGCAGTTCGTCCACGAGGTCGCGCGGCTTCAAAATCAGCACGCGCTGGCGCAGCGAGATAGCTCTGCAAGACGCTATGTTGGTGGAGATGCTTACCGAAGCCTACAGAGCGGCCACAGGCCTGCCGGAAGACAGCACCATCACGCGCAACATGCGGGGCTACTATGCCTATTCCCCGTGGAGGCCCAATTACAGGGTGTCCAACTTCACGCCGGGGGCCATAGTGGAGATGGGCTTCATGACCAACGCCGCCGATAGGGCCGTGCTGTTCAATTCCACCGATAAGGTGGCGGCGGGCATAGCCAACGGTGTCATGCGGTTCCTCAGAGCCGCGTATGGGGGAAGCGGCGGCCCATCCGGTACGCGCCCTTACGGGTATGGCATTATAGACGATGATATAGTGCCCAACCCCACGCCCACCCCCGCAACCCGCTCAGGCTCCTCGCAGAACTCGCGGGCCAGAGTGATGAGCGGCGATTGGCGGATACTGCTCTTCAACAGAACCGCCATCAGCGCATACTCAAGACCCGGAGGAGGGGCGGTGGTTGCCACACTCTCGAAAGGGCAGTTCTACCGCTCAACGCTTCGCAACGGTGACTATTACCGGATTTTGTTGCCTGACGGCAGGGAAGGGTGGGTGCATCGCAACTGGGTGATAGTTCAGATGTAGCCGCAACCGGGGGTATTCGTGTTCACTTCACTGACGCGCAGTTCCAGAGCGTTTCTGGGCATCCTGCTCATCATACTTGTGTACGGCGTTGTGCAGGCCATGGGACCGGCCCCCGAGCCAGCAGGCAACCCTAACCCTGCGTCGGAGCGATCTGTCTTGGCGGACAGCAGGCCCACATCAACCGTGTTAGGCCCGGCCTCACGATCGCAGCCGCAACCACAGCCGCAGACACCTCCGGCCGCGGCGTTCTCATCCACGCCCACCACGCCCCCCTCCGCCACACCCACGTTCACCTCCGCCGCCCGCCCCTACGTGGTGGCTTTGCAGGCCGGACACTACAAGATGAAGGACCTGCCACCTGAACTGGCCCCCATATCTAAACAGTTAGGCACCTACGGTGGCGGGCGCAACGAGCCGCAACTGGCGTTAGATATAGCGGAGCGCACCGCCGCATTGCTTCGCGCTCAGGGCGTGGTAGTGGACATACTGCCGGCCACCGTGCCCACCGGCTACACCGCAGATGCATTCCTGTCCCTGCACGCCGACGGAGCCGCCTCCAGCAGCAGGCGCGGCTATAAAGTGTCCACCCGCTACGAAAGCAAGGTCGCCGTGCAGGATGCGATGCTGGTGGAGATGCTCACCGAAGACTACAACGCCGCCACAGGTATGCCCCAAGACTACCGCATAGGCGCCGCCATGCGTGAGTATTACGCCTTTGCCCCCCTGCGCCCTAACTATCGGGTGTCGCTGTACACCCCATCGGCCATCATCGAGATGGGCTTCATGACTAACGCCGCCGACCGCGAGGTGCTGTTCAACGCCGCCGACCGCGTGGCTCAGGGGCTGGCAAACGGCATTATGCGCTTCCTCAAGGCCGCCTATGGCGAGCCTGCCGTGGATCGAAGCTATGGTTACGGCAGGGGTGTGGTGGACGACCGGCTGGATCCCACCGCCCCCGGCTTTCCCACGCCCGGCCCCGAAGTGTACGCAAAACGGCAGAGCGGCGACTGGCAACTCCTGCTCATGGGCAGGGCGGATATAAACATTTACCGGAGCGAAGGTGGGGGTGGCGGGGTCATAACCAAACTGCCCAGAGGACAGTTTTACAGGTCAACCCTGCGTGTGGGCGACTTCTACCGCATAACCCTGCCCGACGGCACAGAAGGCTGGGTGCACCGCAACTCCACGGTTATACAGATGAAGTAAGCAGGCTCATGTCGTCTATCACCACCTCCGGCACCCAACACACCGAACCCCCCATCACACCCTCAGCCGAGGCGACACCCGATCAACCTACACCCGATCGGGGTGTATCAGATCGGTGGCTGGCGCTGGCGGGCATCGTGGTGCTGGGTGGGATATCGGCGGTGGCCTACCATCTGGGCTTCGTCAGGCCCTACATGATGGCACAGTACTACCTGATCCCCCTGCTCGATCTGGCCAAGATAAACCGCTACACCGCCGCCGCGGCCAATGCATGGGGCTTCACGTGGATAGTTTTGTTCGCGTGCTACTATCTGGCCTTCCGGCTTGTCCCACCGGCAACCGGCGTGTCTTCGGCTTTCCGGCGAGTGGCGCTGGCGCTGATATGTCTGTGGGCTGCCCTGTTCAGCATTGACCTCATATTCATGTATCCGGTTGGGGCTGCCGACCTGTTTGACCAGATATTCCGGGCCAGACTCACCGCCCATTACGGGCTCAACCCGTTCACCACCCTGCCGGCCAGCATACAGGGCGACCCCTTCCAGCAGTACGTGGCGTGGCGAGGCGACCCCTCGCCCTACGGCCCGATGTGGGAGGCGCTGGCCGCCGGTGCGAGCCTGTTGGCGGGCAACAGCCTGTGGAACAATCTCGTCATATTCAAACTGCTGGTGGTCACAGCCTACGGGGCGAGCGTGGCTCTCACTTACGGCCTGTTGAGCGCCTTCCGGCCCGATTGGGCGTTGAAAGGCACGCTGTTCTTCGCGTGGAATCCGCTGGTGCTGTTCGAGGTGGCGGGCAACGGGCACAACGACGCCATAGTGGTGATGTTCCTGCTGGCGGCAATGTACCTGCTTGTGCTGGCGAGGCGGTGGGCCGTGCTACCCGCGCTCATGGCCGAGGCACTCACCAAGTTCGTGCCCCTCCTGTTGGTGCCGACGGCTGTCTCGGCTGTGTGGCGCGACCGAGCGCCCGCGCACGGCAAGCAGTTGTCGTCATCATTCGATGCGCTCTCGAACCTGCTGGTGGGCAGCATACTGGCCTTGGGGCTGGCGGTAGTGCTGTACGCGCCGTTCTGGGTAGGACCGCAGAGCATCGGCGCGCTGGGCAGGCAGGGGCTGTTCACCGCGTCCATACCCAAAGTGGTGCTGGATACGCTGGTACACGATTTCAACATGGCCGAGGCCAACGCGCAATCAATAGTGCGCACAGCCGCAGGCATTCTGGTGGGGGTTGTATCGTTTTGGCTGGCTCTGCGTATATACTTGCGTGGAAACGCCCGCACCCCCCAACAGCGAAGCGCGATTTTGGGCCGCACGTTCTCGGCTTTTTATGAGATAATCTTTGTGTATCTGGCCTTTGCCACGCTGTGGTTCCAGCCATGGTATCTCATGTGGCTGGTGGCTCTTACCCCGGCTGTGGCGCGGCTCGTCAACGCCAATCGCACGGTGTTGTTCTGCATAGGAGGTGTTGCCAACTACTTCGTGTGGGACTTTATCTGGCTGTGGAACCGCACCGGCTTCCGGGACATCCAGATCACCTCCGCGCTGGCGGTGTACACGCTGCCTCTGCTCTATACTCTTTATGTGTGGTTGTTGCGAAGACGGGATGAGCCTGAGCAGGCGTGAGTGGTTTCCCTGACTGCTTATGGGGGTGGGGGACACTCCCACTTGTCTTCTCACCAGAATTTATAGCCTTTCAATGGTGAATTGGTATTACTTGGGAGCGCGGGCGAGCCGCCCGCAAGAGCCCGCAAGAGTTGGCATTAGAAAGGAGTGGCTAAGCACATGAAATGGTTGGCATTGCGCACTGTGCCGGTACTGTTGCTCATCCCTGTGCTGGCAGGTTGTGCGACGGGATTCGGTCAGCAGATTACAGCAGAAGAAATCGTGCAAAAGATGCGCGATACGGTCAAAAACACACAGACCGTACACAGCACCGTGGACCTGTTGGTGAATATTGACAGAGAGGGGTTGAAGAAGCGGGCTGGGGGCATGGCGCCCGGCGTCACGGGCAAAGCCCAACACATTGACGAGCTACCTGATTCGGCTTCGGCAACCTTGGAGGTGTGGCGGCAGAAGCCCGACAAAGTGCGCGTCGAGGTGGACAACTCTACCATAGAGGAGATGCAGGGTGCAATCCTCGCATCCGACGGGCAGAAATTCTACGCCTACAGCGCCGCCAAAAACACTCTGTACACCGGCATGCTTGACGAGATGGATACAGGGCACAGCCGGTGGATGGACATGATGAAGAGCGACGACTTGGAGCAGGCACTGGATAAATTGATCGCCGCCTCGGACATCAAGTTGGTGGGCACCGAACAGGTGGCGGGGCGAAATACCTACAGACTGGAGATCACCCCAAGGCCCGACGCCGCCGACGGGCTAGACCTGCCTCAGGCCATGCGCACGCAGGTGGCCGTGCTGTTGAACGGCGCGAAGGCTACGCTGTGGGTGGACAAAGACCGCTGGATACCGCTCAAGCTGGTGCTTGAACACCCCGACGTGGGCCGGTTCAACTACACCGCCGTGAGCCTCGAACTGAACCAGCCTATTGACCCCGCCCTGTTCGTTGTGCAAGCACCGCCGGGGGCCAAGACCGTTGAGCTGGAGGCAAGGCCACAGCCGCAGTCTGATCCCCAACCCGTAACAATCCAACAGGCGAGGCAGGTCGCCTTGCAGGAAGGCTGGAAATTGCTGGAGCCTGCGTATGTGCCCGACAACGCCACGCTGGTGGAGGTGCTGCGCGTCATAGGGGCAGGCCGGCATGAGGGCGATGCGCTCGGCCCCCTCACCTTCCCCGCCGGCTCCGACCGCCCGGGTTTTCAATTGACCTACGCTTCGCCGGATGCCGACTTCACCTTGAGCGAGTTCTATGCAGGCGATGCCGCCGGGCTACCAGACAGCCTGTCTAAGTCCCAAATGGTGGGCGCCGGAGAGATAACGGTGCGTGGCGTGAAGGGGTTGGTCTTCGAGGACAAAGTTCGCAGGTATACATCGCTTGTATGGTTTGAGAAAGAGCCGGGCATCTTCATGGTGGTGAGTGGCAAGCTCACACTCGAAGAAGCGCTGAAGATTGCGGAGGGGTTGAAGTAAAGAATGAATGCGATCGCAGACATGGACGTATATGACCCGGACCGCCCGATAGACGGGCAACCGTTAATCAGGCTGGTGGGCCTCGTCCGGCAATACCGGATGGGGCCTGCCGTGGTGTCTGCCGTGGCCGGCGTGGACTTGGAAGTGGCGCGTGGAGAGGCGGTGGCATTGGTGGGGCCGTCGGGGTCGGGCAAATCCACCCTGCTCAACTTGATAGGTGGGCTGGACAGGCCCACCGAGGGCCAGATATGGGTAGAGGGCGAGAACATCGCCCGCGCCCCTGCCGGCGCTCTGGTCAGGCACCGCCGCCACCGCGTGGGCTTCGTGTTCCAGAGCTTCAACCTGCTCCCGCTACGCACTGCTCTGGAAAACGTAGAGGTGCCTATGATGCTGGCAGGCGTGCGGCGTGCCGAGCGGCGGGCGCGGGCACGTGAACTCCTCGAAAGGGTGGGCCTTGGTGGGCGCGCCCACCACAAACCATCGGAACTATCAGGCGGCGAGCAACAGCGGGTGGCCGTGGCCCGCGCCCTCGCCAACAGGCCATCCATCCTGCTGGCCGACGAGCCCACCGGCAATCTCGACTCAGCCACCGGGGCCGAGGTGATGCGCCTGCTGCGCGAGCTGAACAAGCAAGGTCTTACCCTCATCCTCGTTACTCACGACCCGACGGTGGCCTCCTACGCCGACAGGATAGTGCGCCTGCGCGACGGCAAGGTCACGGCAATTGAGCACAACAGCTATACCGACCACAACTATCAAGATAACCGCACACCACAGGAACGAGTATGAGACTGAGCGACATTGTGAGGACCGGAGTGCAGAATCTTGGCCGGCGCAAGGTGCGCACTGCACTCACTTCCATCGGTGTATTCGTGGGCATTATGACCATCGTGACAATGGTGTCGCTGGGCGTGGGCATACAGAAGCAGATTACCGACACCATCAAAGCCTTCGGGCTGGAGACGGTGTTCGTCACACCCAGACTTGAGATGGGCGGCGAGGGTTCCTTCAACCCCTTCATGCGCCAGCGGCCCGAAAGGCCCATCACCCCGGCAGACGTGCAACGCATCACACAGATTCAGGGCGTCAAGTGGGTGGAGGTGATAGTGTCCATGCCTGTGGCCCCCGAGATGACCCTGACCATCGAGGGCAAGACCTTCCCCATAGCCATGCGCGATCCCAACCCTCAGGAGCGAGTGTTCATGCGAGAGATACCCATGCTGGCCGGGCAGGCGCTGACCTACACCCCCAATGCCAGAGGGCTGGTGCTCACCCGCCGCCTGCTCACGAGCATGGGCTATAACCCTGAGCAATTCGCCGGGCTAGTGGGCAAGGCCGTCACCCTCACCGTCACCGCGCCCAGAGGCGACAGCACCACCCTGCAAACCACACTAGCAGGCGTGCGCGACTCGTCCAGCCCGCTTGGCAGTGAACTGGGCAACGCCGACAAGGTGGACCTCAAGAAGTGGTGGTACAACGACCCCAATATCCTTGAGACCGAGGGCTATTCGTCGGTCATCGTGCATACCGAAACTCTAAACGACGCCACGCGTGTGGCAAAGGAGATCGAAGACGGTATGGGCTTTTCCGCGGCCACCTTGCAGTTGTTCCTCGATCAGGTGAATCGCATCTTCTCGATATTGCAGGTAATGCTGTCATCGGTAGGCCTGCTGGCCCTATTGGTGGCCTCGATCGGCATCGTGAACACTATGATAATGGCCATTTACGAGCGCACGCGGGAGATAGGCATACTGAAGGCGCTGGGGGCATCCAACAGTGACGTGCTCAAGACGTTCGTGGTGGAGGCCGGGCTGATAGGCCTGCTGGGCGGCATCGTCGGTCTGCTCGGCGGCTGGGGGCTGGGGTTGGTGCTGAACGAGGTTATACGGGAATACTTCCGCCAACAGCAAGTGCCCGTAACCGACCCGTTCTTCGTGGTCACATGGGACTTGGCCCTCGGCTCGCTGATATTTGCTGCGTTGGTGGGCGTGGCGGCGGGGTTGTACCCGGCGCTCCGAGCGGCCAGACTAGACCCCCTCGCGGCGCTGCGGCACGAGTGACGGCACGGCGGCATAAGCCCGCTCGGCCACCTCGCACAGCTTCTGCCAGTTGAATCGGTTCCAGACCCGCTCGCGTGCCCGCTGTCCCAGAGCTTTGCGCTTCTGGGGATTAGCGAGCAGGTCCGAGACCGCCTCGGCCATGGCCTGCAAGTCATCGGGTGGCACCAGCACGCCGGCATCCCCCACGAACTCACTCACTTCTCCTACCTTAGAAGCCACGACAGGCAAGCCCATGAGCATGGGCTCCAAAAGCTTCATCGGGCTTTTGGCGCGGTTGATCAGGTTGTCGGTCATGGGGTAGATGCACACATCGCCCGATGCGAGGTAGCGGGGCAGGTCGGTTTCAGGCACTCGGCCCACGACGCGCACCTGCTCCTGTAAGCCCATGCGAGCGGCATCGGCCTGAAGAAGGGCCTCTTCGCCGAAGAACCCGCCGCCTACCACCAACAGGCGGGCGGATGGGTGGCACGCCAGCACGCCCTGAAGCACGTCCAGAGGCCACCGGTACGGGAATTCGGCAAAGCGCGTGTACAGCAGGACGACCGGGCCGTCGGGCGCGGGCAGGAGGGGCGTGGCGTCTGCCCATGAAGCGTACTTTGCCGCCCACACACCATTAGGCATATAGAGCACCTTTCGGCGCGGCAGGCCGAAGCTCCACAAGCGGGCTTCTAGGGTGCGGCTGGCGGCGGTCACCGCGCCGGTCATGCGCGGGAGCATGGTCTCCATCACGGTGATAGCCAACTTCTGCGCGGGAGAGTAGGGGTTGACGTCCACCCACCCCCCGGGGCCTTCCCAGTCGTCCACGTCCAGCACCCACGGCCTCTTCAGCGCGTGCAGGGCGAGGGCGGCAAGCCCACCGTACCCTATGGGCTTGAACACGTGCACCACGTCGAACGGGCGGGCGCTGTGGGGGTCTATCCCCGTCCCCATCCGCAGGGACCACCGAACCAGCCCAAGCGGCATCGCCACTGCGCGGGGTGCCGCGCGGCGGCCCAGCGTGACCACCTGCACGGTGCCAGCCCAACGACCATGGACTGCGATCCGCCTGACTGTAGTGCGTGCGGGGGCCGAAGGGTCATCCCACGGCGGGATGACCACGCGCACATGGTGCCCCCGGGCCGCAAGCGCGTGGGCCAGAGGCAACATGCGGGCCGACACTGTACCCTTGGGCTGTACACCGAATGGCGCAATGAAAGCGATGCGCATAGCAAGATTATATATCACCCGTCACGGATTAGAAGTGGAACTGCAGAGACACAGAGAACACAGAGAACACAGAGTGCACAGAGTAATTGCAGGGATGGCTGACGACTGACGACCGTCCATACTAGACGCGATGTGCCGGTTGTTATATACTTGCTTCACCATTTGGAATCCTGTAACTCTCCACATCGGTCGGTCTGATTGACAGGAGGCGGCTTATGAATCCACCCGAAGAACAGACGGGAGTTATCCAGACACTGCTTCAGGAGGAGCGCACCTATCCACCATCGCCGGAGTTCAGGGCGCAGGCCAATATCTCGGACCCTGACATATATCGCCGCGCCGAAGAGGACCCCATAGCCTTCTGGCGCGAGCAGGCCGGGGTACTCGACTGGTTCAAACCACCCACTCAGGTGCTGGAATGGAACCCGCCATTTGCCAGATGGTACGCCGACGGCGAACTCAACGCCTGCTACAACTGTGTGGACCGGCATCTGGCTTCTCGCTCAGGCAAGCCGGCCATCATCTGGGAGGGCGAGCCGGGCGATACCCGTAGCCTTACTTATGCCGACCTGCACCGAGAGGTGAACCGCGCCGCGCAGATGCTTCGCAACCTCGGCGTCCGCAAAGGCGACCGCGTGGCTATCTACATGCCACTCATCCCCGAAGTGGTGGTGGCTATGCTGGCCTGTGCGCGGCTGGGCGCGCCCCACACCGTGGTGTTCGGGGGTTTCTCACCCGATTCGCTGAGGGACCGCATTATTGACGCGCAGGCGAAGCTGCTGATCACGGCGGACGGCGGCTGGCGGCGTGGCGGTATAGTGCCCCTCAAGGCCAACACCGACACAGCCCTCGATGCCCCCAACCTGCCGGTGGAGAAGGTGCTGGTGGTGCGGCGTGTGGGCGATGCCGCGCCGGGCGTGAGCATGCGGGAAGGGCGCGACCTGTGGTGGCACGAAGAATTGAGCAAGGTGCCCGACGATGCCTTAGTGGAGCCGGAGCGCGTGGAGGCCGAGCACCCTCTGTACATCCTGTACACATCGGGCACCACCGGCAAGCCCAAAGGCGTGCTTCACACCACCGGCGGCTATTTGGTGGGCACAACCCTCACTACGAAGTGGGTGTTCGACTTGAAGGACAGCGATATCTACTGGTGCACTGCCGACGTGGGCTGGGTGACCGGCCACTCGTACATTGTGTACGGGCCGCTGTCCAACGGGGCCAGCGTGCTCATCTACGAGGGTACGCCCGATTATCCCGACAAGGACCGGTGGTGGAGGCTGGTGGAGAAGTACAGGGTGAACATCCTGTACACCGCGCCCACTGCCATCCGCACGTGTATGCGTTGGGGCACCGAGTATCCGGCACGGTGTGACCTGTCTTCCCTGCGCCTGCTGGGCACGGTGGGCGAACCGATCAACCCGGAGGCGTGGGTGTGGTATCACACCCATATCGGGCGTGGGCGATGCCCCATTGTGGATACATGGTGGCAGACCGAGACCGGTATGATAATGATCACCCCCTTGCCGGGCATCGTGCCCACCAAGCCGGGCAGTGCCACCCGCCCGTTCCCCGGCATCTTTGCCGAAGTGGTCAATGAGCGGGGCGAGCCGGTGCCCCGTGGCACGGTGGGCGGTCTGCTGGTCATCCGAAGGCCTTGGCCCGCCATGCTTCGCACCATCTGGGGCGACGATGAGCGCTACAAACAGCAGTACTGGGGGCACTTCAACGACGGTTACAACACCTATTTCACCGGAGACGGTGCCCGTCAGGACGAGGACGGCTATTTCTGGCTGATGGGGCGCGTGGACGATGTGCTCAACGTGGCCGGGCACCGGCTGGGCACCATGGAACTGGAGAGCGCGCTGGTCAGCCACCCGGCTGTGGCCGAAGCCGCAGTGGTAGGCGTGTCGCACGAACTGAAGGGACAGGCAGTGGTAGCCTTTGTCACGCCGAGGGCGGGTGTGCAACCCAGCCCCGAACTGGCCGAAGAGTTGCGCCGGCACGTGGCCGAGAGGATCGGCCCCATAGCCCGACCGGACAGGGTGTACTTCACCGCTGAACTGCCCAAGACCCGCTCGGCCAAGATCATGCGGCGGCTGTTGCGCGACATCGCCGAGGGCCGCGTGCTCGGCGACACCACCACCCTCACCGACCCCTCTGTGATCGCCGCTATCAAGAGACAGTATGAAGAGAAAGAGGGCTGAACTGTGAAGCGCGGCGCGAGGCGTAATACCGCGTAATACCAGTTATACGATGGTGCATTGCCGGAAGAAAGAGAGGTGAAGGCCGTGTAGTGAGCGTGCCTTCACCTCCCCACAAAGCTCGACTGCACGTGTGCGCCCCCTAAGGCGTCTGGCAGTTCGGGAAGAAGGCGTTGGCCACTATCTTGC
>DAOTTC010000115.1:0-4138 GCA_034437815.1 Chloroflexia bacterium | reverse complement strand
CACCGTGAGCGAGCTTGTGGAACTGCTGGGGTCGCCGCAGGGCCGGGTAAGCTCGCATCTGGGCTGTCTGCGCTGGTGCGGCTTCGTGCAGGGCGTGCGCGAGGGCCGCAGTGTGGTCTACCGCATATCGGACCCACGCGTGCGCCTCCTCATGACAGCGGCCCAACAGCTCCTCCAGCAGAACGCCGAGCACGTAGCCAGCTGCTTCATCATTGATACGCGGGAATTCTCGTAGATGCGGCTCGGCCATGCTCACAGTGATTGACAGAACAAGAAGCGGAGGTGTTCAGCAAGCTATGGTGAAAGATGCACTCAGATGGGTGTTGGTGGTGGTGACCTGTCCCTGCCACGTGCCACTGCTGGCCGGTCTGCTGGCGGGCACGGCGGCGGGTGCGTGGCTGACCAAAAACATGCTCACGGCCATGGCCGTGGCTACCGTGCTGTTCGCGCTCAGCCTGCTGTGGCTGGTGCGGGGGACGATAAGGGTCGATGCAGGGTCTGCCCCGACGCCCGGAGAGCGCGAGCAGGCCATAGAAGAGGTTCTGTGTCCGAGTTGTGCGTCCAGACACGGCAGGGCGCAGGATGATATCGCATTAATGAAAGGCGGGGGCACATATGGGCAACACGAGCAACACTGGCAAGCAGGTCGCACAGCGGACGAAGCAGGTTCGCGCCATGCGGGCTGATAAGCACGTCGGGGCCGTTCAGCCCCGCTCTCACAAGCACGTGAACAGTGGGCGCACAAAGGCGGGCGACCGGCGGCTCTTCGCCGTGATCGGAGTGGCGGTGGCGGCATTGGCCGTGGTGGTTTTTTTCGCGCAGGCGCAGGGACCGAAGCCCACAGCCACAAACACAACCACAGCCAAAGACACCAACGACGGGTCTGCACCTGCTGCTACCGCCCCGCCCGGCGGCCTCGACCTGAGCGTGCCCACCATCGAAGGGGGGCAGTACCGCTTTGCCGAGCAGGCGGGCAAGCCCATGCTGTTGTTCGCTAGCGCTTCGTGGTGCTTTCCATGCCTTGGCGAGGTGCCCAAACTCGCTCGATTATACCAGACCTAAAGATCAGGGTTTGCAGGTGGTAGCGCTGGATATCGACCCCGGCGAGAGCGCACAGGCATGGCAAGACTTCAAAAGCAGGGGCGGCGGCGCGGACCATGTATGGGCCATGGACCCCGGCAGCAAGGTCGCGCTGGCACTGGGCATACAGGCCACAGACACCAAGATCATCTTCAATCGTGCGGGCAAGGAAATCTTTCGCACCATAGGTCCCACCCCCTATGAGGTGCTCGATCAACACGTGCAGGAGGCACTGCGATGAACCAACTGCCGCTGGCTTACGCGTTCGGGGCGGGCCTTCTAACCGCGCTCAACCCGTGCGGGCTTGCCCTTTTGCCCTCGTTTATCGCATTTTATCTGGGCGTTCAGGAGCCGGGCTACCGGCAGATGCCGGCGGGCAGGCGGCTGTTGCAGGCGCTGGCGGTGGGCGGGCTGGTGACCGCGGGTTTCCTCACAGTGATACTGCTCGGCGGCCTGCTGATCAGCGCGGGTCTGCGCTTTATCGTGGCGTGGGTGCCCTACCTGACGATTGTCATAGGGCTGGCGCTGATGTTGACCGGTGGATTACTGCTTTTGGGGCGCGGCATGGAGTTGGCACTGCCCCAACCGCGCTGGGCACTGCGCCGGCACGGACTACTGCCTATGTACCTGTACGGTGTGAGCTATGCCATAGGCTCTCTGTCGTGCACCCTGCCGGTGTTCATGGTGGTGGTAGGCAGTGCGGTGGCGCTGGGCGGAGCCGGAGCCACCCTGAGCATGTTTCTGGCGTATGGGGTGGGCACGGGCGTGGTGCTCATGGCGCTGACCATGGGGGCCGCGCTGTTTCAGGGTGCCATCGCCCGCTGGCTCCGTAGTTTCGCCCCCTACATTCGGCGGGCCAGCGCGGTCCTGCTGGTGCTGGCAGGCGGTTACATAATCTTATATCAATTGCAGAGCTTGCAGGTGGTGGCATGGGGCACCGGCTATGCCACGGGGCAGGGCCAGAACCAGAGCCGGCTAACCTATATCAACGTACCGACTATAGCTCCCACCCCCACCCTTGCAGAGAGCACAGCTTCGGAAAACGTACCCGCCCATTTGCAGGTGCCCCTTTCGCCCACGACCGGGCCTGATTCGACATATGCGCCCGGCCCTGCGGCCAGCCCCTCGGCTCGAACAGCGGACATGGCAGGCGAGCCGGGGCAGGGGCGTGAAGCCGGAATCGAGATCGGGATCGGGATCGGCGAGGTCACCTTCTATGTGCCTGCGCTCATAACAACCCCCACCTTCAGCGACGGCTGTTGCGTGTGGGCCAGCGACCGGTGGATCACCGCGCGAATTCAGGCCGTGGACGGGGTGAAGCAGGTCTCGGTAGATAAAGAGAAAGCCACCGTGCAAGTAGTTTACGACCCGTCGGTGATACAGCCGGAGCAGATAGCCAACGAGCTTGCCAGCGCAGGCTACCCTGCTGAGCGCCAGCAACCATGACGCTTCTATTACTCGCACAATCATGGTGACTCCGACGTGTTAAGGGCACGGTCGCTGCGAACACCGTGCCCGCACCTTCTTCGCACCGGACACCGCGATGGTGCCGCCGTGCCGTTCCACCGCCTGCAAAACGCTCGCCAGCCCGATGCCCGCACCACCTATGCGGTCTGATACATTTCTAGCCCGGCGGAACCAATCAAAGATATGGAGCAATTCCGCTCAGTATGCCGAGGTCTCTGCTCTGTGCGCCAGCACGCTTTGCAGGCCATACAGCTTGCAGAATGCGGCGGCCTCGGCACCGGTCCACGCCCGGTTGGTCTCCCCGTAGGTACCCACCCTGCGGTCCAGCAGAGAATAGGGGCTGCGACAACCCTCAACCTGAATGTGGCCCTTGAACAACCTCACGCGCACGTCGCCGCTCACATGGCGTTGACTGCTGTCTATCATAGCCTCGATGTCGCGCATCACCGGGTCGAAGTACAGGCCTTCGTGGAGCATGTTGCCGTACACATCGGCCAGATGGTCCTTCCAGAACTGCTGTTGTCGGGTGAGCACCAGCTTCTCTAGCTCTTTGTGCGCGGTGATGGCTATCAGCGCGGCGGGGGCTTCGAAGGCAATGCGCCCCTTCAGCCCCAGAATGGTATTGCCGAGGTGTATACCCCGGCCCACCCCGTGTCTGCCGCCCACCTCGGCCAGTGCGGCCATCAGCTTCAGCGGGTGTATGGCGGTGCCGTCGAGGGCCGTAGGCAGGCCCTGCTCGAAGCTCAGGGTGATAACGGCGGGTTGGTCCGGGGCCTGTGTGGGCGGCACGGTGTCCACGAAGGCTTCGTCGGGCGGATAGTCCCACGAGTCGAGGGTCTCGCCCCCGCCGATGGTAGTGCCCAGCAGGCCTCTGTTGATCGAATAGCGCCCCACCTTTTCCGGCACGCTGAAGCCTCTGGAGGTGAGATACTGCACCTCGAAAGCGCGCTGAGCGCCCAGTTCGCGGATGGGGGTGATTATCTGCGCTTCGGGCATGAGCACGCGAATAGCCAGATCGAAGCGCACCTGATCGTTGCCTGCGCCGGTGGAGCCATGGGCTATGGCCTGCGCCCCGCACAGTTTCGCGACCCGCGCCACGTGCATGGCCTGCACCACGCGCTCCGGACCGGCGCACAGCGGGTACACGCCCCCACGCAGGATGTTGCCCTTGATGATGTAGGTGACCACGAGGTCCCACAGGTCCTGCCTGCCGTCCACAGTGTGGTGGGCCACTGCGCCCAGCTCCCGCGATCGGCTCTCGATCTGCGCGAGGTCACCTGCGCTGAACCCGCCGGTGTCCACCGTGACGGTGACCACATCGTAGCCCTGCTCGCGCAGCCACGGCACACAAAACGAGGTGTCTAGTCCGCCAGAAAAGGCCAGCACTGCCACCGGCCTGCCCGTCTGGCTCTCCATCTTATCAGCGCTCATACTGTACCACCGCCTCACTTTCAAGGCCCGATGCCCATATCTAACGACAAGCAAAAAAGCCCTCGTCCCCGAATAAGGGACGAGAGCCTGACCGACTGCTTGGTTCAGTTCAATTCAGCGATAGCTCCCGCGGTGCCACCCTTGTTGCCACATTTACAGC
>DAOTTC010000114.1:0-1533 GCA_034437815.1 Chloroflexia bacterium | reverse complement strand
GGCATCACCGTGGCCTCCATCGGGCGGGTGCTCAAGAGCCGGGGCATATCGGTGTCTTTGCAGAAGCTCGACCCCTACATCAACGTGGACCCCGGCACTATGTCGCCCTACCAGCACGGCGAGGTGTTCGTCACCGACGACGGGGCCGAGACCGACCTCGATCTGGGGCACTACGAGCGCTTCATTGATGAGAACCTCACGCAGGCCTCCAACGTGACCACGGGGCGCATCTATTCGGCGGTGATCGCCCGCGAGCGGCGGGGCGACTTTCTGGGCGCGACGGTGCAGGTCATCCCGCACATCACCAACGAAATCAAGTCGCGCATAGCCGCCGTGGCTCGCACAGGCGCGCCCGACGTGGTGATCGTAGAGGTGGGCGGCACCGTGGGCGATATCGAGTCCCTGCCGTTCCTCGAGGCCATCCGGCAGATGAGGCGCGACGCCGGGCGCGAGAACGTGCTGTATATGCATCTCACCCTCCTGCCGCAGATCAGCACGGGCGAGCTGAAGACCAAGCCCACCCAGCACTCGGTCAAGGAACTGCGCTCCATCGGCATCAACCCCGATGTGATACTGTGCCGCTCGGACGTGCCGGTGGACGAGAGCACTATCTCCAAGATAGCCCTGTTCTGCGATGTGGAGCCGAGGGCGGTGATCCCTCTGCCCACCGTGAGCAACATCTACCGCGTGCCCCTGCTGCTGGAAGAGTTCGGGCTGGGCGATCTGATCGTGGAGAAGCTGGGGCTGGGCGGGCACGAGCCTGACCTGTCGGGCTGGCGGGCCATCGTGGAGCGCATGGAAGCGGCCACCGAGCAGGTGACGGTGGCCCTGTGCGGCAAGTACACCGAACTGCACGACGCCTACATCAGCGTGGTCGAGGCCCTGCGCCACGCGGGCGCGCATAACGATGTGAAGGTATGCATCCGCTGGGTGAATACCGAGACGCTGGAACAGCAGGGGCCGAGCGAACTGCTGGCCGGGGTAGATGGCATACTGGTGCCCGGCGGCTTCGGCGACCGCGGGGTGATAGGTAAGATAATCGCCGCCCAGTACGCCCGCGAGCACAACATCCCCTATCTGGGGCTGTGCTATGGCTTGCAGATGGCGGTGATCGAGTTTGCGCGCAACGTGCTGGGCCTGCCGGGTGCGTTCACCACCGAGATTGACCCGCTGTGCCCCGACCCGGTGATTGACATCATGCCCGAACAGCGCGACATAGCCGATCTGGGGGGCACTATGCGGCTGGGCGCCTACCCGTGCGTGCTCAAGCCGGGCACGCGGGCGGCCCGCGCCTACGGCGAGCTGGTGGTGTACGAGCGCCATCGCCACCGCTTCGAGTTCAACAACGCCTACCGCGAGCGCATGGAGGAAGCCGGTATGGTGCTGAGCGGCCTGTCGCCCGACGGCAGGCTGGTGGAGGTGATAGAACTGCGCGACCACCCGTGGTTCGTAGCCACTCAGGCCCACCCCGAACTCAAGAGCCGCCCCACCCGCCCGCACCCCCTGTTCCGCGACTTCGTGCGCGTTGTGAAG
>DAOTTC010000113.1:0-40505 GCA_034437815.1 Chloroflexia bacterium | reverse complement strand
TCGCCCTCCCCACCCCTCCCTCTATTGCATACGAAGTGCCATGAAGTAGCACTGGGCTATGGCAAGGGTGGAACTAGACTGAGGCTGGTCAACGTGGTTGACATCGCTCACCCACACTGGTATAATTTACTCGTGTTCAGTGGCGGGGTAGCTCAGCGGTAGAGCAGGGGACTCATAAGCCCTTGGTCGTGAGTTCGAATCTCACCCCCGCCACCCTTTATATCCGTACCGGCCTGTGTCTTATGTATAGAAAAGACACAGGCATTTTTATTCGGCTCGGTTTTGTGTTAGAAAGAGGTATGGCAGGTCAGACGGCGAAGTTCGCACAGAGTTTGCCGGGCAAGGTGCTGGCTCAGGCCCGCAAGAACGGGCTGGAGGAGTTGCTGCTGCGCGCCCCACTGGTGGTGGGGGTATCGGGTGGCGCAGATTCCCTTGCCCTCGCTCACGTGTTGATCATGCTGAGAGAGAGCGAGGCAGCGAGGAGCCTGCACATAGCTCATCTGAATCATGGATTTCGTGGGGCCGAAGGCGAAGATGATGCTCGCTTCGTGGCCCACATCGCCAGAGAATGGGGCATACCTCACACGGTGGCGCACTTCGACGTGCCCGCCTACGCGCGCCGGCACAGATTGTCACCGGAGGACGCGGCAAGGCAGGTGCGCTACTCATTCCTCGCATGGCTGGCAAGGAAGCACTCGGCAACAGTAGCAGTAGCGCACACCGCCGATGATCAAGTGGAAACGGTGCTGCTGAACCTACTGCGGGGCACCGGCATCGGCGGGCTTGCCGGCATGCCAGTAGTCGGGCAGGTGCCCCTACCATCCCCGGGGCACGACCCCGAGCTGGCGCAATTGGTGGGCGATGACCCACCCAGAGAGGCCCGCGTATTCCGCCCACTGCTCGGTGTATGGCGGGTGGATACGGAGCAGTACTGCGCTCAGGTGGGTTTGCACCCACGTGTAGACGTGACCAACCTCGACCTGTCGTACAGGCGCAACCGCGTAAGGCACGAGTTGCTGCCTGTACTGCAACGCTATGAACCGACCGTCAAACACCATCTATACAATCTGTCGCAGATAGCTTCAGCCGAGGACGAGGTGTTGGAAGCGCTGGTGGACGTCCATTGGCCTTCCGTGGCCGGCTACAGCGAGCAGTCAGGCGCTGTGGCTGTGGACTTTAACGTGGAGGCGTTCAGCAAACTGCCCTTAGCCTTGCAGCGGCGGGTGGTGCGCCGGGCTATCAGGATGGTGGTGGGTACGTTGGAGGGGGTGGGCTTTCAGCACGTCGAAGCGGCCCGCGAGTTGATTGCAGGCGGACAGGAAGCGCCGGTAGGCTTGCAATTGCCGCATAATCTGGCACTACACAGGCGCGGTGATGTGGTGGTGCTCAGGCGGGTGCCTGCGGGCGGTGAACAGGCACAGCCCACGCAGGCCGACCTGCTCCTGTGGCCCATTATGGACCCGCATATCGAGCATGTTCTCAGATTGAACACACCTGAGCAGGCCGTCGAATTGTCCGGCGGCTGGCTGTTGAAGGCGTCAATGCATGCTGGGGGTGAGCCGGTGGGGGTGCCGGGCGACCTGCTGGCGCTTTTCGACCTCGATTCTCCACAATTGCCAGCGCAGGTGGTGCTGCGCACCCGCAGGAGCGGTGACTACATCATCCCTATAGGTATGGAGGGTCGCAAGAGCTTGCAGGACCTGTTTATTGATGCTAAAATTCCCCGACGAGTCCGAGACCTGATACCGTTGGTGGCCCTGCACCCCGAGGGGGGTGAGGTGTTGTGGGTGCCGGGGCCGGGCGGAAGGAGGTCTGGGCGGGCGGTGCTTACTCCACACACAGGGCGCATTCTCCAGCTGGAGTTTATCCGGGCTGACAACACGCATACACAGGGCAATACCGACAGGGGGGACAGGCACGGTGCAGCAAATTGAAGGCATGCAGGTACAGCGCGACTTGCGGGACGACATTGACCATGTATTGGTCACCGAAGAGCAGATACGCGCCAAGGTGATCGAGCTGGGCCAGCAGATATCCGAGGATTACGCCGGTCTGGAGCCGGTGCTGGTGGGCGTGCTGAAGGGCGCTATTATGTTCATCGTGGATCTGGCGCGTGCCATCAAAGTGCCGCTGACCATGGACTTCATGGCCGTGGCCTCGTACGGAGCCTCCACCGAGACCAGCGGCATCGTGCGCATCTTGAAAGACCTCGATATGTCCATCGAGGATAAGCACGTGCTGATTGTAGAGGATATCATTGACAGTGGGCTGACGCTGAACTACATTATCGACACCCTGCGCGCCCGCAACCCGGCCAGTTTGCGCGTGTGCGCCCTGCTCAACAAGCGCGAGCGGCGCATGGTAGACGTGCCAATTGACTATACGGGCTTCGACATCCCGGACGAGTTCGTGGTGGGCTACGGGCTGGACTTCAACCAGCTTTACCGCAACCTGCCGTTCGTGGGCGTGCTCAAGCCCGACGCCTACACACGTTACCTAGATTCCAAGCAGGAGAGCGAGGCGTCGGAAGTATAGGGGGCCGGCCCAAGTCCGGGTCCGTGCGAGAGGACACCGGTTCAAGCCCTGCCGCGTGCGGCCCGATACCACGCGGATTCGAGTTGTGGGGCCAGCACCTCGGCGCGCAGGGTGGAGGCCGCGTGCAGGGCGTGCTCCCTGACCTTTGCGTACAGGGCCGGCTCGTTCAGCAGGCGCACTATGGCATCCGCTATGGCCTGCGCCGAACGCGGTGGCACGGGCACGCAGGCGTCCATCGGGGCCAGATACGAGGCTATGCCCGTGGTCCGGGTGACCACCGAAGGCGTGCCCACTGCGCAGGCTTCGGGCACCACCTTGTTCTGCGCCTCGATGATGGACGGGCAGGCGAAGATGTCGGCCCCCGCCAGATGCGTGCGCACCTCCGGGTGGGGCACTTGACCGCCGAACAGCACGTAGCCCGACACGCCTGCCTCTTCAGCCCGCCTGCGCAGGAAGTCGCGGTAGTCGCCGTAATGCTCGGTGCGCCGGGACGGGCCGCAGATCAGGAACCACGGAGGCTCGGCTCCGCGCTCGCGCTGTGCGCTGACCACCAGCGGTATGGCGTCAATCAGGTATTCCAGCCCCTTGAACGGGTGCAGGCGGCTCAGCGCCATCACCACGGGCCGGGGCAGGCCGATGCCGTACTTCCCTGACAGCCACCGGCGGCAATCGGCCCTGAATTCATCGAGGGGCACGTCCGGCGGGGGGAAGGCCTCGTCCTCGATGGCCCGCAGTACCACCACCACGCGCCGCGGGTCAGCCAGCCTCTCCTTCACCAGATAATCGGCCAGAAGCGGGGATATAGCGCGCACTAGCGCCGCCCGCCGCAGTGCCAGCCCCACCGCGAGCCGGGGCACGAGGAACCGACGGTAGCCGTAGTCGGCTTCGGGCAGGTTTATCACGTCGGCCCCCTGCACGTTGGCGAGGAACGGGGTGTGCCCACCGGCCAGCGCGGCCACAAAGCCGAAAGGATAGGCCCCCTCCACGTGCACGAGGTCGTAACGGTGCGCCCTCAGGTGGCGGCGGTAGGTCGCCATCAATGTGGGTATGTATTCGTATTTGAGCACAGCCGCCGCCAGCCTCCGCGCTGGCACCGAGGCCCCGGCCCCGCGCCCCCGTGCCGACAAGTTGATGCGGTACACCGGCACGCCTGAATAATGCACACAACTCAGCAGAGGCTGTGCAGGGTCGCTTATCTGGGTGAGCACCTCCACTTCGTGGCCGCGGGCCTTCATGGCGAGGATGGTCTGCTCGTGGCTGGCGTTGCCCATCACGTCGGGGCCATATGAGCCGATGAAGTACAGCACGCGCAAGGGCGGCCTGATTGCACGCTCAGCGCCCATCGGTTCCCCCTCGACGGCCCAGCACGCGGCAGTAGAGCCGTTCTATCCGGGCCACCAGTTCGCCCTCGGTGTAGCGGGCCAGCGTGCGCCGCCCACCGGCCGCCAGCGTGCTCCGCAGGGCCGGGTCGGTGAGCACGCGCACGATGCCCTCAGCCAGCGCCGCCGGGTCCTCCGGCTCGACCAGTATGCCGTTCACGCCGTGCTGTATCATCTCGTTGACCACCGGTATGTTAGAGGCCACCACCGGACAGCCCGCGGCCATGGCCTCCAGTGGGGGCAGGCCGAACGATTCGTAGCGGGTGGGGTACACGAGGCAGTCAGCCGAGCGCATCAGACGCACCTTCTCCTGTTCGTCCACCATGCCGAGGAGCACAAGGTGGTCCACACTGCCGTTGCGCTCGCAGATGGCGGTGAGGTGGCCGGCGCGCGCCGGGTTCTGGCCCGCGAACAGGAAAGTGGTGGTGGGGCACTTTTGCAGGACCAGCGGCATGGCGTGGGCCAGCGTGTCGTATCCCTTGCGTATCTTGAGTTGGCCGAGGAACAGCACGTGGGGCGGTGGGTAACTGGCCGCCAGCGAGGGCGCATGGGGCACCGATTCGATGTAGGGCACGTCTATCCAAAGAGGGATGAGCTCGATCCGGTCAGGCCGCACGCCCAGCCTCCTCAGCACCCCCACCTCGTGGCGCGACAGGGCGATCACGCCGTCGGCGGCCTTCAGCGGAAAGTGCATGCAGAAGTTCTGCCACGTGGCGAGCGGTTTGCGCAGGCGGGTGCGGGCCAGACGGCGCACCAACTGCGGCACAGAGTATATAAGCCTGCCGGGGTACATCTTGCCGGCATATGGGCGCTCGCGGTCGTCCACCAGATAGGGGTCGTGGAACGGCCCAACCACGGTGAACACCACTGGCACGCGCAGTACCTTCGCCAGCAGCGTGGCCTGCCAGTTGAGCGGGCCGCGCAGGTGGAACAGATGCACCACATGGGGCCGGAAGCTCAGCATGGCGGGCACCACACCGGGGGCCACCCACAGTTGGTTGACGTCCAGCCGGTGCACCTCGATGCCGTCCACGTCTTCGCGGGCGCGGCCCGTCAGGTCAGAGCCGGCCTCGCGCATGGTGAAGGCCGCCACAGTGTGCCCGCGGGCCACCAGCGCGCGGCCGAGGATGGCTTCGGGCCACTGCCTGAACTGGCGGGTCACGCCGGTGGTGGTGACGATGGCGACGCGCAGTCCGTCCAACTACAGGAACCTCAATGCAGTGCTTGCCAGCGGGATGCGCAGGCTCAGGAAGCGCTCTTTATCGGCGCGGTCCATGCCCCCCAGCAGTTTGAACGCCCCCAGAAACACCCCCACCCCGCCAACAACCATGAGCAGGGTGGTCGGTATGGTGGGCGGCAGGAGAAGCAGGGGCAGTAGCGCAAAGCCCATGACCAGCGAGGCCGTGCCCACCTTGACGAAGAACCGCCCGGGAAAGGGCAGGCCCAGCCGCCTCAGCGCGTACATGAGGCCTGTGAGCCGCGAGGCCAGCGCCGCCACCGATACCGCGATGGCCGCGCCCAATGCGCCCATTTCGGGCACAAGCCACACCAGCAACGGGATGCTCACCAGAGCCACCAACCGAGCCAGCATCACCGCTCGAAACTCTTCGTACACCATCAGCACGTTCAGGGCCACGCTGATCATGGACTCGCCGAACAGGCCGAGCACCAGCACCACGGTGCAGGTCACCACTACCGGCAGGGTGTCGGGGTTGACCACAGCATCGCGCCCTATCTGGCCGTACACCAATTGATAGAAGTTGCGCGCCGTGACGATCAGGCCCACGCCTGCCGGGAAGATCACCAGCATCAGGAACTTGGTGATGGTGGCGTAGGCGGTGCGCAGGCCCTCGATGCGATTCTCGGCATACAGGCGGGCGAACAGGGGGGTCTGCACGCCGGTCAGGGGCACCACCAGCGCCCGCAGGAATTCCTTGCCGGTCTTGTAGGCCAGCGAGATGATGGCCACCTGCGGCTTGAGCCTATCGGGGGCCAGCAGGAAGGGCATGACCAGCACCACGAAATCACGGTCGTACAGGTACACCGACCAGTTGAGAAAGTAGTTCAGACCTGCGAACGACAACAGGCGGTTCCGCAATGAGCGACCTGAGGGGAGGCGCACCTCGCCGGCCCGATGGTGCGGCTCTTCGGGTATGCGTTGCAACAGCTTCCACGACTGCCATACCGATATCGCCACCGACACCACCGTGGTGATGAGCAAGGCCAGCATCGCTCCCACCACGTCCCAGCCCGATAGGTGCAGGGCCGCGGCCAGCAACACGAAGGCGGCGATCAGCACCGGGCGCACTACCCCCGCCAGCACATCGAGCGCGTTGGTGATCCTCTGCTCGAAGTGAGTGTACAGAAGCTGGATGGACACGTCGGAGGCCGCCCCCAGCACCAACAGCAAAGCTATCATTATAATCAGCCAATTGCCCAATGAGCCAAGTTGGAACTGTTCGATCCAAAGGCTTGGTGCGATCAGCAGGGCCGTCAGCAAGATCAACAGCACCGCACCTTTCACCAGCGCCACCCAACCCAGCAAGCGCAGCACCCCGCGCCGCCCTGAGCTCATCTCCACCTCCGGGTAGAAACGGGGCAGGGTGCGCTCGATGCCCAGATCGGCGAACATGCCCAGAAAGTTGAGCAGAGCCACCGTCAGCGAGTACAGGGCGAAGCCCTCGGCCCTCAGCAAGCGCACCACCACCACGCCCGACAGGAAGCCCACCAGCACCTTGAGTGGGAAGAAGGCCGTGTTCCAGAACACCGCCCAGCCGGCGCGCTCCACCAGCGTCTTTTGTTTGTGTTTACTCGCTGTGCTCATACTGCTCCGGTACCAATTATCCGATCAAAGGCGACAAATGGCGGGGGCGCGTCTGTAGCTCTATGCTTTTCATCACCCCGCCATCCCTGGCCCTCGTGACCTCCAAGCTTGGCCTCGCCTTCATCCTACGGTCCGACCCGCACCCAGTCCAACTGCACGCCGAGGGCGCGGCTGTCGTAGCCGAGGCCTGCATCGCGTGGCGACCACGTAGGCGCGCGCAGGTGAAGCAGAACGGTGCCGGAAGCGCCGTCGCCGCTCGACAGGGGGATGCCGGCGGGCACGTTCACGGTGTAATCGGTGAAGCCGGAGCCGGGGGGCACTACCACCTGACCTATTGGAGTGTCGCCTACGGACAGGTTGACCGTCAGGGCCGAGGCCCTCAATGGCGGCTGTCCGGGGCGCGGGGTTTCGGGCCGCATGCGCAGGGTCAGGGTGGCATTGGCCGTAGCGGAGCCGTCCGGCCGGGTGGGCCATGGCAGGCGCAGTACCGCGTGGTCGCCCGTCCAGCGCCATGCGGAACTATCTGTTGGAGCCTGCTCTTGCGTGTAGAAGCCGGCCACCAGCCACTTGTAGTCCATGTTGCCGATGTCCAAGCTGAAAGGCAGTGTGGGTGGAGGCGAAGCCGGCTGTATAGAGTATACACCCCACGGCAGGTAAGAACGGGACATGTTGCTGGGCTTTTGCAGGTAGAGCTGCTCGTATTCGGGCACATCGAACGCCCACTCCCATTCTTCCTTGAGCGACAGGTTGGGGAAGTGCAGCTTACCACCGTTTGCGCCCATCACCACCCACACCTGATAGCCTTGCCTCTGCCAGCGCCGCACCACTCCCTCAAGCACATCGTTGTTCACTCTGGTGTAATCGGTGGGGTTAACGGCAAAACAATCCAGCCCGAAGATGTACTGAAGAGGGGTAGCCACCACGTAAGGCTCATCACGACCATCGCTGAACAGCAACACCGATCTGGCGGGGAAGCGCATGGCGAACGACGACAGTTGTTGCACCGCGCCCCTCAGTTCGACGTTGCTCACGATGACGCGGGAGGTGTACGCGAAGAACAACGCTATGCCCAGCGCGAGGCCCGCGCCCACCACCACCCCGGCGGGACGCATGCGGGCGCGTGACCAGAAGAACTGGCAGGCCCATGCGATGCCGATGATCAGGGCGGGCAGGATCACAGGTACGTAGCGACGCATGGTGTAGATGTAGTGGGCCTGCGTGAAAGTCTCCTGAATGAACACGAAGCCGGTGACCACCAGCACACCGAAGAACAGGCCTGTGGCCGCGTTCAACCTGCCCCATATCCAGCGCAACAGCCCGGCCACCCCAAGGACTATGCCCGGTGGGGATAGGTACCAGCCTATGCGCAGCAGATTGTAACGCTCGCCCTGATCCACCGGTGCGCCGATGTAGCTGGCCCAAGTAGTGCTCGCCTGCGGTGGGATCAAGTTGCCCGCATCATCGTAGCGGATGTTGGGCTGCCATGGGGCGAGGACGTAATAGTAAGCCGCATACACCCCAATAATCATTATCAAGACGCCTGCCCACACCCACCTGTAGCTCCTCGCCGCGCCCTCCAGCCGCACCCACAGCGGGCGCAACCGCAGGTGCAGGCGGTCCAGCAGGACGAGGCCCAGCAGGCCCACATACATGGCAGGTAGAAGCAGTGCCCACGACCGGCGCACATGCTGTATGACGTTGTGGTACAGGTCCAGCGTGTAGGCGAACCCGAAGAAGGCGAAGTGCATCGCCCACAGGCCCAGCATAGAGGCCAGTCCACCGGCGAACCATGTGTGCTCGGCCCTCCAGCGCCTCGTGAGCCGCCAGTACAACAGATAAAAGGCTACCGGCACCATATAGAAGATGAAATCGGGGCGGGCCAGCGCGATCTGCCCCAGCGACACGCCCGCCGCTAGCCCCCACAGCGACGCCCACTCGTGGCGGGCGCTCGCCGTGTGGTCTGCGTGCAGGGTGGTGCCGTCTTGGGTGGTGGGGGGTGCTGGCACCAGCTCGCGGCGCGTGGTCATCATGCGCAGGAACGCGTAGAAGGCCCCAAAGGCCAGCAGGCCGGTCAACACTTCGGACACGGGGTAGCGGGCGAACCATATCATCACTGGGCACAGCACCAGCAGGGCCAGCGCAAGCAGTCCGGCACCCGGGGAGGTGACTCGTCTGGCGAAGTAGTATACCGACAGCACAAGCAACAGGGCCAGCAATGGATTGGCGTACAGTGCCCCCCATATGCCGAAGAGCGAATGCATCAGCGCCACCCATACGGGGAACAGCATGTAATGCTGGGGCACCACCATGGCCGCAGGCTTATCCAGCACGTAGAACGCAGGCATCCTCAGCCGGCTGAGCGTGTAGCGGTCGGGGTTCAAGCCTTGGAGCAGTTGTGCCACTTCACCCCTGTCGTTGTCCAGTTGGCGCATGAGGATGTCGCGTTGCACGAATGCGCTGGTGCGAGACAGGGCCACGCCAGCGTTGATGTAGGCTCCGGAGTCGTTCACGCCGCGTATCATCTCGGCGGGTCTGGAGAACAGGCCGACGGCCACCATCACCAGCAGGACAAGGGCGATGGTGTGCAGGCGCGACCGGCGCCAAGCTACCCCACTGGCCGGGGCCGGGGGCGGCTTAAGCAACCGCGCCATCGCATGCCATTTGAGGCCTACGTGGCCCACGACAATGGCAACGCTCAGCGCAAAGGCGACCACCACCGCCAGCACCAACCACCAGTGGAACAGCCCTGCTTCGGCCAGCAAGAACCCGGCCACGCCGGTGACCAGCATGCCGATCAGCACTGATGAATAAACCCACTCACCCGTATCGGAGAAGGCATGGATGCCGGCGGTGCGGGCGGAGAGCGAGTTGAGCAGTACGGCGCCCGGCACATATAGCAGGAAGGCGAGCACCATCAGCCCGACCGCCCACCGAAGCACGTCCAGAATCATCATAGGCTGGAGGGCACCTCCATCGTGCGGCAGGCCAGTGCCTCGTCCAGCAATCGCTCGAACAGTTCCACCGTCTGCAAAGCTATTCTGTGCCAGTCGAACCGCTGTGCGGCCAAGCGCGCACCTGCCTCGCCCATGCGGGCACGCTCCTGAGGGTGGTGGGCCATCCACGCCAGCCGATCGGCCAGCCCTGCCTCATCGCCCGGCGGCACCAGAAAGCCCGTTTCCCCCTCGATAACCTTGTCGGGTATGCCCCCCACGCGCGTGGCTACCACCGGCAGGCCGTGAGCCATGGCTTCAAGGGTTACCAACGAACTGCCCTCGTATAGCGAGGGGAGGGCGAACAGCTCGCACACCTCATACAGGTTGTGCAGTTCGGCATCAGTCACCTGACCTGTGAACACCACCTGCTCGCTCAGCCCCAGAGTAGAAGCCAGTGCCTCCAGCGCAGGGCGGGCCGTGCCCTCGCCCACCATAAACCACACCCAATCATCACCCGGCAGGGCACGGGCGAGGGCGCGCAGCAGGCGGTCGAAACCCTTGTTAGCCTCCATGCGGCCCACGCTGATGCCTTTGAGCGCAAGGTGAGGCGATGCGAGAGCGGGCCAGCGCTCGGCCAGCCTCTCGCGCACTTTTGGGCTTACGAGAGACCGAGCCGCCTGCACATCTACGCCATTAGGTATCACAACCACCTTGTCGGGGTCAAGCCGGAGCAGACGGGTCACCTCGCTACGCATGGCATGGTCGGTGGCTACCACACGGTGCGCGGCCCGACAGCCAGCGCGCACCCACGCCCGGAAAGGCGCATAGGCCAGCCATTTGAGCGGGTCGCGCACCTTGAACTCCTCAAGGCCATGCGGGTTGGCAACGGTGGGCACGCCCCATTGTGCGGCTCGCCGCACACCCCATGCGCAAAGGCCATGTGCGTACACCGCCTGCACGTAGCCCTTGAGGGCAAACCGCTCCACCCGCCTGCCCATGTCTTCCACGAAGGCCGGGTAGTTGGTCAGGCGGGCCGAGATGCTGTTAGGGCGCATGGGCAGAGGCACCGGCATGCGCTCATAGCGCACGGTATGCACGGTCAGACGGCCCGGGGCCCCCTCAGGCGGGGCGATGGGGCCTGCGCCCGGGAACGGTCGTGTGAACAGGGCCACGTCTGCGCCCGCAAGCAATAGATGTCGCATAAGGTCGGTACCGGCCCGCTCCAGCCCCCCGTAGCCATGTTGTGGGAAGATGGCACGCACGCAGTAGGCCAACTTCAGGGCGGTAAGGCGGGTCATGGGCGTCGAACCTCGTGGAGCAGCGTTGCGTACAGCGCCTCGACCTGAGCGCAAACCACCGGCGCGGCCAGCCGCTGCTCGGCCACCTGTCGCGCCCCCTCGCGTAGGCGGGTATTAAGCTCGGGGTCCAGCGACACCTGTCGGATGCCTTCCACAAACGAGTCGAGGTCTTGAGCGAGCCAGCCCGTATGCATATGAGCTATCAGATCGCCCGTGCCGCCGGTGTTCATAGCGACGATGGCCGCGCCTGCCGCGCACCCTTCCACCAGCACACGGCTCAAAGGCTCCTGCCATGCCGACGGGAACAACAGTGCACGTGCATGTCGCATGAGCAGGAGCACCGCGTCGTTGCCCAGCCACGAGTAGAATCGGAGGTCGAGGCCGCGCCGCCTCGCCGCGCGCTTCAGATCGGTCTCCAACCCACCCTCGCCAGCCACCACAACCGGCAGGTCCACTCCGGCACGCGCCACGGCAGTGGGCAGCATGTGCACGCCTTTGTTGGTTTCGAGCTTGCCCACGAACAGCAGGAACGGTTCGTCGGGCGCGATGTCGGGCAGGGGCCATGGGCCTTGCAGGGCACGCCGCACTTCGGCGAGGTCTACCAGATTGGGTATGGTGTGCAGCTTGCCGGGGGGCACGCGGCCACTGCGCTCAAGTTCCCCGTGCACATAACTGCTCACAGCTACCACGGCATCGCACCGGCACAGCGCTCTGGCCGCGCGGCGGGTGCGCCGCCAGCGCAGAAGTGCCGGGGCCATGAGCGGAGCCTTGCACCATGGCGTGTTCAGCCGGGCACAGGCCAGATATGACAGCAGGCGGTGGCAGTCGCGGCATTCGAAGCTCTGGCCATGCCGGTCAGTGAACAGGCGCGTGCTGGCGGGGCACAACGGCCAGTAGTCACGCACGGTGACCACCGACACAACGGCCACGCCATGCCTGCGCGCCCTGTGTGCGGCCAAAGATGCGGCCACCCCGGACACCAAATGTTGGCCGTGCAGCACATCGGCTTGACCTTGCGCGGCAAGACGGGCGGCACGCAGGGCCAACAGGCGGCGGGCAGTATCCTCGGACCATGCGCGGCCCGCACCCGACGTGGCGGCCCATCGGGGTGGGGGTGGCACAAGCATCTCCTCCACGAGCAGGCCGCCGTAGCTCACCACGCGCCGGGTCGGGTGGCGTACAGGCTCATCATAGCGGGGGCGCAACACGCGCACATAGTGACCACGCTCGGCCAGTGCTCTGCCGAGGTAGTAGGTGCTCCAGCCGCTACCCCCGCACCTCGGCGGGAACACGTCGGTCAACAGCCATACACGTAGCGGCTGAGCATCCCGCTGTACATCCCCGTCATCCCTATCTAAATCTAATGCGTTTTGCACGGGCTAACTTCCTTGGTGCCAACTCAATCTGGCGTTGCTCGACTATCTCCTTCAATATAGCGTCCAGAGAGCGGCAGTGCGCTTGCCAGCTATAGTGCTGTACAACGCGCTCGCGGGCACTCGCTCCGAGCCGTTCGCGCAGGGCTTGGTCGGTCGCCAGCCGCTCTATGGACTCGGCCAGCATTTGCACGTCGCCGGAGGGGTAGAGCAGGCCTTCTTGCTCGTGGCGAACGATGTCGTTGAGGGGGGCCACGTCAATGGTGACCACCGGCAGGGCCATAGCCATGTATTCGAACACCTTGAGGGGCGACCAATAGAAGCCGAAGGCGACGAGCGGCGGGTGAGCGGCCAAATCGAACGGGGCCACGCCTATGTCGGCCAGCGCAAGCAGTTCGGGCACTTCGTCGTGAGCGCGCGGCCCGGCGAGCACGAAGCGGTCACGCGGCAGGCCCCAGCCTTCGACCTCGGCTTTGAGCGCGGGCAGTTCAGGTCCCCCGCCTATGGCGAGGAAGGCCACAGAGACGCCCCGCCCCAACAAGAGGCGGGCGGCCTGCGCGAACTGCCCCACCCCGTGCCACGCCCGGAAACTGCCGAGGAACACCGCAACCGGCACGCCCGGTGCAAGCCCCAGAGCTTTGCGCTGTTTGGCGAGGCGGTGCCGTCTGGCCGCGCGAATAGACGGGTCGAACCGCTCGATGTTGGCACCCCAAGGCAGTTCATATATTTTGCGACGGCTTATCTCGGGCGGCACGGTGCTGGCGAGGGGGGTCACTATGGCCGCACTCCACCTCGCCTGCTGCACGGCCCACATACGCATCGAGCCGAACAGGATGCGGTCGAGCTTGGTCTTGAGAGTGCCGGGGGGGTCTACCATGGGCGCGTTGACCTCCAGTATGGCCGGGATACCGTGGCGACGGGCCAGCAGGATGCCCGCGCCCGCGAAGTTATAATAACGCTCCATGATCACTTGGGGCTTGAAACTGCGTACTGTCCGCGCCACCTGACGCAGGCCCATCATGGCAAGCTGTTTTCGCCACCTCAGATAGCGCACACGCACCCCGCAATCGAGGGTGGACGGACGTGGGGCATCGGGCGCGGCGCGTGCCATAACGACCACGTCGTGGCCCAGCTCCTTAAGCCCACAGGCTACCTCTCTTATATGTGTGGAGCCGCCAGAAGCGCTGTTGGCTTCTACAGCCCCGGCAATATAGAGCACTCTCATAACGTGTGTGTACCCTCGCGCACAGCTATAAGGAAATAGGGTCCGGCCCTCCACCTGCCGAACAACACCACGTCGAGCCACATGAGGTCGGTCAGCAAGGCCGCCGCACGGTAGGCATAGCCCCTGCGTGCCAGCGTGCGGCGCACGGAGGAGCGCAACTCGTCCTCGCCCGCTGGCACGACCTGCCCTGTGGCTACGGCACCACCGCCGTCAAGTCTGCTGTTGCTTCGGCTTCGGCTTCGGCTTCGGCTCCGCCATCCCCGCAACAGAGATTCGACCAATTTGACCAGCAGGTTCTCGATGACGCTCTGGAACAGGCCGTTCCAGAACAGCACGCGCTCCATCCGGAAGCCGTGTTCAGAGAGCGCCTCCTCCAACTCCTCAAAAGTGCGTATGGCCTTGACGTGGTCTGACTTGCGGAGGCGGTCGCGGGTATCATCAATGAGGCCATGCTTTCCAAGCCAGCGTGACAGGCGGCGGGTGTTGCGCACAATGAAGTCGAGGCGCGAGCCTTCTCGCGTGTTTGAGAAGATGAACAGCCTACCGCCGGGGATAAGCACACGATGCGCCTCGCTCAGATAGCGGTGAATGTCGGGCATGGGCAGGTGCTCCAGCACATCAATGGACAGGGCGGCGGTGAACGAGCCGTCGCGGAAGGGCAAGGCACGCGCATCGGCCTGACACAGGTCCACGCTCGCAAGGGCTTGTTCGGAGAACAGCGGGGCGGGGTCCACTCCCACCGCCCAGCCGACTCGGCGCCGGTTCCACACGAGGAATTTGCCGTTGCCGCACCCCAACTCTATCAGCCGATCCTGCGCTTCGGGTCTGAGCATGCGCAGGATAGCCCGCTGGCGCACACCCGCGCCCAGCAACGGCAGGCCCACGCGCCTGTAGTCCAGAGCGTGTGCGAATCGGTCTGCGTGTGAAACATAGAGCGAAGTATGTAGCGAACCCTTGGCCTCACGCGGCATCAGGTCGAGGTAGCCCTCAGGGCGCAGGTCGTAAGTGTGCCCACAGCGCGGACAGCGCAGATGGCCCTGCTCCCTCTGCAGGGAGGGCGCACCACCTTCCTGTGCCCGGCATGCCGGGGTCACGCACACCACCGAATTAAGCAACCGCTTTGAAATCACATATCCTCCATCTTCAGCCGTCGTAAAACGTAGGTCGGAAGAAATTAGCTATTCGCAAATCGGGTCAGGCACTCCTTTCACCCATTGCGTTTCAGGTTTCACGTCCACGCAACTTCCGGCACGGCCCTCAACACTGCCGAGTGCTTCTGTAGAATTTGTGGCGATTGGTAAGGTAGTCCCACGCCATTTGCAATACCTTCGCCGGCATCTCTAGCTGGCCGCGCAACACAATGGACCAGTCCAGACCCTGCCGCTGCGGCGAGCACCACAGCGCGTACTGCATCAGCAAGCCGACGTTCCACGCCACGAACAGCGCAGCCAGCCCGCCCAGCAACCATCTGGGCCAACCCCTAGCGAGCAGCCATGCTGCCAGCGCGGCAAGGCCCAGCACGAAGATCGAGGTGCTGTTGATGAAACGGCGCTGCCCGAACGAGCCTGCCGCCTGCCATGTGAGGAACGAGCCTGCAATATACACCTGCAATAACAGGGCAACGCCCAGCGCCGTGGTAAGCAGCCGATCGTGCTTCCACAGCGCCGGCAGGCCCAGCAGTGCCACGGCCACCAGTGGCGTCCATGGTATCATGCCATGTTCCGGATTGAACAGCACATTCAGAAAATTGGGCGCGGTCCATGTGAATTTGCCGGCCACGATCTGCGAAGGACCGAACCTACCTGTCACCTCTTTATAGGCGATGAGTTGCGGTGTGAACGTGACAGCGGCGAATACTACCATCACAAACAGGCCCCTCGCCCACCCAGACAAGATGGGCCACAGCGCCCTCATCGCAAAAGGACGCAGGGGACGGCTTGAGATACGCTGTGCGAGGTCCCACAGAGCTTCGATGGCGGGTATGACCATGAACAGCGCATCCTGCTCACGCACGAGCATCATCAAGCCGGCGAGCACGCCCAACAGGCCCCACTCGGTCAGGCGGCGGCCCTCCGGTCGCCGGGTCTTGAGCCAGTACCAGATGAACAATGTCACGGTCAGCAGTGATGTGGCATGGGACCATGGCGGGGCAATCACGGTGTAGAAGATCACCGGCGTGGCGAACCATACCGTGGCAACGACCACCGCCGACAGCCGCGAGCCGAACAACCGGCGTGCAAGCAGGAAGCACAGCAGCAGGCCCGCGCATCCGTACAGGTAGGATGTCAGGCAGATGGCCGTTATGTAGGGTTGCGAATAGCCATCGGCGGGTATGCCTGCCCCAAAGGCGTTCGCCGCCAGCACGCCAAGGTGGGCCAGCGCATACATGGGTAGCCACAGCAGACCTGTACCTATAGGAGCTACGTTGATGGGTCGCCCGGTAAGCGGCTCGCGCTTCAGATACAGGTCCTCATAGATGTCCCTGAACTTCACTCGGTCGGATTGGTAGAAATGCAGATACTCGTTGCCGAAGTCGAAGTCGCGGTCGAAGAACAGAGATCGCGTGTAGGCGAAGTATTGTATCTCGTCGCTGGCATAGATACGACTGGTGACAAGGGGCGCACACACCACGAACAGCGCCAGCAAAGCCAGCAGGGCGCGGTCATGCCACCAGTGAGGGGTCACCCCCTCATCGGCATGGGTGGTAGCGTGGGTTGTGCGGGCAGTCAACTGCACCTATACACCACCTCTGCGATCCGGGCGGCGCGGGCACAATATGTATAACGCTCGGCACGGCGCAGGGCCGAGGCCCCAAGCGTGCGGCCCAGTGCCGGGTCGGAAAGCACCCGGCGCAAGGCAGCGGCCAGCGCCTGTTCGTTCCCTCCCGTGAAGAACACCGCCGACGATTCGTCCACTATCTCCCTGAGGGCCGGGGAGTCTTTGCAAACGATCGGTTTGCCCACGGCCATGTACTCGAACAGTTTCAGGGGGGATGCGGTCAGGGTAGTGACCGTATTGGGTATGACCAACACGTCGGCGGCGTTTAGATAATCAAGCGTGGCGGCGTGAGGGAGGTGGCCCGTCATGATCAGGCGCCGCGGAGTGATGCCGAGGCGAGCGGCCAGCGCCCTCAGTTCCGCTATTTCGTGCGGGCGGCCACCGACGAGCACCAACATTGATCCGGCCACCTGCTCCTGCAAATGTGCAAATGCCCTGACCAGCAGGTCCACCCCTCTATAAGCGAAGGTCAACCCGGCGTAGGCAACGATACGGGCATCCTGCGGGAGGCCAAGGTTGCGCCGGGCTGCCTGAGCGTCTGCCGGATGGTGCAATTCGGGGTCGAAGGCGTCGGGGATAACCACCACATCGCCCTCGGCACGCAGGCCCCGCCGCACCACCCATTGCTTGAATGTTTGGGTGAGGGACACCAGCACGCACGACCGGGTGAGGGCCAGCCGGTCGTGCCATGACAACAAACTGCGCCAGAAGCGCTCCGGCCAGCGAAAGGCCCTGCTGGGGTGGGCGCTTTCGAGGTCGTGCACCTCGTATACCACGCGCGCCCCGTGCACCGGCGCGAGCAAGCACAACCACCCAGCACACACCGCATCACGCACGTACAGCACCCGATAGCCCGACCCCCACAGCCTCAGCATGGCCAACAGTATAACGAGCATCAAAGAGAACAGGGTGCGCTCGATATACGACCAACCCACCCAACGCACCAGCCGCGAAAGTTTGTTGACCGCCGGGCGGGGCAGGTGCATTGCCCTCAAGTCTTCGAAGGCGCTCGGTTCGTTCAACCAGCGGGGCACCACCAGTCGCATGCGTGGGATTATGAGCCTCAGCTCCTTGACTGTATTATAGGTCTGAATGGCGTTGGCGGCGCTCAGGTCGAGGCGCATCGGATAGGCTACGTAGAGGAGCGGGCGAGACACCTGTACACCTCCTCCAGTCTATCGGTAACCGCATCCCAGCTAAAAGTGGCCAACACCCTCTCGCGCCCGGCGCGGCCCATCTGGCGTGCCCGTTGCGGGTCGGCCAGCAACGCGTTTATCTTATCGGCGAGGTCCCGGTGGTCCTGCGGCCGGGCCAGCAGGCCGGTGACCTCGTCCAGCACCACCTCGCGGAACCCGCCGAATTCCGAGGCCACCACGGGCGTGCCGCAGGCCATGGCTTCGCACAGGGCCATGCCGAACGTCTCGTTGACGAAGGAGGTGGCGACCAGCATGGCGCACGAGCGGTAGAGCGCGGCCAGCTCGTGCTGTTCCACTTTGCCAAGGAACCTGACCCTGTCGGCGACGCCGTGCTTCAGGGCAAGGGCCTCCAGAGTCGGCCGGTATGGGCCCTCCCCCGCTATCCACAGGCGGGTGTTTTGCGGCACCACCAGTGGCATGGCGCTTATCAGGTACTCCACCCCCTTCCAGCGTATCAGGCGGCCCGCATAGAGCAGCGCCGGGCAGCGTTCGGTGGACGGTGCGAGGCCATACTTCGCCAGCACCTGAGCGTCGTCGCGCGGTTCGGGCGTGAAGAGGTGCAGGTCCACCCCGTTGTACACCACCTTCGGGTTGAGGCCATAGCGGGCACGCACCTGCGCGGCGTTGAAGTGGCTGGCCGACACTGCTGCGTCCACGTACCGGATGAACAGGCGGTCACCCGGCCAAAAATCTTTACCATGACAGCCCAAGAGCAATCGCGCACCCGAAAGTTTGGCGAGCGCACCAACCGGCAGATCATAGGGCTTCTGGATATGCACAACGTCGAACCTGCCCCGGAGCAGAACAGGCAGTGCGAATGGGGCCATGCTCAGGCGCTCCAATAGCTTGGTGAGACCGTACTGGCGGCTCAGCAAGGGCACTTTGCGCCACGTATCGCGGTCTATATAAGGGAACAGGCGCACACGCACGCCGGGGGCGCGGAGGCGTCGGGCAGTGCCCCGCCCACCGAACACCTCCACTCGGTAACCCCGCCGCGCCAGTTGTGCGGCCACCTCCCATACAAACGTTTCCACCCCTCCCCAGCGGGTGGTGGTCGTCAGATTATAAAGTGCTATCTTCACCTTGCGTCTCGTGGTTTGAAGAGCGCCATCTGATAAGTGCCCTGCCAGCCGTACCTGTAGATTTGGTAGAGAGGACCTATCAGCCCCAGCGCGCGCAACACGTTCAGCACACGCCTGCGCCAACCGCCAAGCTGGCGTATCTCACCCCGTATGATACGCGCGTACACCTGATCGCGCACCCTGAACCCTGTGGAGTGCGCAAGGCGTTTGAACGCCCCCCATGTGTAGGTGTTCAATTCGGAGAGCGCTTGACGGTCGTGGAGTGGAGAGTGGCGCTTGGTCCGCCCGGCGGCGCGCACCACCAGCTCGGCGATGGGCCGGGGCAGCCAATTGATGAGGGGGAGGTGGTAATGGGGGTCGCGGAAGGCATGGCGGTTGGGCACGGTGGCGAGCGCTACACCGCCGGGCTTGAGCACGCGGTACATTTCGGCCAGCACAGCCTGCGGGTCGGCCACGTGCTCCAGCACATCGAAGCACACCACTATATCAAAGCTGTTCGATGGATAGGGCAACTGCTCGCCCGCGCCCACCACGACCGGCAAGTCAAGCTCATAGCGGCGGGCGCGCAGGCGGGCGATCTGGCAGTAGTGGGGGTTGTAGTCTAAGGCATACAGGCGCATGCCTTGGGCGCCGAACTCGCGCGCCAGCGCCACCGACAGGCCGCCCATGCCCGCACCCAGATCCAACACCACCTTGCCTTGCACGCTACCATCGAGTGCGCGGCGCACATCTTCGACGTTATCGGTCTGGTAAAGCTCCTGCCAGATGCGCCGCCGGCGCCAAGCGTCGAAATCTTTGCGCCACTTCATGTGGGCCAGCCACGGCTCTATGGCGGCCACAAGTTGCGCCTCAAGTTCGGGCGATGACCGGGTTTCAAGTTGTGTGTGCGAGGCGTGTATCAAGGCTGATGCACGAGATGTGAGTTGTGCGCTGTGTCGGCGAGTGGGTACGCGCCGGCCTCATTTGCGTGTGCCTTCGTTGCCTTCCGTTTCCTGCTCCTGCATGTCGGCACGGGTGGCCGGGGCATCATCCTGCGAATTGGCCCGCAACCAGTCGTAAGTATAGATGCCGTCGTGGTGGCCGTCGGCCCAGAAGAACATGATGCCGTAGCGGCCCACCGGCTGAGCATCCACCAGCGTGGTCTCTTCTGGGGTAAGCTGTTTGACGTAGCTCAGGCGGCCCGGCACCCCCATCTCCCCCCTGCACAGGGCGCATGGGCACTGCCATCGCAGCCACTCGATGGGATAGGAGGTGGTCTTGCCGTCGCTCCACTCGATGAGCAGATGGCCCGTGGACTCCTCGGCAACCACTGATAGCGGGGTGATCGGTTCGTAACCGGAAACGCTCTCACTCATAGCTCTAATCGTAATTATAACACGGCTCCAGTTCGCCCCTCATCCGGTTGCACAAAAATGGGGGCTTACCCGACCCCAAAAAGGAGGCACATCGACGAACACTCATGCCCCACGCCCCTACCCCTGACAAGACCTGAGGCTGTGTACTAGAGGACAAGCCCACTCAACTTGGAGCGCGGGTGGGAAGCGAGCGCTCCAAATAAGCCCTCTGCACCGCCATCCACATCACAGCCTCTTTATGACAGCAGGCGCCGGCCCGGGCCTTGATCAGCGGTGCCTGTACAGATATATACCCTCTCTGGCGGCGACCAGCTCCCATTCGGGCAGTTCCCGAAGCCAGTCGAAGGCGCTCTTACCATCCAGCAGATTCTGCCGCTCGGTCAGGGCGCTGGCCTCAGGGTCCACCAGCACGTAATCGAGTTCCACGTAGCCGGGGGCGCGGCGGGGACCGAAATTGTAAGGGGAATAGGGTGCGGGCGGGAAGTTATAGATGTAGCGTCTGGGCAGCAGGCGCGGGGCCAGTTTGGAACTGGCGGCCACTCTGGCCTCGGGCGGTATCATGCTTATCAGCTCTTTGGCGGCTTGCACACGCGCGGGCGGCTCATGGAACAGCACCACACGCGCCACCGGATTCTTGAACGGGATGGTCATCACCAGCGCCCACGCCGCCAACCCCAATGCCGCCCACTGCACCCACGCGACCGGGCGATCCCCCACACCCTGATCGGGGTGCAGCCGCGCTCGCAGGCGTGCCACCCACTTGACGAGGTTGTCCAGCCCATACACGCTTGCGGTCACCAGACCCAGTACGAGCAGCAGGCTGTAGTGGCTCTTGTAGTCGTACTGGGCTGTGCGCAGAGACAGCAGGTTGAGAGCTAGCACTGGCAGGCCGAGCACCAGCGGACGCGGCGACAGCAACGGCAGTAAGGCCAGCGGCACCAGCAACGACAGCATGTATTCGACCTTGGCTTTCTCCAGCATGATGCCGGCTACCTGCAACGGATGGGTCAGTATATAGCCGACGATCTCCGGCCCGCTCCTGCCCAGATGCCCGTAATACGCTACCAGAGGGTTGGTGCCGCACGGCCAGCATGCCATGTAGTCATCGCCCACCGCGCCCGTACCCCCCGACAGAACGCCCGGATAGGCGAATGAGGGCACTATCAAAGATATAGACAGGACGAAGTAGCCCAGACCCACCACCAGAGGTGGTATCACATAAGGCCAGCGTCTGCGGGTGAGCAGGCCATACACGCCGAACATCGCCACCACGAGGGCTACGTCCGTGCGCGCCAGCATCGCCAGCAGGGCACACGACATGAATAGATGCCAGTTGCGCTTCTCGTAAAAGTAGAAGCCGAACAGCAACAGCGTAACCGCAAACACTCGCACCTGAAACGGATTAAGCGCCGTGTGCAAGAGGGTAGGGTACAGCAGATAGACCATCGCCAGTCCCAGTGCGGCCAACTTGCTGCCCAGACGGTCGCGAGCCAGCCAGTACACCGGCACCGCGCCCACAGCTATGCCCACAATCTGCAGGAAGAAGAGGGTGTGCGCCGACGGGATCAGTGCGTAGAACGGCACAAAGAAGAACAGCATAGGCATCCAGTCCATGCCGAAGATGGAGCCGGTAAAGTTGAAGCGCGAGTCCTCCATTATGCGGCCCTGCGTGGTGTTCCAGATGGCCTGCTCGAAGTCCACCTGATCGTAGCCCTGCCCGAAGGTCTCATATTTGTACGCGCTGGCCGCGAAAATGACGGCCACCCACAGCACAATAGTGAGCACTAACAGCGCGGGCGCCGAGGACTCCAGCCGAGCCAGCAACTGACGGAGGGCGCCGGGCGATGTGCGGTCAGCGGTCAGGGCCGCGCCGGTGGACCCGGCCATATCGGTTGTGCGTGGCACGCTACGCATGCGCATCCTCCTGAGGCCGCTGGGCCACACACACTACCGACAGGCCGAACGGCAGGTGATTACGCCTGAGCAAGCGTGCCTCCCACCGGTAGTAAGCGATCAGCATGGCGTTTAACCAACCCGGCACGGGCATGAAGTCGGTCTCCGGGTCTTTGCCTTTGCCCCGCATTGCGCTGGCCCGCGTAAGCAAGCCCTTGAACAGCCTCACCAGTATGGTGGGCAGCAGGATGAGGGCGTTGCTGTAGCTGAGCTTGAGCACGCGCAGGTCCGCGCGCCCCACCGCTCGGCGCAGGGTACGCACGGTGTACCTGCGGCGGTGGCCCAGAATGTCGTCCCAATAGCTCCACAGCAGCGGGTAGGCGGGCACGCTGATGATCAGCAGGCCACCGGGGCGCATTACGCGGCGCAACTCCATCAACGCATCATGGTCGCTATCCACATGCTCGATGACATCGAGAGCGGTGATGATGTCGAACGAGCGGTCGGGGAAGGGTAGCTCGGTGGCGTCGGCTTTGCACAGCATGCGGTGGCCGCGCGCTTGACAGAAGCGCAATGCCTCTTCTGAGAAGTCGGTGCCCACGGGTTGGGCATACTTGGACAGATGGTCGAGGTTCAGCCCTGCCCCACAGCCCAGATCGAGGGCGAGGGCACCCCGCCGGGGATTACCTGTGCCGTGGGTGACCGGCAGGAATGGCCGGAATCGCTCCAGCAGGCCGTACACGATAGCCCTCTTGCCCACGTGCCACCAGTAGTCTTGCTCTTTGATGTACAGGTCTTCGTATAAGTCCTGTCTCATATCGCGAACCGAGCCGCCGGTGGTCAATGTCAATGGTATCGGGTGAAGATCAACTCACCGATCCACACCACCAGCAGATTCCACGTCATGACGGATAACACCAAGCCCGCCAGCACAACCCCCGACCTGCCTTTCGCCGTGAGATGCGCCAGATAGCGCCCGGCAAGCAGAGAGACGGGAGCGGCAGCCAGATAAAACCAGCGGATCGCATCTCCCAGTGTCTGGTCCAGCAGAAAGAAGAAGCCCGAAGCGGCCAGCCACGATGCGAGAAGCACCTGCGCAGACCGCTTCACATCGGCAGGCAGGATGCCCCCGAAGGCCGCATCGAGCAAGGGCAGGGTGCCCACCAACCGGTCCAGCTTGCGGGCGAACCTCTGCAACAGCGGCTCCTGCATCGGTCCCTGCCCGATAGGGCGTGGCGCAGGCGAGCGCCCCCCTGACAGGCGTTCAAGCACCCCCACCAGTTGGTCTCTCATCTCCGTGGCGAAGTGCCTGTAGTAAAACACCCAACCGGCGAACAGTGCCACACCAAAAGCCAGCACGACGGACCACGCCGGGCGCGATTTGCTCCGCGCTGCTGGGTCCAACAGTGCCCATACGGCATACAGGCCCATTATCACGAGCGTACTCAACATCATACCGTAGTGGCCGAGCATAGTCAAGGCGAAGCCCACAGCTATCAGCACGGGGTAGCCCCAAGACGCCGCGGGGCGTGGGATCGGGCCGGCCACAAACACCAACGCCGTCAGCAGCGTCAGGTTGAACACGCTCTGCGCGAACAGGTTGGTGTAGTTGCCAGCGGAGAACAGTTCGAACGGCGCAGGCGATACCGCGTAGGCCAGTGCTGCCCATCCCCCGGTCTTGCCGGACCACAGGCGCGAAGCCGCCCAGCCCAGCGCAAGGCATGTGGTCGAATCGAGCGCCGACGCCGCCCACTTCAACACGAGGCTCAACGCCGCATCCGAGGTGCCGAAGACCGAAGTGAGGGGAGCCACTATGATGTACAGGGCGGGCGGGTAAGGCACGGGTGTGCCATCGGGCAGGCGGCCCGGAAACACCCATTCCCCCCTCAGCACGCGGTCCTGAATGTAGTGCACGTGCAAGAGGATGTCGCTCGTGAGGAACTGCGGATAGGTCAGGCCGCCGAAGCGCAGCAGAAAGGCAGCCACGAACGCCGAGCTCGCCGCCGCGGCCACGAAGCCTCGAGCGGGCAGGCCATCGGGCACCAGCAAATCCATGATGGTACGCCCGGCTATCGCCACAGGCACGGCCCACAGGCCCAGACTGGGTAAGTGCCCGGCCAGCAGGCCCAACTCGGCACGCGCAAAAACTATCAGCACAGCGGCCACCGATCCCAGCACGACCACCACCCACAGGGCGCCGGGGCCACGCCTCGTAGTGACGGCAGCGGAAAGGTATAGCAGCGCCAGCCCGGCCAACATCGAGACCATCGTGCCGGTCGGGGGGATGACCACCGAGCGCAGCGAATAGTCGAGCGGGCGCACCACCATACGGTCCACCAGCACGCCGAGAGGGCGCGGGTCGCCTGCTGGCGAGAACGTAGAGGAGGAGATGACCACCTGCAAGTCGCCGTTCCAGCGGTCGCCCCGGTCCACGAAGAAAGTATAACTTCGCAGGTCTGGGGAAGTATGTACCTGAACGACGCCGGCCCGCGTCTGCACGGTCACGGTAGGCGGGCTGCCTTGAGTGCGAAAGCCTGCCATGGTCAGTTCCAACTCCAGCCGCTGGTTGCCCAGCCCCGGCATGAAGATCTCAGCCCGCCCCGTGGTCCATCGGTAGCTCAGCTGGTCGTTGTGCTCCTTGGCGTGGAAGCCCGACACATAAGCGTCGTCGGTCAGACCGCCGATGTCCACGATATACACGGTCTTGTGCTGGTAGGCCAACGCCCACAGCACCGCGCAGGCCGCCAGCAGCAGGTAGATGCCCGGTGCCCGCAGGGCCGACCACAGGGCACGCCCGGTCTGTCGCAGACTATGGAACAGAGCATTGATGATAGCAAACACCGCACTAATTCGAGCAACGCAAACTGCTAACCCTGCTCGCCGGGGCACGTGCTATTTCAGCGCGTAGTTGATGCGGAAGTGCCACATGGCAAGGGCCTCGGCCACGAAGAAGGCCAACACCAGCAAACACAAGCCCACCCCATAACGGCCCCGCCACCACATACCCGCCAGCAGTATACCCGCCCCCGCGGCGACCACCGGCAAGGCAAATAGCATGTATCGCACGTACAAGTTGAGCAACAGACCGGCCAGCGCGAACAGCAGGACGCTCAGCACCCATCCCCCGGCTGCCAACGCCAGCACCCTCGCGCCTCGCACCGTCGGACTGCGAAGCCTGATGCCTGACATCGGGTAAGTGGGAGAGCACACCAGCAAATAGCCGAGCAATGCGCCCACCAGCGGCCATACGCGATAGTAGGCTTGGGCTTCCTGCCAGAATGCCCGCAGGTTGCCCACCACCCATTCGCCCCGCGAATGCACGAAGTACACAGCAAGCCCCAGACTCCTGTCGGCCACCGACCCACCCACGCGCAGTCGCGCCTCGTCTGTGCTTCTGGCGGCCCGCTCGGCCTGAATCTCTTGGAAGGTTTGTAACATACCGGACGCGAAGTGCCTGTAATACAATGCATAGCTGAGGCCCACTGCCAGTGCAAGCGCAACCAGCGCCCACGCTGCGGCCTTCCTATACTCGATTGTACGCCCCTTCCACAGCCAGAGCATGGAAATGAACAGGAATGCTGCTACCGTCAACTGCACCACCCCCGGGTGACTCAGCAGGGCCACCAACAGAGCGGCCAGCAGCGCCCAGAAAGCAAAGCGATTGGGGCCGAGCCGGTGCGCCCCCCCTACCGCGATCGCCAGCGCGCACAGAGCCAAACACTCGCCGAACAGATTGGTGGTGATGCCCCACGAGAACGGCAGCACGGCTATCGGCAGGCTCAAATACAGCGTGGCGGCCACCAACCCGGCCCGGCCACTGCCGGTGGCACGCTTCACCAGATAGAACAGCGGCAGCACGCCTAGCGTGCCTATGCCCACCGTGAACAGTTTGACGACCAATTCTTTATCGGTCATCAGCCAGTACAGCGGCGTCATGATTATATAAGCGGTGGGCAGATAGAAGGTTGGACGCCCGCCCCATTCTGCGGATCGGATGGTAAACAGAAGATTGCCCGCCAGCACGTCCTCCAGACGGTGAACATGGAACCCGAGGTCCACAATGAATATCTGGGGGTGCAGTTGGCCTGCCAGACGCACGGCGAAGGCGGCGAAAGCCAGCGTGAGTAGGGTTCTGCGCTGTAGCGGGGTCCATGATGCACCACCCACCCTGAGCAGCCGGCCGCCCACCAGACCAAGCAACAGGACGAAAACCCCACCGTACACGAGCACCTGAGGCCACGTCTCGTACCAGCGGCCCGACGTAAGCCACAGGCGGTCCATCGTCAGCAGGGCAAAAGCCAACAGCCATACGACCCCCATGCCCGCCACCACCACGCCCGTCCCCCAGCCCATCAGGCAAAGTGCGGCACCGAACAGCGCGGTTGTGAGCGCTATCGCCAGCAGGGGCCGCAGAGGCGGCTCTATGAAGCGGTCGGGGTTGGAGGATGGAGCGGCCTTGATGCGCATCAGGGCTACCCCCAACTCGCGTGGGTCTCCCGGCGGGCTGAAGGCATTAGTCACAAGGTGCAGGGTGAGCGTGCCGTCCTGTAGTGCTTCACGGGGCACCGCGAACGAGTAATCGGCGATGTTGGGTGTCACCTGCCGGTCGAGAACCGCATACCCACCTGCATACACGCGTAGGTGGGCGGGGGGCTGGCCGGGCGGGCGCCAGCCGTTGACTGTGAGGGTGACCTCGAAGTCCTGCCGGCCCACGTCGTGCAACACGATCCACGCATCGCCTGTGGTCCAGCGGAAAGGCATGGCCGCAGGGTCGGAAGCCCGCTCGCGGTCGTTGAAGCCTCGTAGCACCGGCGCATCGGTCAGGCCACCAACCGCTATATCATAGTGGGGACGCACCTGATAGCCTGCCACCACCAGCAGGGCGGCCAGCCCCATCCCGGCGTACAAAACGGGATTGAGCACACAGGCGAGCATGGCGCGCCACAGGCGCTTAGCCTTACCAAGCGCTATCACAGCCACTTGTCTCCACAGCCATGCCCGACCCGAGTCTGTACAGGGCAACGTGTTCGTTGTGCCATATGCGGTTCTGGGGCAGGTAGCCAGCGGTTCTCGGGTCCTGAGAGGCCCATAGCAGTGCGTAGTCCGGGCGGATCCCGGCTTCGAGCGAGCGAATAGGTTGGCCCAGCGACAGGCGGGGGTCGCCGTACAGGGTGTAGTCGCGCAAATAGTAGCCGAGCGCGGCCACATAGCCCCCTGCCACCCGCTCGTCCATGCGCCGCTCAGGGTCGTTCAGGGGATCGGCCAGCAGGACCGAAGCGCCCGCTGGGATCAGCCCCTTCAGCGCCGTATGGTCATCTGGACCTGTGAGCCTGTACACGCGGTCCGACCCGAAGTCCTGCACAAGGTGGAAGTAATTCAGCACTCTGGCTACGGGGCTTGTGGACCGCCACAGGAATTCCTCGCGCTGGGGGCCGCTCAGGTTCTCAAGATGCACCACCACGTACTCGACCCCCAGAGCACGTAGGGCACCCAGACTGCGCGGGCATGGGAAGCAACGCTCGGTCTCCAGCACCAGAGCCGAGTACGCATAGGGCTTGATGGTAGTGCTGCCGTTCACCATATAGTGCCAGTGATACACGCTGTAGTACTGGTAGAGGTTGGCCATCTCCACGCTCTCATCCCCCCGCCTGTAGTGGGTCATCGGGTATTCGAGGATGACTGTGTGGGGCTGCTGAGCCAGCCATCTGTACACAGCAGGTACAGCAGACCGAGTGCCCACAGGCTCCATGCGCACAGGCACGCTCCAGCTCTCCAGCACGGGCAGGGCGGCCAGCATCAGCGCTGCGGCCGGCAGGGCAACCTTGGTCGGAAGTCCAAACGCCCACGCCCATCTCTTCACGCCTGCTGGGTTGGTTGAAGCGAGTCGCCCTAGCACATGACATGCACCGATGCCGGCAAGCACGCTCAGTGCCAGAGCCAACAACACTGTTATACGGGCGGTCACCCTCATGCTATCGAAGCCGGGCACCCACTGGTGCAACAAAGCATATGGCAGGGGCATGATGCGCCGGATAGCGTTGGGGTCGTAGTTGTCGGGAGCATAGGTGGGTTGCAGGCTCGGACCAAGCGAGAGCAGTGCGCTCAACAGCGCGACCGATCCGTAAAACAGCACATGCCTGCGCAGAGCCGCGGGCCGAGCGCCTGACGCGGCGCGGTAGGACATCACCACCCCGGCCACTGCAAGGGCCAACACCGCAATCCCCGGAAAGGCCGCGCGCTCCAGCGCCCACGGACCCGGGTCGCGAAAAGGAGCCAGCAGGCTCTGGTAGGCGGGATTGCCTCGGTACACCGCAAGGAAACTCGCAAGGGTGTTAGAGAAGCGCTCGGCCTCGAACAGACTGCGTTCGAAGTTGTAACCGCGCTGTAACTGCACATACGGCAACACAATGGGCAGCATAGCGAGCACGCAGGTGAACATGACCACCACCAGTTTGGCTGGTATGGACCACGAGAACGCGCCGGGCCGTGTCAAAAAGTAATATGGGAAGAACAGCGCCAGCAGGATGGCCGTGTAAAAGGCCAGATAGTGGCCGGAGAGGGCCTGTAGCAGGAAGAATGCTCCGAGTGCCCACGCCCACAGCCACGAGCGAGTGCCGAGCAGCCTGTACGAGGCCAGCAACACAAACGGCATCCACTGGGTGTTTATAAGCGTCTGATGCGGAAGGTGGTTGAGCCTGTAGAAGCTGAATGCGAAGGCGGTACCGGCCACAAAGCCCGCCCAACCGGCCGCCCGCTCCCCGCCGGCCAACTCGCGCACGAGCAGCCATATGCCATAGCCCGACAGCACAAAGGTGGCGAACAGCAGGGCGTTGTGGCTGAGCACCGGGTTGCCTGTCAGGTAATATAGGGGCGCGGCCAGCACTGCCTCGGCAAACGACAGTTCATCGAAGGCCAGCGTGCCCCGAAACGGATACATGATGTTCGTGTCGAACAGGCCGAGCGGATCGGTGGCCAGCGCATGCGCCTGCCATGCCATGCCCCACACGCTGTACAGGGGGTCCCTCTTGTCGATCACGTAGCCACCAAGCTGAGGAAACATGGGCCACGTAGCAATGATGGTCAAAACAGTGTAGGCCGCCAGCACACCCACGTGCGGGAGGAGCCGGTGCACTACCTGTCTGTGCCGGGATGCAGACACAGCCTGCTCAGGCCATGCGTCATCATAGCGGCTGCTCTCCGGTGATGGTTGTCGTCGTGTTTCCGCGGCTTTGATCATGCTTGTCTTCCGGACTCGACTGTTCAAAGGGTAGAGAAGGCGTGGGCAGGGTTTGGCTCTGCTAAGTTATCGCGACCGGCGATCGACCTCGCCAAGTACGCTCAACAGCGTAGCGGCACCTCTTTCCCAGTTGAAGCGGCGGGCCACGAACTCGGCCCCCGCCCGGCCCATGCTGCGTGCCCGCTGGGGGTCGGCCAGCAGGCGGACAATGGCCTCGCCCAGCGCCTGCGGGTGCGCAGGCACCAGATAGCCGCTCACCCCATTCTGCACCGTATCGCGGGGACCACCCTCGTCCACCGACACCACGGGCAGGCCAAGGCGCAGAGCCTCTATCACCGATAGGCCGAAGCTCTCTTCGCGTGCCGTATGCACATACACATCGCCCAGCGCGTAGTGTGCGGGAAGCTCCTCCTCGGGCACAGCGCCTGTGAATATCACATCGCGTCCCACCACACCCAGCTCGCGGGCGAGGGCCTCCAGCCTGCCGTGCTCCGGACCTGCGCCCACCACCACAGCGGTCAACCCCGGTACACTTCGGGCCGCGATATGCACCGCCCTGAGAAACAGGTCAACGCGCTTGCGGGGGTGCAGGTGGTTGACTGTGAGGGCTACAGGCCGCGCCCCCAATCCGTAGCGCTCGCGCAGCAATTGTACTTGTTGCGGATCGGGCAGGGTGAAATCCACACCGTGCTCGATCACCACCGCCCGCCGTTTGTAGGCAGACCAGATGCGTCGAGCGCCGAACGGGCTGTTGGCGAGGATGCGGTGTGCTGAGCGTACCATTCGCCGGTCGAGGGCACGGTAGATATGGAAAAGCGGGGGAGCCAGCAACCTGCCTACTGCCCCCAGCCGCGCCACAATATCAGCGGTATCGCTGTACAGGACGCGCGGCGGCTCGAAACAGAAGTACAGCACCGGCACCGACCGGCGCGTTACCGGCAATACCAACCGGCGGGCGAACCACATGGCAGGTACGCTCGGTCCGCCGAAGAACACCACGCCGCACAGGTGCCGGATGGGTAATCGCAGTACCAGCGCAGGACCCGCCAGATATTCGATGGCCGCATCAATATAATGACTGCCCGCGAGCTGAATGCGCCAACCTGTCTCGATCAAGCGCACGTGTTCGCCCAGCGCCGGACGACACTCGTCGGCGAAGCTGTGGGTGAGCACAGCCACCTCGCAGCCCGACTGTCTGGCCGTGTAGTGTGCCAGCTTGAGGATCAGGCGCTCAGCCCCCGTGAGCTTTTTGAACTGCGGATAGAAAAATACTAGGATAGCAGGCTCCTGCGATCACCCTTGCTTGCCGGTTATCTCGGCTTCCTCTTCGAGCATAATGGGTATGCCGTCACGCACCGGATAGGCACGCCCGCACTGCTCGCAGACCAGCCGGTTATCCCGTAGATGTACCTTGGCTTTGTCTACCGGACATACCAGTATGTTCAACAATTCCTCAGGTATGGTCGTCCCTTGCTTTTGCGCCATGGCTGGCCTCCGTCTGTAGCTTCTGTAGCTCTCGTATAGCTCTTATACCAAATCTCTCCGGAAAGATTGAGGGTTGCGGCTTTACCGGGTGTGGGCAGGCACGGGGCCTGTATGCGGGCGTCCCCCGCGCTCCCTCCCATAGGTGCCTTGGTGGTCATCTTTATATAACTATTGGCGACTGACGACCCCTGTTACCGACCTTCCAATGTGCTACTATTCTCGCGGCACGTAAATGTTCTCCACGTTGGCCTCGTCCAGTTTATAATTATCGCGTATTGCCTGCAAGATGGCGGGCGACAGGTCCCCCGCAGTGTCGGCAAGGTTGAATACGTCCACGCGCACGATAATCTGGTCGAAGTGCCGGCGGCGGATAGCCTCCACCAGCTTGCTCTCGTCCCAGCGGCCATAGAAGGTAGCATGGGTCTGGGTGAACGGGTCGGTGGTCCACAGTTTCTTGCGGGTGAGCAGGAGCAGGCCGACGTTGTCCGAATAGGCGGTGCCGCCATTGTTGGTTACGTATTGAAAGATGTTCATCATGCCCTCGGTCTTTTTGGGGTCGAGCCAGCTGAACTCGGCTTTCATCCAGTCGGGCACGACGAACAGAGTGGGCACCTGAGCCAGCAGATAGAGGCCTATCGTCAAGCCCAGCAGATTGACCTGCCAGCGCGAGGAGACCCTCAGCAGAGCAAGGCCGAGGCTCAGCCCGATGCAGCAGGCGGCGACCAGTTCCAGCAAGTGGTTGTGGTTGCCTCCATGTGTGCCCGACCCTGAGGAAGCCACAAACGCCATGCCTAGGTAGAAGAAGACCAATACCGACCCATCCCGGCGCACGGGTTGCGGCAGATTCCGCAGTCGCCGCACTAACCACACTGCGGCGGAGAAGACGATCGCCACCAACCCCGGAACAAGGAACGCGCCATAAGTGGTCAGCAGGTTGGTCAGGTGCATGGCGAACCGGTTGGGGAACCACGGCAGATCGTGGATCGTATAGATGTGGTAGAAATAGCCGCCTTCGGTGAGCCAGTCGAGCAGTAGCGTGGGGATCACCGCTCCCAGCGCACAGGCCGCACCGAACAGCAACCCCGTCCTCGCACGGGTGAACACCAGCCAGCCGGTGGCCGCCACCGCCGCCGCTATCGCCGTCTGTTTGGTATAGAAAGCAGCCAGAAACAGCGGCAAAGCCCACCAAAGTTGCGAAGGCGGGCGTGCCACCAGCCACCACACACCTGCCAGCCCGAATGCCAGAGCCAACATATCCGGCTTGACCAGACTGCCCCAGAATATCACGAGAGTTAGCGACCACCATACCGCCGTGCCCACCACGGAGGCCAACTTATCGCGCGTCAGAGCCGAGGCAATCCCGTATATCGCTACGCCCGCGAACAACATGGCAAGGATAGATATGGCACGGCCCCCCTTGAATGTGGGTTCGTCGCCTGCAAGGTGTTGAACCGGCCAGTTGAGCAGGTAAAACAGCGGCGGGTAAGGCGCCGAGATGAACAGGTCGGGGGTGAGCTTGCTGTAGATGTTCACGCCGTCGTCGAGCAACATGGTCTCGGCTACGATCATGCCCTCGGACTCGTCGAACTGGAAGGGATACATGAACAGCGCCCACGAGGTAGAGGCCGAAGCTACCAGACGCCCACCCAGCGCCAGCAGGAGAGCTACCAGCACCACCGCCAACACCGTGCGCACCAGCCTCGATCGGGCGGGGGCGCCGGATATTCGCGGGCCGGCATCGGCATCGGCGTCGGCGTCCGGTGCCGAAATATAGGGTTGTGCCTCACCTGCTATCACGTGCTCGCTAATCTCAGTTCAATCCAACCTGCTCCGGAGGGGAGAGCCACCGTGCTGATCTCATCACCGCTCTGTTGCCACACCGGCCAGACGTATGCCGAGCAGGCGTGGGTCGTAGCCGCCGGGCACAAACGGGTTTACAGTCATTTGCAGCACCAACTCTACATCTGCTCGATCCCGACTCGATTGGACCTCCTGAACATGCCAACCGCTGTCGTTGGGCAACCGGAAATAGAATACGTCGCCCCGCGCGGCAGACTGGTCTCCGTTAGCCCGCACAGAGAGCACAACCTGCGCTTGAGATAGGCCTTCGGGCCGCCAGCCGCTCTGGGTCAGACTCAATCTAAGTATACCGGGCGCGCGGCTTTTCAGGCCACGTATCTCGGCACGAGGGCCGGTCCACCTGAAGGGCACGCCTCCATCTGCGGTTTCAGGCGCGTAGAAACCCCTGACGTAACCCACATCCAACCCGGTGCCCAGCACGAGCGATTCGACGGGAGGTGGGCGCAGATGGTCCCATGCCCACACCAGTGCTTCTTCGCCCGCCTCTCGCACCTCCCTCGCATTGAAAAACGAACGAGCGGCTTCGAGGTCGCCCGACATCCGAGCGGCCTCCCCTCTTATAATAAAAGGCTCGAACCGGTCCGGCGGCTCATCCGCTTTGAGCAAGGAGAGCGCCTGCTGTACCTGAGCGCCCTGCAAATAGGCGGCGGCCAAGGCATAACGCGTATCCAGCAGGTCGAGGTTAGCCTGCCTGTAAAGCCGGATGGCGTCCTCTGGCCTGCCGTCGCGAAGCAGGGATTCTGCTGTGCGAAACGATGCCTGTTGGTGCCACCGCTGCATACCCACAAAGACATCGCCGGCCGAAATGGCGGGCAAGGTGACCAGCACAACAGCCACAGCACCCACAAGCGCTACCCCGCGCTTCCACGAGGCGAGGGCACGCCACGCTCGCTCAAGCTCATGACGCGATGCCACGTGCACCACGCCCACCCCTGCGAGGGGCAGGAGAGCCGCCACTACCGGCAGACGGAAGCGCGTCACCGCAAAGAATACGAATGCCATCGCCACCCACACGAGCACCCACAGCACGATGAGCGCTTTGAGTGGGTGAGGCGGCGTGAGCATCAGCCCCACCAGCGCCAGCATGAGTATCAACACATACAGCAGGTCATCAAAAGTCAGCAGGGCGGCCAAATGCCACGCAGGCACGCGGCCGAGAGTGTAGCCTGCCACCTGCCTCTCTTCGGAACTGAAGTGCGGTCTCCACAGGTCTAGCGTTTCCTTGATGCCTTTGACGATGAACATGTGGGGGGCGGCGCTGATATTCTCCCATGCTTCAGAAAAGGCGAAAGCCTGCCGTTCGGCGTGGTTGGGGATGCGGCGCAGGTCGGCTTGCAGGCGCTGTTCATCACGCACGCCCACACTGCCCAACCACAGGTTGTAGGCAGCGGTGGTGTCAACGGCCACTACCCTGTAAGCCCGATAATTCCTGAGCACCCATGGCAGCAACACCACTGCACAGGCCGCTAACAGTAGGCCGCCTGACAGCCACTTGAGCCGTCGGCTGTCCCGGTCCCTGTTTCTGGGATCGACGCCGGACTGGTCGTTGGCGTCCGTCTCTCTGGTCGTACCCGATATCAGCCATAGGGCGCTCACCGGGATGAAGGCCAAAGCGGTGGCCCGGGTAAGCACGGCCAACCCGAGCAAAACACCCGACAGGGCAACCCATGCACATGCACGAAGGCGCGGGAGGTGGGCATCTTCCTGTGGTGCGGTCAGGGCGCCCAGAATCTGGCGGGAGCGAAGCAGAGCTACCAGCGCAAGCGTGAACAGGAGCAGGAACACCGTTTCCGACAACAGCAACCCGGAGAACAGAGTGAGAGGCAGATACAAAGCGGCCAGTACTGCGGTCCAACGTGCCGCGGCACGCCCACCCATCTGTCCGGCCAGCCAGCTCAGCGGCATCAGGGTAGCCGCGCTCAGGGCCGACTGCACGGTCAGCACCGGCAAGTAATCTGTGCCTGCTACGCGCATGACAGCCGCCAGCAACAGCACATATACAGGGGGGCGCACCCACAGCGCTGTGTCAAAAAAAGAGAAGCCGCGCCCTTCAGCCAGCACGTGCGCCGCCGCGAAATATTCGCGCTCGTCTATAACGAAAGCCCATGGCGGATGCCCGTCAGGGTGCAAAGCGAGATTATACCCCACCCTTATCAGGAAGGTTGCAGTCACCAGCGTCGCAAGCCAAGGATCGATGAATAAGCGCCGGTTACGCGTGTGGGATCGCGGCTCGTTGAGGGCCAAAGTTGAACTCACCAGACCTCAGTCCTCGGTTCGCGCTATGCTGAAACCCGGCTCTTGATCCTTGGCAACCGCGTTGCGCGCTTTCTTACGGCGATTGAGGGCCGCGTTGTACAGACCGATGAAGGTGCGCGCGGTTGTCTCCCAGTTGAGTTCCTGCTCGACCCGGCGTCGTCCCGCCTCGCCGTATTGCCTGCGGAGTTCTTCCGAGCGCAACAGCAGATTGATAGCTGAGGAGAGTTCGCCGGGCTGTTTCTGGGGGACGAGCAGGCCGTTGTCGCCATCCTTGACCACGAGCGGAATGCCGGCCACGCTGGTGGCCACCACCGGTCGGGCCGAAGCCATGGCTTCGAGCAGTGTGTTGGGCAGCCCATCCACGTTGCCCTGCTGATCCACGACCGACGGGAGCACGAAGAGGTCGCACCCACTGAAATAGAGGGGTAGTTTATCGCGGGACACCCAGCCGGGCATGATAACCGACTTCTCCACGCCTAATTGTTTGACCAGCGACTTGAGCCGGGGTTGCAGATCGCCGCCACCCGCCAGCACCACGCGGGCATTGGGGTGCTCACGCAGTATGGCAGGCACCGCCCTTATCAGATACTCGAAGCCTTTCTTGTACACCATGCGCCCCACAGCGAAAATCACGAGGCAGTCGTCCGGCAGGCCCAGTTCTTTGCGAAGCAGGGGGCCGGCATTGTCAATGCGTTTGAACTGGCTGGGGTCCACCCCGTAGGGCACCAGATGGCAACGGGCAATGGGCGCGCCCAGACGCACTGCCCGCAGGCGCAGGTCCTCGCTGGGCGCGGTGATCGCGCTGGCGAGCCTGAAGCACCACCGGGCTACGCGCGCCACAAGCTTGCTCTGTTCGGCGACGAATATATCCGAGCCATGCAGGCTGATGATCAGAGGCATGCGGCGTAGACGGGCCACCAGAGCGGCCACAGGGCCATTTGGGATAACCCAGTGGCAATGCATTATGTCGAACTTGATTTTACCCGTCAGCCGCCACAGGGCAATGAAGCTGCTGGTGAACACCACGGGTGTGAGCGGATAGATGGCGCTTTTGACGCGCACATCTGCCTCCAGCGATTCAGCGTAGCCCCAGATGTTGAGGTGGCGGAAAGGGCTGTACTTGAAAAAATGCAGGTTCACCCCCTTTTCCACCGGGGCGCGGCGCAACTCAGGGTGGTAAGGTGCAAGCACGTGCACCTCATGCCCTTCGGCGGCTACGCTGGCCGCGATGGCCTCGATGAAGGGTGCTGTGACGTCTCCCTCGTACTTGGGATATGACGAGGTGACCATGCAGATTTTCATGGCCTTATTGTACACCATCCCACCGGCATGGGCTACACCGGCTCTCTTTAGCTTCCCGGCAATAATCGGGGGTCGCAGATGGTCGGTGGTCAGTCGCCAGCAGTTGGAGGGCTAACCACCAAGACACCAAGACCCAACGAGAGTACCATGATATGGAGGATATGGAGCGCGGGCGATACACCCTCACCCATGCCATATCCCTATCCCCGTCCCTACGTGTTTGTGGGCAAGATGCCCGCCCGCGCTCCCAATAAACGCTCCCAATAAATCGGTATTATTTGAGCGTGCGCAGGTAGGCGATGAGGTCGGAGAGCTGGTCGTCGGGTATAACGCTTGGGCCAAAGGCGGGCATGCGGTTCTTGCCCTGCCTGATCAGGGTGCGTAGGTCCTGATCGGTACTCGATGCCACAAACATCGGCAGGGGAGGGCCGGCACCGCGTTGGCCTGCCGGGTGGCAAGAGTTGCAGTAGCGCGCGAACACTGCCTGCCCACGCGCTTCTCTGTTGGCGGGATGGGCCTCCCCGGCAGTGCCGGTACATGCTACAATGCCCCACGCAGTAACGAGAGCGAGTAAAACGCACGCCAGAGCGGATAGGAATCGATTCGCAGCCATTTATCCTCTCGCCAGTTGCCTCCCAAACGATTCTCGTGCAGGCCACCTATGCCGCGCCGAGTGGGGTTGCGGTCCGGTCTGGTCTGGTCTGATCTAATCCGGTATACCAACCGACAACCGACGGGCATATATCAGGGCGCAACAGCGCGTATTGTACACACCGCGCCGCCAGTTTGCAAGCATGCAGGCCTCGGTGGTCCGTGGTTCCACCGAGACCCGGAGGCCAAGCTCCACCAATATGCAGGAAAAGGAAAGAGCCGGGGGACACCCCCGCGCCCCCGGACAGGCGCATGGCTAATTTTGGTTAATTGACCCATGCAATCCTATCCTTTTGAAACCTTCAGCGTTATTATCGTTAGGGTGGTCTGGTGAGTGCGCCCCTCACCTTTCCACCTTGCATGGTACCTGACAGGATTGGAGGCTGAACGCTGCGAGTTCCATCCCAGCTACCCTGTACACTTGCTCGACAGCTTCCGGTCTCCAGTCCTGTCAGGGCTACCCGCCGGCGAAACGATACACTCCTTTCCTTGGCCGAGGCCATCACACAGGAGGCGGGACATGGTCAAATATGACGAAGCTATCGCCACAGCAGGCATCTACACACCAGCCTTCACAGCCGCCTCCATGCCGGGACATAATCTACTCTTCCTGCTGACGCTCGCCACGGTCATATTGGGCGGTTGTCTGACGGCCCTGCAGGGTGTTCATTAGAGTTCACCCCGGGTGGCAAGGCCGTGGCTTGGGCAGTTGTGCCCAGCCAAGCCCATGTGCCCCCAACCGGCTTTTCCACCGATATCGGTCTGTTCCTCCTACCCGCTGTCCCTCTGCACGCCCAGCATGACCGTTGCCGTGCCGAACTTCTCCTGCTGAGTGTAGGCGTCTGGTGGCACATCGCCCTCTGCTTGCACTTCCACCAGCCTGTTGGACAGGGTCTCTGCTCGGATGTAGTCGGCGAAGCGGGTGAGCGCACCCTGCACAACGCCCGCGTCCTTGCTGCTGCCGTCGCCACCGTCGCCCGCCAACCGGTAGTATGTGGTGATGCGGTCGCTCACGTCGAAATCCGCCGACTTGCGCATGTCGTTGATGATGCGCACGAGGTCGCGGGCCACCCCCTCCTGCAACAACTCTTCGTCCAGCTCGGTGTCGAGGGCCACCACCAGCCCGCCCTCCTGCGCCACGGCGTAGCCCTCTTTCTCGCGCGTGTCCACCAGCACCTCTTCGGGCAATAACTCCACCTCACCCTCGCCTTCGGTCTCGGCTTCACCTTGCACCCGCAAACGGACGGGCTGTCCGGCAGCCACCTGCGCGGCCACCTCGTCTGGGGGCATGCTGGCAAGGGCCTGACGGATAGCCCCGAGGCGCGCCCCGTACTTGGGACCGAGCAGGGGCAGGTTGGGCCTGACCACGTAGGTGATCAGGTCGCCCACCTGCGGGGTGATGGTCATGCGCTTGACGTTCAACTCTTCAAGGATCTGCGCTTCCATCCTTCTGAGGATGTCCTCTTCCTGCGCTGAGGGCACGCGCACCACCATCTCGCGCAGGGGCTGGCGCACCTTGATGCCCGCCTTGTTGCGGGCCGCGCGGCCCAGACTGACCACCCGCTGGGTGAGGGCCACGTCGGCCAGCAACTGCCGGTCCACCAGCGCCTCGTCGGCCACCGGGTAGTCGCAGTGGTGCACGCTCTCCGGCTGGTCGGCGCCGCGCCCACCGGAGCGCACAAGGTTCTGGTACATGGCCTCGGCAAGGAATGGCATGACCGGGGCTACCAGCTTGCTCAGCGTGACCAGCACCTCGTACAGGGTGGTGTAGGCGGCCAGTTTGTCGGTATCCTCGGATTCGGCGGCCCCGGCCCCCGCTCCCGTACCGTCGCCCGTGCCCGCAACCGTGCTCCACGGCTTCCAGAAGCGGCGGCGCGAGCGGCGCACGTACCAGTTGGACAGGTCGTCCACGAAGTCGTCCACGTAGCGGGTGACAGCGGCCACGTCGTATTCGTCCATATGCTTGCGGCACAGGCCGATCAGCTCATGCAGGCGGGCCACGATCCACCTGTCAAGCTCAGGTCGCTGGCTCACCGGCACACTGCCCTTCGAGGGGTCGTAGCCGTCGAGGTTGGCGTACATGACGAAGAAGCTGTAGGTATTCCACAGGGTGAGCAGTCGGCGCCGCACCTCATCGGCGATGCCGTAGCCGAAGTTCATGTTCTGGGTGATGCTGGCCCCGGAGTACATCCAGCGCATGATGTCTGCGCCCATCTTCTCCACGGCCTCGTCGAACCAGATGGCATTGCCCAGCGACTTGTGCATGGGCCGGCCCAGCTCGTCGTGCACTTTCTCATAGGTGAGCACGGTTTTGTAGGGGGCCATATCCTCCAGCACCACCGACATGATGAGCATCGAGTAGAACCACAGGCGGATCTGCTCGCGCATTTCGGTGATGAAGTCCGCCGGGAACCATTTGCTCCAGTACTGGCGGTCGGTCAGGTAGTGCAGGGTGGAGTAGGCCACGATGCCCGCGTCCAGCCACGCGTCGCCTACTTCAGGTATGCGCGACACAGTCTGGCCGCAGTTGGGACACCTGATCTTCACCTCGTCAATCCACGGGCGGTGCAGTTCGGGCAGGGCATCCACCACTTCGGGGTTGACGGCCAACTCGCGCAGGTGGGCACGAGTGCGGGCCACGGTGACGGTGCCGCACTTATCGCACGGGTAGAAGGGCAATACCAGCCCCCAGTAGCGCTTGCGCGAGATGTTCCAGTCGCCCATGTTGTTGAGCCAGTCTTCCATGCGCTTGCTGGCGTAATCGGGGATCCATTGCACGGTGCGGTTGGCGCGGATCAGGCGATCGCGCAGGTCGCCCACCCTGATGTACCACTCGGTAGCCACGCGGAACACCAGTTCGGTGCGGCACCGCCAGCACACGGGGTAGCGGTGGGTGTAGTCTTCCAGCCGGTACAGCAAGCCCTTCTGCTCCAGCGCGTCGAAGATGGGCTGAGCCACCTCGGTGACGTGGCGGCCCGTGAGCCAGCCGTAGCCCTGCACGTAGTTGCCCGCCTCATCGAGGGGCACCAGCACCGGCAGGTTGTGCTGGCGGCTCAATTCGAAGTCTTCGGCACCACAGCCGGGGGCGATATGCACGATGCCCGTGCCCTCTTCTTCGCCCACCTCGTCCCACGGGATGACCCGGTGCTGTACACCCTGCGCGGCGGGCAGGTCGTCGAACGGCCCGGCGTAGGTGAGGCCCACCAGATCGGACCCCCTGACGTTGCCCAGATCCTCGTACTCGCCCTGAAGGCGGCCCACCGTGCCCCGCGACAGGTAGTACACCTGATCGCCCTGCCGCACCTTCGCATAGTCCAGATCGGGGTGCACGGCGGCGGCCACGTTGGCGGTGAGGGTCCACGGCGTGGTGGTCCATACCAGCAGGTTCTCGCCCTCGTGGCCGGGCGTGGTGATGGGGAAGCGCAGGTACACCGAGCGGTGGGTCAGCTCTTCGTAGCTGTCCATCAGTTCAAGCTGAGACAGCGAGGTGCCGCACCGCCAGCACCACGGCATGGAGCGCGTGCCCCTGTACAGCCAGCCGTTGTCGTGCACCTTGCCGAGGAAGTACCAGATATGCTCGATGTTCTCGTCGGACATGGTGTAATAGGAATTATCCCAGTCCATCCACATGCCCAACCGTTTGGACTGTTCGGTGATCTCGCCCGCGAACCTGTACACGCGCTGTTTGCACGCCTCGATGAAGCGTTCCAGACCGTAGGCCTCTATCTCGCGCTTGGAATTGAAGCCCAGTTCCTTCTCGACCTCCACCTCGACCCACAGGCCGTGGCAGTCGAAGCCGTTCTGGTAGCGCTGGTCGTAGCCCAGCATGGCGTGGTAGCGCTG
>DAOTTC010000112.1:0-21843 GCA_034437815.1 Chloroflexia bacterium | reverse complement strand
TGAAACCGGACAGCGCCGATGGTACTACAGCCCACCCGGCTGTGGGAGAGTAGGCCATCGCGGGGCTTTCTCTTTTTGTTTTTGTTTTTATCAGCCGCCAACCCCGCCTAAATTACAGCCAGCCACGCCACACACAGGCCACAACCGATAAGAAACGTGCCCAATGGCACGCTCAATCGTCGGCCCCACGCAACGTTTTTCTCCACGGCCATGACAGCCCCAAGCGCCATCATCCAGCCGAGGCTGCCCACCCCCACCGCGAACATCAGCAACATCAAGGCCCAACAGCACCCGATGCAGAACAGGGCATGGTGCACCCCCAGCAACAGAGCCTGTAGGGGCGCACGGCGGCCCCGCCAATGCTGCGCGATGAAGCTCATGGGCGATCGGCACTTGTCCAGACACTTGTACTTGAGGGGGCTGAACTGGTAAAGGCCCGCCAGCACCAGTACGCCCGCACTGAACACCCAGTTGTTCTCATGGAGCCAGCGTACATCCTCTACAAAGCGGTGCAGGCCAAAATCCCCGACGTGCACAACAATGCCAAAGAGCATCCATAGCCCAAGGTATCCAATCAGCAACAGCGCCATCAGTCGAAGCCTATCCTGCCGCTGCCTCATCATGCCGTAGAAGAGCACCACCAGCGGCATGCTGGTCGGCAGCATCATTGCAACCGTCATCAGCGTCCAGCCCGCAACAAACAGGACCGACAGGGGAAGATAATCGCCCGGGCCGATATGGCCCAGTGCCTCGTGGTTCAGAAACCTCCCGTATGGTGAGGCTCCCCAGACCCACAAAGCGAGCCAGCAAACTATTACCAGACCGGCCAACACTACCAGCAGGGCCTTCTGGCTGTTTACTCTTACCCACATAAATGCCTCCTATCACAGAATACTGCCCGGCAAAGGGGGCAGACGAGCCACATCTACCGGGCAGTGTTCCTGTGCGTGCTGTATGAATTAGGGGGCCTCGAAGCGGAAGGTGCCCTGCACCGCGTTATGGCCCTTCAGGTCTATCTTGAAGCCGTACTGGGGCGCATCCACTCTATACCTCGCGGCCTTGCCGGGGTACGCAGGCGATCCCGGGATAGTGGTGAAAATCGTATCATGCAGTGTTGTCTCCTGACCTGTGGCCCCTTTGAAAGGCGCCATCTGGGCTTCGATGGGGCCAACGTGCAGTTTGCCGTTGCCCCCTTGCACGTCAACGTGAATCGGCACGCGCTCCACTGCCATCACCTCGCCGACGAGCTGCACCAGATCGGCCACAGGGCCGCCCAGCTTGCCGGTCCACACCTTGAGGAGAGCTTCCTGCTGCTCAGGTGTAGTCCTATCATCAACGTACAGTACCACGCGCCAGTTGCCCTGCAAGATGTTGCCCGGGATGTGGCTCAGCGCCGTCAGGTTGTGGCCCGACACGTCCACCCCATCTATGGTGCCCCTGTCTATCTGCCATGAAACCAGACCATCGCAGGTGCCGTAATCGGGGTCTTCGCCCACCCAGCACGGGCAGAGTATGTTGCAGGTGCATACTTCAAGGAGCCGTCCTTCCAATTGGTAAGCCATTTTTCTACCTCCTTTTGAACTATACAGGGCTGACCTGTCATGGTCCTACTTTACCGCGGGGACCGGCGCAAAACACCGGGGAAAACACGTATTTTCCGGATGCGAACCACCTGTTTTTGGCCTTGAGGCTGTTGGCGAAAGACAAAAATGGTCGGTGCGAATTACCACGCACCGACCCCACCATCTCTGCTCTGCGTCACTTCGACCGGATTTCAGCTGTTGGGGCTTTTGGTCAGGCCTTTCTCCACAGCCCACGCAGAGACCTGCGTGCGTGAGTGAAAGCCCAGTTTGGAGAAGATGTTACTGACGTGCCCCTCCACTGTGCGCTCGCTGACAACCAGTTCGTCTGCTATCTCGCGGTTCGATTTCCCCTGAGCGATCAGCGTTGCCACCTGCCGCTCTCGCCTCGTTAGCCCTCCCAGTGCCAGTTTCACAGCGCGCGGTGATTGGGGCGACTGCTCGTTCACGTCTACCTGCTGTGGCAGGGTGGTGCTCAATGCCCATGCTACGGCCTGATCAGGCTCCATTGTGCGACCGGCGGCCAGTGCGCTGGCGAACCTCCGCTCGCCAAGCTGGGCGCGGGCAGAGGCGATATAGGTGTTGAAAAGCTTCTGGCTCATGGGATCCAGCCGGACACCGATATTGTCGAGGAGAGCACGCGCCGCCCCCAGCGCCTGCACAGCCTTTGTCACAGGTTCCTTTAAGTCTTCGGCTTTGCCCTGACCCGTACTGCTACTGCGGCCTGTCGCGGCCTTCCCGGTTGACATCGCTACCACCAGTAAACCGACTAAATCCATAAGGCAAAGGGCGCCCTCATACTTATCACCCAACTCTTTATGCAGTGCGTACAGCGTCAGGCTTTCTCTGTACAGTGAATATGCGCGCGCATGGTCGCCCGATAAGTAAACTGCACTGCCGAGGCCTTGGAGCGCATCGGCCACGATGCCCGGGCCTCCTAACTGCTTTGCGACAGCCACGCTCTCTTCGGAGAACGACCGGGCGGCTGAGTAATCCTTCTGATGCAGGGCGGCAGATGACAGGCTAATAAGGGCACCGACTATCCCCCATTTATCCCCCAGTTCTCTGTAAATGGCAAGGCTTTCCTCATATAAGCGGCGGGCGGTCTGATAATCACCCCGGTACTCGGCTATCTGCCCCATGCCAATAAGCGCCAGCCCGATGTTGAATTTATCGCCCGACTCTTGGAACAACAGCAGGCTCTCCTCAAACATGGAATGCGCCAGCGCATAGTCACCGCTCAGGCGTGCTACATGCCCCAGCTGGTAGAGAGACCGGGCGATGCTCCATATGTCTCCTGTTTCCCGGGCGATCTGTAGAGCTTCTTCGTGGAGTCTGCGTCTGGCTGCCATGCCTTCGAACCGGCTCACCACAATCCCCAGAAGATTGAGCGACTCGGACAGGCCCTTCGTGCGTTTCCCGGCCTGCAACTGTTTGTACAGCTTTATGCTCTCTTCCACAAGAGGGCGCGCCGACATAAAGTCACCCCGGCGCATGGCGACAAGAAAACCCAGCGCATACAGGGTGCCGGCCATAGATAAGGCCCCTTCTTCGCTCCTGTCCACGCCTGCTTCTCGGGCTTTCGATAGCAACCTTGATAACCACTCCTGTCCTTCGCTCACATGGCCCCGCCGGTTCCAGAAGGTGCTCAGCGCTGAGGCAATTCGGAGGCCGAGCTTTATATCTATGTCGTTATAATATGCCCACTCTAACGCTGCCCGGAAGTTGTCCAGCTCAGCCTCCAAATGGTCTAACCATGCAACCTGCTCTGGTCCGTGCAGTTTCGGTTCGGCGCGCTCGGCCAGCGCAAGGAAGTAGAGGGCGTGGCGCCTCTGCACGGCTTCGGCCTCTCCACTCTCTTGCAGTTTTTCTCTTGCGAACTCATGGATGGTCTCCAGCATCACGAAGCGGGCTTCGCCTGCCTCCACCGGCACCGATCTCTGGCCCCCGGCCAACCGAGGCCCCAGCAGGCTCTTGTCCACCAGCGAAGCTACCGTATCGAGCACTTCCACCCCTGTGTCTTCCTCGGTATTACACACGGCTTCGATAGCTTGCAGGGTGTACTCGCCCCGAAACACGGCCAGTCTCCTGAACAGCTTTCTCTCATGCTCGTTTAGCAGGTCGTAGCTCCATTCGATCGTGGCCTGTAAGGCTTGGTGTCTGGCAGGTAAATCTCTGGGGCCGCCCATCAGCAATCTAAATCTGTCCTTGAGCCTTTCCAGTATGGCATGGGGCGATAAGTACCGAATGCGTGCCGCCGCTAATTCTATAGCGAGGGGCAGGCCGTCTAACTTGCGGCAGATCTCGGCTATGGCATAGGCGTTGTCCTCGCCTAGGGCAAAGTCCGGTTTGAGGGCGGTTGCTCGCTGAATGAACAACTGCACCGCTTCATATTCGGCCAGTTGCAGCATCGGTAGAGGCGCAAGCCTACCCAGCAAGTCCTGAGGTGCGAGCACCGGCGGAATGGACAGCGGGGGTACGGGAAAGTTGTGTTCACCCGACAGATGCAGTACCTCCCGGCTGGTTACCAGCAGTTTCAGGTGGGGGCTGGCCGAGAGCATGCCCGCCAGCACAGGCGCTGCTTCTATAACTTGCTCGAAGTTGTCGAGCAAAAGCAGCATCCTCTTGTTCTGGAGATGCGTCTGCAAGCTCTGTAGCAGTGAGCATCCCTGAGTCTCTTTTACCCCCAGTGTCTGGGCGACAGTAGAAGATACTAAGGCCGGATCGGTGACAGGGGCCAGATTGACGAAGTTGACACCGTCTGCAAAGTCGGGAAGTAGCTCGGCGGCGGCGCGGATGGCAAGGCGGGTCTTGCCGATACCCGGTGGGCCGATGAGGGTAAGGAGCCGCACGTCATCCTGTCGCAAAAGCTCGCAGACAGCGGCAACCTCGTGCTCGCGCCCAACCAGCGAAGTGATCTGCAAAGGCAAATTGTCTGGCGGCAAAGGGCGTTCACTACCCGGCTTTGTTTTATGGATAAGAGAGGTCACCTGATTAAGCGAGCATGCGCACAACCTTAAAGCAATACATTTGCTTTAGGCCAAATCTTTGTCTGTGTATCAACTTGAGGCCTTTCTGGCGATTATAACATATGCCACCCCGGTTTCCAATCAGAGATGGATACAGGTTCCACCAATAATCGGGGTTAATGGTAGGCAGTGCAATGCTCTTATAGAGGATACGGAGCTAATATCAATGATCCAAAAGAAGGCTATGAATTGGGGCAGGGAGAATTTGGGGGCTGGGGACACCCCATACCCCCGGAAGGGCTATGCATTGGGGGAAATCGGGGGACACCCCATACCTCGCCTCGGGCAGGGGCGCTCCCCCGCACCCCCGGTATTTATCGCCTTTGCTCACGTAAGTGGTATTGCCTCTAATTCCTCCTGCTAAGGCACCAGCAGTTCGCCCCTCACCAACTTGGGTTCATAGTGCTGCATGGTGATGCAGTTAGTGGGGCATATCTGGGCGCATAGCCCACACCTGATGCACAGCCACTCATCCATGATCATGGCCGCACCGTGCCGCCAGCGCTTCGCTTCGACCAGCCTTGGTTCGTTGGGGTCGCCGTTCACGCTCTCTACGATGCTCAGGTCGGCCATGTGCAACACGTTGGTCGGGCACACCTCGATGCACGCGTTGCACAGGATGCAGTTGTCGCCGTCGAGGAAGATGTTGAGCTGGCACTGCAAGCACCGCTTGGCCTCCTGAAATGCCTGCTCTTTGGGATAGCCGAGTTCCACTTCGGCCTGCAAGTTCCATCGCTTGCTCAAGGGCAGCATCGGCATATGCTGGCGAGGCACCGCATCATAGTCCTCGCCATCAATCAGGCGGCGCTGCATAGTGTCGGCGGTCCATATGGAGATGGGCTGCCATGACATCTTGATTGTGGCGTCGGGGGCGGTTTCCTCGCGCACCGTCTCGGAGGCAGCCCACTCGTTGATCTGTTTAGTGACCTCCAGATGGTAGTCCGACACATGGTCTAGATAGGGCACCAGTGCGAAGTCGGCCTGCAAGGCCACCTTCTCTTTTTTGGTGTCAACACCCTTCAGGTACTGGTCAATGGCGATGGCTGCCTTCTGCCCCTCACCGATGCACGCGATGAGTGTGCGCGCCCCGGCCACAAAGTCGCCCGCGGCGAACAGGCCCGGCACCGAGGTCATCCATGTGTCCTTGTCCACTTCGGGCCGACCACGACGGTTCAGCTTGATGCCCAGCGAGGGGTCAATCCACGAAGTGTCCGAGTTCTGTCCGGTGGCCGCGATCACAGTGTCCACCTCCAGCACGAACTCGCTTCCGGGGATGGGCACGGGGGCACGCCTGCCGGTGGCGTCAGGCTCGCCCAGCCTGTTGCGGATGCACTTCAGGCCCACCACCTTGCCGTTCTGGTGGATCACCTCCACCGGCGACACCAGAAACCGAAAGTCCACACCCTCGATCTCAGCCTCGCGCGCCTCCTCCTCGTACACCAACATTTCGTTGCGCGAGCGGCGGTACAGCACGTACACCTTGTCGGCGCCCATGCGCAGTGACGAGCGCGAGCAGTCCATAGCCGTGAAGCCGCCTCCGATCACCGCCACTCGCCTGCCTATCTTGGGCTTGAGGTGCAGGTTGACCCGCTCCATGAACCACAGGCCCGGATACAACCCCTCGATCTTCTCGTACTCCTCGCCGGGTATCTCCATCTCTTGCGGGTCTTGTGTGCCACACGCCAGCAGGACGGCATCGTGCATCTTGAGCAACTCTTGCAAAGGTATCGAATTCTTGTTGGCCTGTTCCGCACCCGGATAGGTGGCGAACCCAATGGGCGTGTTCAACTTGATCTCCACCCCCAGCGCCTTGAGGTACTCGTCAACCTCCAGTCTGCACAACTCACGGGGTAGACGCCATTCCGGTATGCCCGCAGTGAGCATGCCACCCGCCACCGGCAAGGCTTCGTATATGGTCACACCGTAGCCCAGTTTGGCGAGGTCGCGTGCCGCCGCGATGCCGGTGGGGCCGGAGCCCACGATGCCCACGGTCTTATCGCTGGTGCGGGGCGGCCTCTCCGGGGGCTTCCACTCGCCCCGATAATCGGCGGCCACGCGCTTCAGCCAGCAGATGGCAATAGGCTCGTCCAGCCTGCCCCGTCTGCACGCAGGCTCGCACGGTCGCGCACACACACGCCCCAGTATACCCGGGATCACATTGTCCTCGAGGTTCACTTGATATGATGTTTCGTAGTCCTCGGCCGCTATGTGCGCTATGTACCGGGCTACATCCGTGTAGGCCGGGCAGGCATACTGACAGGAGATGTTCGCCAGAAACCATTCGTTGTCACCAGTGTGCAGGCGGTATGGAGGCGCCGCGCGCTCGGCATGTCCCACCGACGACTCAGAGCGCACCAACCCCAGCAGTCTCATCCTCTCTTCGGGCATAATATCCTCCTTTTATGCTGTCATGTATGGGTCGCGGATATATGATTGTGAGCAATTACGTTACATGGAATATGCCAGTTCCAACAGCCAGCGCTCATTCTTTATGGTGGTCGGCATACCATGACCGGGGTATACACGCGTGGCATCGGGCAAGCCGGCCAGCTTTCGCAGGCTCTTCGCCAGTTGCTCTGGATTGCCTCCTCCGAAATCGGTCCTGCCAACTCCCATTCTGAAAAGCGTGTCCCCGGAAAAAAGCACTCCGGCATTGGCCTCATACAGGCAGATGCTACCGGGCGAATGGCCGGGTGTGTGCAGCACTTGGAGCCGCAAGTCGCCCACATCCAGAACATCACCATCTTTCAAGAGACGATCCGGTCTGCTTGGTGGCACGGATACCATTGCTTCTCCCTCGGTGCCCACACCGGGGTTCGCGAGCCGGGTGGCGTCCCATGGATGAGAGCACAGCACCGCGCCGGTCTCGTTGCACAGTGGGACGTTGTCGGCGATGTGATCCCAGTGGCCATGCGTATTGATCAGATACAACAACCGGATGCGATGTGCACCTACCAGCGCCTGCACCCGTGCTGTGCATCCGTAAGGCGCGTCAACCATCGCCCCACAACCACCCACATGGTCGAACACTAGATAGCCTACCGTAGCCAGCGGCCCTCCAACCACGGCTCGCACCAGCATCTAATCCCTCCGTGCGGTAGATCGCTGAGCACGCATAGCTACGAGCCTGAACGGCCCTTCGGCCGGCACCGGTCCCACCACCCGCGTGGGTCGAGGGTACCTGCCCGACGGCACAGGCAAGTCTAGCCCGCGCGGCACCAGCAGGTACAGGCTGGCGGGAGCACGGTCCGTATTCTCCACACTATAGGGGCGTGAGCCGTCCCACACGGCAACATCGCCCGCGAACAACATCATAGACGATTCGCCCGCCCTTAGCACCACACTGCCCTTCACTACCACGCACAACATCAAGGACGCTGAAGCTCCAACAGGCGAAGTGGAGAAAGTTGTGGGGCCAGCGTGAGAATCGCCTTCGCTCACCAGCGCCCCTCCTGCGGGCAACGTAACCCCTGCCAGCACACCCTCAGGCAAGTCGCCCAACAGCGTGGCCGGCTCCGCGCTTGGCCGTATGTCGCGCATGCGCACTACCCGCACCGCTTCTTGCATACTGTGCCCATGGCCGGCGGTCGCGTGCTCCTCGGACAGCAGGTCGGCAAGCGATATGCCCAAGCAGGCGCTGATCCGGTGAAGGCTCTTCAATGAGGCGTTAGAGCGCCCGCTCTCCACTTGACTCAAGAAGCCCTTGCTCAAGCCGCTGGCCCGCGCCAGTTCCGCAAGCGTCATCTTGCGGCGCATTCGCTCCAAGCGCAATCTGTCTCCCAAACTCATCACAGGGCCTCGTTTAGTAGTGCAAAACAGGTTTAGTTTAAACGTACTATATCACCGTTCGCATCATGTGTCAAGGGACCCGCATCGCGCAAAATTACCTTTTTTCCTTGCGGGAGAGGAGTCGGGTGAGGGGGCCAGCTTCTATTGTTTGGTATAGCGCACCCGCAAGGGTTGTGCCACCTGACGAATCGGAGGTTGACCGGGGAGCTGGACTACCCTAGCGACGGGCCAGCACGATGAGCTTGGCGAGCTGTGCTCTGGTGGCCTCGTCCTCCGGGCGAAAGCACCCATCGCTGTAACCGGTGAATATACCGTGCGCTATGGCCGTCTGTATGTAGTCCCAAGCCCAGTAAGAAGGGGAAACATCGCATAACCGCACCGGGTTGCCCGCCTGAAGCGTCCACCCTCGCGCCCGCACCAGCATTTTGGCTACCTGCGCACGGGTTACCGCGTCGTAAGGCATGAAGTAGCCGTTTGCATACCCGGACACCACGCCACGAGCGTAGGCCGTCTCGATGTAGCGATAGAAGACGTTGCCCGGTCCCACGTCCGCGAACGTGGGCTGAGATGGATTGAGCAGGCTCCACCCTTCCGCCAGCACGATCATCTTCACTAGTTGTGCACGGCTCGTGTAAGCTTGAGGCCTGAACGTGCCGTCTGCGTACCCCCCAACCACCCCTTCGCAGGCAAGTTGCGTGATATAACCGGCCGCCCAGTGCCTCGCGGGAACGTCGGTAAAGCTGGCCGTGCATACCTCGGTGGGCGTGGAGGTGGCTGCCTGCGGCAATACCGTGCTCGTCGGCGACACCCAGCCCGGCGGCGCGGGCAAACCATAGCGGGTGGCCAGCGCCAGCAGATCTCGGGCCACCGCCCGATGGTCCAGCGACCGAGCCGCGTCGCCGTGTGCCCTCACTGCCATAATCCACCGGCCCGCCAGCCAGTGGAACCGTCGCTCCACCACCCGCCTATTGGCGTCACGGCGCGAGGCCCAATATGCGGGGTACGAGTAGAAGGTGTCCACGCTCACATAATACCCGGCGATCGCCGCGTCGTCCTGCTCAGCGTTGAAAGCCGCGGTCGCACCCGCCGAGAACTCGAACGGGCGGATGGTGACCGCCGACCATTCCATGCTCGATACAATGCGGTTAATGGAAAGGGTACCAGTGTCGTCCCTTGCGACTACCGTAGGCCAGCCCAGTACTGTTGCAAGGTCTTGCAGGGCTCGCTCTTCCCAGCCCTCCATATATCCCTGTCCGCCCGGTCTTCGCGCGGTCGCCGTGGGCGTGGCATAGCCCGGCCCATGCGCGTCAGGACTGGGTTCTTTCAGGCTGACGGCTGTGGCCGTTCCCGTCACCGTCGCCCATGTCGTTGCCGATGGCGACCCCACAACCGAGGGCAGGGTCTGCCCCGCATATGTGTTGCGTGCTTGGCTAACTAGCCACAGAGCCACCAGCGCCACGAATATAGTGCACAGCAAGTACTGCCGCACCCGCTTCGAGCGCACAGAACGCCCAGTCGCCCAAGTGTATAAGAGTCGTCTCAAGTTCCTTGCAACCATGGCAGTCATGAGCCTTCCCGTACGTCCGCGCCTGAAATCAGGTGCTTCCTCAGCATATTGACCGCCGCCAGCCCCACGAGCCTACGCACCTCGCTCCGCGCAGTCCGCCACTCTTGCCGTGCCTTCGCCTGCCGCCCACGCCGCGCGTCCAGAAGGCAATATCGGGCTTCCACAGCTACGCTGCTCGGTTCGCCCAGACTGGTGACCCCAGCCACCACTCCCAGCACCAGATGAGCTTGCGTTCGCCTCTGAAGCACCGCCACGGCTTGCTCTAACGCCTTGTCGTTATCTAGCCCACCATCCCCCACTTCCACGCCGGCGTGCGCATCCATGAGCCGCAGGGCCGCGTTCACGGTCGGAGCGCATACCACACCCTCCGCCAACGCACCCTCCGCCAGCAGCTCGGATATGGCCCCTACCGCCTCACCCACCTCCAAAAGGGCGTAGCTGTCACCCGAGGACCGCAGCAAGCTCTGCGCCATGCTCTTGGGCGTGTCATCGTCGGCTCCGAACACCGCATTCCCCAACCGCAGTCGCACCGCCCGCTCCACAGGCTCGATCAGAGCACGTGCCGTGGATTCATCAGGGGCTTTAGCCGTGATGCGCAGGTGGATGCCGTCCCGTTTGGCGTATGGCGCAAGCGTGGGATTCACGCTCGACATCAGGTCTGCTATCTTCTCTTCGACTGCCGACTCGCCCATGCCCAACACTTTGATGGTGCGGGACAGGATTATATGGGTGCAGAATGGCCGCAGGCGAGGCACCACCTCATATTCCCACATCCGCTTCATCTCGAAGGGCACGCCCGGCATGGCCACTATGATGCGCGTGCCCGCCGATGTGGAGCGCTGCACCCACCATCCCGGCGCGGTGCCCACCGGGTTAGGGATGGCCACCGCAGAAGGTATGATCATGGCCTGCCTGATGTTGCGCTCTGGCATGGGCACTCCCCGCTTCTCGAAGAAACCTCTGACGTGCGCTTCCAACTCGGGGTCCACTACGGGGGTCTCCCCCAGCAGGTGAGCGATGGCGTCTCTGGTCTGGTCGTCTTGCGTTGGGCCAAGCCCGCCGGTGGTCAAGATAAGCTCACTTCTCTCCCACGCTCGCCCCAACGTCTCCACCAGCCGTTGCAGGTTGTCACCTACCTGCGAGATATAATAGCAGTCTATGCCGAGGGTGGCCAACCCTTGGGCTATATAGGGCGCATTCGTATCAATGATGTTGCCCAGCAGCAGTTCCGTGCCAACCGAGATTATCTCCGCTCTCATCGCTCACCGCTCTCTCAGCCTGCCCGCTCTGCCTTCACCTTCTGATTATAGCACACAATGGTGGATGGGTGTCGGGGGAGGTGCGCTACCCGCCTACTGTTGCCGGCACATCAAGGCAGGCCCGGCACAGTGGGCAGGATCGTAAGGAAAGGCGATGGTGTTGGCGTTGGCTCCGGCGCCAACGTGGGCAATGGTGGCACCGTGGGCGTGGCCGTCGGCACAACCGGGGTGGGCACCGGTGCTACCGTATGGGTGGCAGTGGAGGTCGGCGTGACCGCCGCGGTGGGGGTGCGCGTGGGCATCGGGGTAACCGTGGGTGGGGCCACCAGCGGCGTGGGGCTGGGGAAGGCCGTGGGCGTGGGGAACGGAGTGAGCGTGCTGGTCGGCGTGTTGGTAGGCAGCGGCGTGCCCGGCGTGATAGTCGGGGTGGGCGTGCGCGTGGGCCTCGGTGTGCGCGTGTGGGTGGGTGTACGTGTGGGAGCAGGCCTGCGGGTAGGTGCGCTCACACCCTCAGTCGCCCCGGCGGTCGGCTCCCCTTCCACGTTGATGATCGGCCCTAGCGGCGGTGGTGTGGGTAGCTTGCGACCCTGAGGCCGGTCAGGCACTATATCACAGGCCGTGATAGCCAACGGCAACACCAGCGATACGATCGTCAGGATGAGTGCTGCGCCTGCCCGCTTGCCGCCCATGTGATGCCATAACATGCTTGTCAATATAACACATCCATCCTGCCACGTCTATTTAGGTGTAATCACCAAAGAGTAATCGCATGAGCTAACTATCAAGGCACCAAGCACACCAAGGGCCACCAAGCATACGGGACCGGTGACGCAGCGCGGGCGGCCCACCCGCCCACAGTACGAAGGGTAAGCCAGATATGCGGGCAGCCCGCCCACGCCCCGATTGGGAAAGAGCCGGGGACGCCGTGCCCCTGAACGGGGGTTTGATTCCCCATCAGCCCCCATTATTGCAGGGACTGTAATTAAACCGGCCGGCGCATCGTCGTATTTAACAGACTGTGAGACTTCCGTCCCACATGTCCTAACTCCTTCCTGAGTTCAAGGCTCACCCCTCGGTGGGCCTTGACTCATCCTCACATTGTTTGGCCTCTGCCCTCTGTTTTGCCTTCCAACCCACACCGATGTTAGGATGTTACCCGGTGACGTCATACCGATTTGCTCAATGGAGAAGTGCGTTGCCTGAGGTTGTCCAAACGCGGCGTGCGGTGCTGCTGACCGCCGCCATGCTGTCTGTGCTGTGGCTCGTCGTCTATCTTTCCACAGTGTCTCCTACTGTCAATTTCATAGACAGTGGCGAGCTTATCACCGCCGCCTATGAACCGGGCATTGCTCATCCTCCCGGTTATCCACTGTATATCTTGATGGGATATGTAGTATCACACACCCTTGGCGGCGAGGTCGCATGGCGCGTCAACGTGCTGTCCGCGATTTGGGGCGCGGCGGCCACCGGCATGATGTGCCTGCTGCTCTACGAGCTGATAAGCTACATCTCGGCACCCCGCCCACAGCCACCCTCCGCGCTCTCCACACCTGCCCCGAATAAACAGCGCCGGCCGGCCCGACCCTCCGCCCCTCGGCCCCAGTCCCGCCTCCAATTGCCCACGCAACACGCTGGGCCTGCTTTGCTGGCAACTGCGATCGCAGGCGCATGCCTGTTTGCAGCAGGGGCCAGTTTCTGGAGCAGAACCTCACAGGCAAAGCTGTACACCCTGCACTATTTTTTTATGCTGGCGCTGTTGTTCTTTGCGCTCAAACTAAGGCAGGCTTATGAGATAGCCGACCGACGGCGGGCGAATCTGTGGGCCACCGCGCTGGCCGCCACACTCGGCCTAGCTTTCACAAACCACCTGATGACCTCTTTGCTCGTGCCCGTGATAGCAACGCTGGTACTGGCCGGACACGACTGGCGCTCGAGGTCGCACATACTCGCCGGGCGCTGGCACGTTCTTGTGCCGGCCTTACTGGCCCCCCTGCTGCTCTACCTATATCTGCCCCTGCGCGCCTCGCAGGACCCGCTTATGAACTGGGGCTCCCCCGATAACTGGGGCGACTTCTGGCGGCACGTCACCGGCTGGCAGTACCGAGCCTATCTCTTCCAGCAGCCCGACGTGCAAGCCGCCCGCATCCTCGAATACGCTCTGGACCAGTGGGGGTGGCTGACATGGCCGGTGTTGCTCATAAGCTTGGCCGGCGCATACTTTCTGGCGAGGCGCGCCCTGCCGGTGTTCTTTGCTACTCTCTTGCTGGTGGCCCTCACCGTGCTGTTTGCCATCGCCTACAGCATATCAGAGATAGAGCCTTATCTCGTACCCGCCTATGCGGTGCTAGTGCTTTGGGTGACCGTCGCAGTCACAGCCCCGCTCTCCGCCGAGCCATCCCGCCCCTCTCCTGCAATACGGGCCAATGACAATGTTGACGCCACACGCCGCTATTACCCCCACCACCGCCACACCTCAGCTATCCCCCTGATCTTAGCGCCGGCACTCCTGATGGCTCTGGCCCTGCTCGGCGCGGCGCTCAACTACCCGCGTCAGGACCGGAGCGAAGACCGCCTTGCCGAGCGGTTCGCCCTCAATGTCTTCAACACCTTGCCACCCAACAGCATCCTTTTGACCGATTACTGGGATTTCTATGCCCCTACCTACTACCTGCAAGACGTGCAGCACATCAGGCGCGATATCGCCATCGTGGACACTTCATTGGTTCGCTACCCGTGGTACACCCACCAGCTTGAGAAGAAATATCCATGGCTCATCGCCCGGTCGCAGGACATAGTGAAACGGTATCGGACCGAACAACTGAAGTGGGTCAACGGCCAGCCCTTCGACGCCAACCTACTCACACAGCTCTACTTCGAACTGCTCAACTCATTCGTGGAGCGCAATTATGACAGACATGCGGTGTTTGTGCTGTTCATGCCCTGCGACCCACGCATACCACCCGCATTGTGCGAGACCAACTTGGTGGCACCGGCCTACTACCGCCAGCCGGTGGGCCTCGTGCACCGGCTCCTGCGCCAGCCACCCCCACCCGGACAAGTGCCCCCAGAGCCGCAATTCGACCTGCGTGGTATAACACACGACAGGGTGCCCATGGACGAATTCGCCAGAGCCAACGCCCAGTATTACGTGCGGGCGTTCCAGACGTTGGCCCAACTGTATGCCGCCAACGGGCATGCCGAGCAGGCTCAGAGGATGGCACAGCGGGCCGCTGAGGTGCAGGCCGCATTAGAGACACGCTGACTCAAGTGGGTGCCGGCGACCGAAAATACGTCAACTCAGATTGAGGATGTGGCGTTTGCGCAACAGAACCAGCACCGTGACCACACCGGTGACTATCGCCCCGATCACCAGCGTCAGGGGAGCTCCTATCCGGTCGGCGAGCACCCCGGCCTGCAAGTTCCCGAGCGGAGCCATCCCTACAAACAGGAAAGCAAACACCCCATTGACCCTGCCGCGCAGCTCGTCCGGCACTGTGGTTTGAATAACTGTGTTGGTGGTAGCGTTCACCGAAATCATAGTCCAGCCAACACCCAACAGCATCGCCAGCGACAACAGATAATTGTTCGACAGAGCGAAGATAGCGAGGAATACAGGCAGGCCAAGCGCACCCAGCATTATGGTGCGCCCGCGCCGCACCGACTGCCGTCCGGACTGCACCGCGAGGCTCAGCGCTCCCACCAACGAGCCCACCCCAGACGCGGCCATCAGCATACCGTACCCTTGCTCGCCCACCCGCAGTATAGAGTCCGCGAACACCGGCATCAGCACTGAATACGGGAACGCGAACACACTTACCGTGGCTACCAGCAGCATCAGCGGCGCTATGGTGTCGTTGTTCCTGACGTAGCGCAGACCTTCAAGCACCCGCTTCACCGCATTGCTGTTCTCATGTTTCCTTGTGTAAGGCGGCAGTTGCATCTTGAACAGACCGATGAGCACCGCTACATAGCTCAACCCGTTCAGGAAGAAGGCCAGCGCCGGCCCATGCCATGCAAGCGCAACAGCGCCGATAGCCGGGCCTAGCACGCGCGCCCCGTTGAATATGGCCGAGTTCAGCGCCACCGCATTCATCAAATCGTCCTTGCCTACCATGTCCACTGTCAGGGCCTGCCGTGTGGGTGCGTCAAACGCGAACACCGTGCCCAGCACCAGCGAGATGGCCAGCACATGCCACACCTCCACCAGACCCGTGAAGGTGAGGCCTGCGAGCGTGAAAGCCATCACCATCGAAATGGTCTGAGTCCATATGACCAGAGCGCGCCTTGAAACGCTGTCCGCTACCGCCCCTGCCCATAGCGACAGCAACAGCACCGGCACAGAGGAAGCGAATCCCACCATGCCCAGCCAAAAAGGCGAATGGCTCAGTTCCAGCACCAGCCAACCACGCGCCACCATCTGCATCCACGTGCCGATCAGCGAGATCAACTGCCCGGTCCAGAACAGCCTGAAATTGCGGTGGCGCAGTGCCCGCAAGGAAGCGGGTAGCGGCACCCTCCGCCCCAGCAGAGGGAACCACATGCCTGCTTCCGGCCCGATCTGCGTGGGTGCTACATCGGCCTGCGCCTCTCCGAGCGAACCCCGGAGAGGCGCAGACTTCTGTCTGCCCTGTTGTAATGAGATGTTGCCTTCCGACAACGAGGTATTCTCAGGTAAGGCCATGGCGCTCCAAGCGATTGATATAAGTCTCAGTCACATATTAGAATTATATCTAACTATCCCGCCGGGGTCAAAGGAGCGCAAGTGGGCGCTTCACCAACAATCGGGGGTTGACAGGGGACTTAGATCAGCCCCGGACAGGGGGCGCGAGGGTTACAAATGTGCCCCGGCTCTTCACTTTTGGTGGGGCTTGGCCCTCGATTCTTGGTGGAACCCCAAGCCCATGGGAAATTCCACTTCCATATTGCTCTGTGGTACAATTCTATGGCCCATTCTACGATCCATTGGGCCTATCGCCACCGACAACCACACGGAACAAACACCACCATATGCGCCTGAAACGCCTCAGCCTATATGGCTTCAAAACCTTCGCGCCCCGCACCGAGTTTGTCTTTGGCGCGGGCATCAGCGCCATAGTGGGACCTAACGGGTCAGGCAAGAGCAACATCGCCGACGCCATACGCTGGGTGCTGGGTGAGCAGTCCCTGTCTGCTTTGCGCGCTCGCAAGACCGAAGACCTGATATTCTCAGGCTCGTCCAGCCGCGCGCCTCTGGGCATGGCCGAGGTATCCATTACGGTGGACAACACAGACTGTTTGCTCCCATTCAACTTCTCCGAAGTGACCATCACCCGCCGTGCCTACCGGTCGGGCGAGAACGAATACTACATCAACAGGAGCAGGGTGCGCCTGCGCGATGTGCTGGACATAGCCTCGGCCCTTGGGCAGGCTTACACCGTCGTGGGGCAGGGGTTGGTAGACGAAGCTCTTTCCCTGCGCCCCGAAGAGCGTCGCAAGCTGTTCGAGGAAGCCGCCGCCATACGAGGCTACTACTCCCGCCGCGAAGATGCCCTGCGCCGCCTCGCCCGCACCGAAGAGAACATCGCCCGCGTGCACGACCTCGTGGTCGAGCTAGAACCACAGGTCCGCCGGTTGGAGCGTCAGGCCAAGCAAGCCGAAGAGTACGGCCAACTGGCCACGCAACTGCGCGCGCTCCTCATCGAGTGGTATGCCAGCCGCTGGCATCAAGGAGTGCAGGCTCTCCATCGTGCCGTGCAGGCTGAAGAGAGCGCCAGAAACGCCGTGGAGCAACACAAAGCACGCGTGGCCGCCAACTCAGCCCTGCTCACCGAGGTGCGCTCCAGAATGTGGGAGATGCTCGACAGGCTGTCTGCCCTCCAACAAGAGCGTACCCGTCTGCATGCTGAGCACGCCTCCCAATCGCAGGCCCGTGCCGTGCTCGAAGAACGGCTGGCTTCGGCGCTGGCCCGCCAAGAAGCACTCGCCCTTGAGCGCCAACAAGCGATTAGCGCGCAGGCTCAGGCCGAGGCCGACCTCGCCCAATTCGAGCTTGAAGCGCAAGAATGCGAGCGTCAGATGGCTTCCCTCCAGCACGAAGGGCGCGAGGTGGACGACAGGCTGGCCTCCCTCGACCGGCAGATCGCGGAAACCACCGCAGCCCTCGACCGCGAATCGGCTCGGTTGGCCGGCCTTGACAGGCAAATTGCAGAGCTGCACGACCGCATAGAAGCCGCCCGCCGCCAAATAGCCGAGCACACCCGGTCCGCTTCGCAGGCCGAAGCAGCCCTCGCAGACCTGCAACATCGGCTTGCCTCAGAAGAAGCCCTCCTTCAGGAGCAACAGCATGCCCTCTCCACAGCCCAGCAAGCAGTCACGCTGGCCGAGCAGAACCTCGCAAATGCGCGCAACCGCCTCGACGAGGCCAACAGCGCCCGGTCTGCTCTGGAGGCTCGGCGGCGCGACCTCATGCGCAGGCGTGAATCCCTCAGTATGGAGTTGTCCGCACTGTCCGGCGAACAGCAGGCCGGTCTATATGCCGGTGTGCGGGCGGTTGTGGCTGCGGCCACCGCCGGCCGCCTTCCCGGCTACGTTGGCACCATCGCAGAGTTGATCAGAGTGCCCGCCCATCTGGAAGCAGCGATAGAGGCAGCGCTGGGTGCACGCCTGCAAGAGGTGGTGGTGAAGCACTGGTCAGATGCCGAGCAGGCCATCGCTATGCTCAAGCAAACGGGCGCGGGCAGGGCCACATTCCTGCCTCTGGATACCATCAGACCGGGTGCCGTCCCATCGGCGCCCACCGACGAGGGTGTGGTGGGTGTGGCCTATCACCTCGTCGAGTACGACGGCCACCTCGAACCGGCGGCGCGGATGCTGTTGAGCAGGTTGCTCATAGTGCGAGACTTACCCTCGGCCCGCCGCGTGCTGTCCGCGATGCAACCCAACGCCCCGTGGACCATAGCAACGCTGGCAGGCGAAGTCGTGCGCCCCGGCGGCTCGATCACCGGCGGCTCCAACGCACCCCCCGACGGCTCCCGGTCGAAGCACGCGCATGCCCCACAACGTACCATTCTGGCACGCGAGCGCAAACGCCGCGACCTGCGCACCGCGCTGCATGCGCTCGACGCCGACATTGAGGCCACCGACCGCCAACTAGAACAGGCTGCGTCTGCCGTGCGCGACCACGAGGCCGAACTGGCCCGCGCCGGTGGTTTGGCCGACGACGCGCGCAAGCGCCACATGGCCGCTCAGGTGGCCTTTGTCGAACAGCAGGCCACCCGCTCCATGGTGCAGCAGGAAATCGCATGGCACACCCGCATCTTAGATGCGGCCCATCGGGCCACGCAGAGCCTGCACACCGAGTTGGATCAGGCCACCAAGCGTGTGGACGAGTTGAGCGCACAGGCCGCCCCCATCCGCGAGCATCTTGCCGCTCTCCACCACAGGCTCGACCGCCTTCAGGCAGAGCGCTCCTCCGTGGCACAATCTGCCGGCCAAAACCACACCCGTCTGGCTGTGCTGGCTGAGACCCTGCGCGGTATACAAGCGCGCAGCCGCATCACTCGCTCTGAGCTTGCAAGACACCAACAGCAACTCGACACCCTCGACCGGCGCACCCAAGAAGCACACCGCGCCGAGGCCGATATCAAGCGCCAGCTCCATGAGCTTGCCGATGCTCTCCACGCCCTTGCCACCCGCATCGCCGAGCTTGATCCGGCCATAGAAGCCGCCGAGCGGGATGCGCGTGCCTGTGAGGCCGAGGCCGCCGGCCTAGAGCAGGCTCAGGCCGAATTGCAGGCCGCTCTTCTGGAGAGCGAAACCGCCCACAGCCATGCTGCGGTCGAAAGACAGCGATGCGTAGGCGTGCTAGAGACCCTGCGCATGGAGATATCCGAGGAACTGGGTATTGAGGGCGGCGTTCCCTCCGGTCATAACTCCGAGCAATACCACGAAAAGGTATCCGACGTCGAGCACTGGCCCCAGTGGAGCGCCCTCCTCTCCACGGCGTCCGCCGCGCCCCACCACCTATCTCAGGAAGATCCCCAAGACCACAACAGGCACGGCGGCACCGCCACTCCACCCGCCGCTGGGACCCCCGACCCCAACCCCGACCTCGAGCGCCGCGTGTATGCACTCAAAGTCCGCTTGTCGCGCATAGGTCCGGTCAACCCGATGGCCGTTGAAGAGCACGCCGAGCTGGCCGGCCGCCACGCCTTCCTCCAGACCCAGCTGCGCGACCTCACTTCCGCCGCGGAATCGCTCAAACGGGTGATCGCCGAGCTGGACCGCACCATGCGTGAGCAGTTCACGACCACCTTCGCGCAGGTGAACGAGGCCTTCCAGCACTTCTTCAACTTCCTGTTCGGCGGGGGCACGGCACGGCTGGAGCTGTCTAACCCCGAAGACGCGCAGACTTCGGGTGTGGAGATTTTGGCCCAGCCGCCCGGCAAACGGTTACAGCCTCTGGCCGCGCTGTCGGGGGGCGAGCGCGCTCTCACTTCTGCGGCGCTGTTGTTTGCCCTGCTCAAGGTCAGGCCTGTGCCCTTCTGCGTGCTCGATGAAGTGGATGCCGCCCTCGACGAGAGCAACGTCGCTCGCTTCCGCTCGGCGCTTCAGGACCTCAGCAAACACACTCAGTTCGTGGTCATCACCCATAACCGTGGCACCATCGAGGCCGCCGACGTGCTGTACGGGGTGTCTATGGGCGGAGACGGCACCTCGCAATTGCTGTCCCTTAAGGTCGTGGGCCAGCAGTCTTCAGCCGTGGGCTGATCTTATGAGGATAGGGGCGAGGGTTGCAAATTGGCTTTACAGGGGCATGCTACTTGCTCAACAATATCTATACAATCCCTGTGGGAGGGTTCTGCAATGACTGAAAACTACACCGAGTTCGAGGGCACCGAGTTCGACCCCACGGCAGACATGGACTTCGAAGAGGACCAGAGCGATCTGGTGGCGATTCTAGGCCTGTCGGCCATCGTGGCTGCTATCGTGGGGGCAGTGTTGGTGCTGATAGGTCGAAGGCGCACCCCCACCCGCGCCGAGCGGGCACAGCAGGCGCTTGAAGAGGCAGTGAAGGCTGGCCGCAAACAGGCCAGAACCATGGGCAAGGCTGTGCGCGAAGCAAAGCTTGGGGACATGCTTGAGCAGGCCATAGATCGGGCTCGCGAGGCCACTGCCAGAGTGGACGTGGGTGAGGTGGTAAGCGAAGCACAGAAGCGCGCCCGCAAGATCGCCGCCGACGGCGCTCTAGCAGACATCCTCGAGGACGCACTGCACCGTGTGAAGGAGGCCACCGAGCGGGTGGACGTGGGCGAAGCCGCCAAGCAGGCCCGCAGACGTGCCGAACGCGTGGCCGCTACAGTGCAGAAGGCCGAGGTAGACACCAAAGGGCTTGAGCGCTTCGCCAGTTTGTTCGCCGAAAAGCTCGCCGAAGCTCTGGAGTCGGTGCGCGAGGATATCGCCCCCAAAGCCGTCGAGCCGCTCAAGAGCCGTATTATCCCCGCCGCGCAGGAGGCAGTGCAGGCCGCGGCCCGCGCCATGAGAGAGGAAGTGGTACCCACAGCGCAGGAGGCCGCCGAGCGCATGCGCGAGGAAGTCATCCCTGCCGCGCAGGAGCGTGCCGCGAAGTTGGCCGAGCAGTACGAAGTCGGCCCGCGCACCCGCAAAGCCGCCGAGACCGCTGTAGGGGGAGCGGTTTCTCTAGGCGCACTGCTCAAGTCGGTGGGCGTCGCGGTGGCCCAGCGTCTGGTGGAAAACGTTCTGCCCGAACTCAAGAAGACCGGCGCGAAGGTAGCTACCACCGCCCGCGAAGAGGTCATCCCTGCCGCTGCCGACACCGCCGGGGAGGCGGCAAAGCGTGTCCGCAAAGACGTCTTGCCTAAAGTGACCGGAGCCGCCGCACGCACTCCGGAGGTGCTGTCCGACACTCTACAGGAAGCGCTGGACCGCGTGGAGAGGGCCTTCGAGCGCGCTCAGCCTATGGTAGAGAAGGTGGAGAAGGTGGGCAAGAAGAAGGCCGGGGCTGTGGGTGGTAGGATCGAGGGTGCGCGGCGTGGCGTGACCGGCACAGTCGGCTCGGCTGTGGACGCCACTACCTACGTCACCCGCGAGACCACCGGCATCTTGCTGTGGCTGTCCGTCCTCGGCTCCATAATACTGCTGGTGTTCGTGCCCGACAAAGAGCGCCAGAAAGAGATCCTGAACAACATCCTGCAGTTCTTCAGCGAACTGCGAGAGATGTGGCGCGACCTTCAGGGCATTGATTACGACTACGAAGCCGAGGCCCCCGTCAGCCAGACCGAAGAGGCCCCAACCGTGTGACCATGCCCTGACCATGCCGGCCATGCCGGGCACCACTGCCGACCAGCGCATGGCAGGCCTGCACGAGCACAGCCATTGCCGTGATCAGAGTAAAGCGCGTGTATGAACCCGCAGAGCCTCAGGACGGCAGGCGCTTCCTTGTAGAGCGCCTGTGGCCCCGCGGCATCAAGAAGCAGGACTTGCGGATGGACGCGTGGCTGAAAGACGTAGCCCCCAGCACGGAGCTACGCGAATGGTTCGGCCACGACCCGGCCCGGTGGCAGGAGTTCAAGCGCCGCTACTTCGCCGAGCTTGATGCCAATCCCTCGGCCCTGCGGCCC
>DAOTTC010000111.1:0-3385 GCA_034437815.1 Chloroflexia bacterium | reverse complement strand
GCGGACGCTGTCTTTGAACATGGGGTGGTTGCGCTGTACAAAATCGAACAGGAGCGGTTCGCGCCGCCTGCCCGGGGCGGCCATGCGTGCCAACAGCAGGCGCCTGCCGATGACCACAGCCACATCGCGCACGAACATCAGGTTAGGCAGGGGGGTCAGGTAGAACAACTGCCCCTCCACAAACCGGCGCAGGGCTTCGACGTCTTCGAGGGCTTGCGCAAGCTTGGTCTTTGTGACCGACCCCGACCTCCTCGACCCTGAACCTGTCTCCGAACCATTATCGAACGGGCCGGGCCGACCGGATGGCGAAGCCCCGTCCACCTCCGACTCGATGCCCTCGATAAGCTCTTCGGCCAGCGCCCTGAAGTCGCCTTCCGCGCACCACGCTTCCAACCGGTGCCGCAGGTAATCGGGCGCTTCCGGGGTGCGCTCCGCCAGCGGCGCGGTATCCCGAACATGGGTAGGGGGTGGTGCAGGGCGAGGTGGGTGGTGTCCGATGGGATCCGGCACGCCTGCCGCACGTGCAGTGCCCGGCGCTCCCGCCGCCACACGCCCTTCGGGGTCCTGCGTGTACTGGGGCCAGCCATGCCCTTGAAACCAGCGCACCAGCACTTCCAGCTGGCCGATGCGCTGTTCCACCGGCGGCATGTCCGACTCCAGCCGGCACACCTGCGAAATCAGGGCTTGCCGCTCGGCGGGGGGCGCGGCCTCGATCGCCTCGGCCAGCAGTTGGCCGAAGAAGTGCACCTTCACGCCCAGATGGTTGCGGAGCAGGTCGGTGAACCAGTCGTGCTCTTGCTGTGCGTGCTCGTCGAACAGCAGATCATCGAACAGGTAGAAGTCGCGGGTGGAAGGGGTCATGCGCACCAGCTCGCGTCCGGGCCGGTGCACAATGGCCTCGCGCAGATATCCGAATTCAGAGGTTACTTGGAGAATCATGGGCATCCACGCCGTTGTGGGCTAATGCAGGTGCTTATTCAAGGGTTACCAACCCTATACGAAAGTCTATCGTGAGCTTACGGCCCCTGAAGAAATCAAGACCCAGTACCCCGTCTATGTCGGTTGTGGGCGGTAAAAGGATCGGGAAGTCTGTGTGGGCATGCCCCAGCGACTCAAACCGCCTGATTATAATACTGGGCAACATCTCTATACCGCTACCCGTAGTTGTGTGTACCCGGTTTGGTGCGGCGGATGGGTCATACCCAAGATTCACAGCAATGTCCCAATTAAGCATGGAACTTGTCGCTCCTGTATCAAGTGCCAGTCTCACTATCAATTCTTTGCCCGACCCAAGCACCCGCGCCGGCACAACGATAAGGTCTTCACCGGGATCAAATGGAAGCATCATAGAAGGATTGCTTGGTTTTCAGCAAGCTTGATCTTACCGGTATACAGGATGGCCGCGCTTTGAAATTGCACACCCTGCATCTTGCGGATAAACTCTGCCCTGTCCTTGCAGTGCAACAGCACCTTACCCCTTTTGACTGTCAGATTATCTTCGACTTCGGGGTCTGCCACCAGCACCCACTCCGACGGGAAGCGGGCCTCAATCTCTTCTACGGTCATCTCCTCGCCCATTGTTACGCCATCCCCCCCTTTCACAAATGAGCCGGGCATATTCCGGCACAGCTATATTACATCACATTATGCACATCACATTATGTCTGGGGCTTCGATGCCCAGCAGGCCCAGCGCGTTGGCGATGGTCTGCTTGGCCGCTGCGGTCAGGGCCAACCGTGCCTTCACCTGCTCTTCGGTGGGCGCCTTCAGTATGGGGCAGTTGTGGTAGAAGTTGTTGAACGCATCGGCCAGATCGAAGCAGTAAGTGGCGATGACCACTGGCTTATAATTGTCGGCGGCGCGGGCCACCTCTTCGGGCAGGCGGGCGATCATCTCCAGCAGTCTGGTCTCGTACGGGGTGGGCGAGGCGAAGTCGTATTGTTGGTCAGCGGACGGGAGCAGTTCGGGCGGGGCCTTCTCCAGCACACGGGTGGCGCGGGCGTGCGAGTATTGCACATAGGTGGCCGACTGCCTTTCGGGGTTGAGGGCTTCTTCCCAGCGGAAGGTGATCACGCGGTTGTTGTCTTTGTCGAGCATGCCCATCTTCATCGCGCCGTAGGCCACGGCACGGGCGATGGCCTGCTTCTGCTCCTCGGTCAGGCCGCGCGGCGATTCGGCCTCTTTGGCCTCCACCACCTCGCGTGCGCGGCGCAGGGCCTCGCGTTCGAAGTCTTCGTACAGAGGCGCACCCCCCCGGCGCGACGATATGGCCCCCTCCGGGGTGTTCACGAACTCGTAGGCCAGATGGAAGCACTTCTCGGCCTGCGGGAAGCCCCACAGCTCCAGCACTTTGAATATCTGTTGCAGGTAGAGCGACTGGCGGGTGTCCACCACGTATATGGCGCGGTCCACATGCCAGTCTTGAAACTTGCGCCGGGCCAGCTCAAGGTCCTTGGTGGCGTACAGGGATGTGCCGTCCGAGCGCAGTACCACCAGCACGCGCCACGCCTCCTTTGGTTCAAGCGTGCCGTCTTTCTTCGTGCGGTACAGCTCTTTCAAATATTTCTGGCTGAGCTGAGGGTGCTCGCGCAGTTTGTCGTCAATACGCACGATCACCGGCCCCTGCGGGCGCAGGTCATCGGCTATGCCCAGCCGAACCAGCTCTTCCACCACGCGCTTGCCCGGCTCCTCCACCTCGCTCTCGAAGAACCACACGTCGAAGCTCACGCCGAGGTCGCGGAAGATGCGCTCGAACATATCGAGGCTCCATTGACGGGTCTCCTGCCACAGGGCCACAAGCTCAGGGTCTTTGTCCTCCCAGCGCCTGAAAAGCTCTTTGATCTCGGCCTGCCACTGCGGCACCCTGTCCCACCAGTCGCGGTGCGAATCGAGCCGGCGGTAATCCTCGCGCAGTTCGGCCAGCGGGTCAGGGCCGCCTGAATCTGAATCTGAGCCTGAATCCATGGTCCCCTGCCCCTGCCGACCGACCTCTGCGAGCTGTATCTTAGGGGCGTCACTGCCCGTCCAGTCCATGGTGGAGGATTGGGCAAGCAGTACCTCACCCAGCGCCTGCCACAGGTTGAGCACGATGTAGTCGCGCTCGGCCAGCACCGGCTTCCAGTCGGGGCCGTCGCGGGCGGTCAGGGTTTCTGCCAGCCTGCGGGCGTAAGGTGCGTCTTGCGGACTGCTGTCGGCCATGGCCTGAAGCACGTTGGTGAGGTGGGCGGCGATGGCAGGGCTGGTGCGGGCGGCCTCCTCTATAAGCTCGCACACGTTACTGCGGTATTCCAGCCGGGCAGTGGCCTCTACATACAGTTTTTCGAGCCATGCGCCCCGGCGCTCAACTTCGGGCGGCTCCTGCCCCCTGTAGAAGTTTATGTAGGCC
>DAOTTC010000110.1:0-2807 GCA_034437815.1 Chloroflexia bacterium | reverse complement strand
TTCGTAGCCACTCAGGCCCACCCCGAACTCAAGAGCCGCCCCACCCGCCCGCACCCCCTGTTCCGCGACTTCGTGCGCGTTGTGAAGGAGTACAGAGACGGCAGGCTGGCCGCTCCCTCCCCCGCTCCCGTGTCCCTGTCCGAAAGCCAGAGCCACGACCACAGCCGCAGGGTCATGGAAGGCGCGCACGCCGAGGCCGACGGTCAGGGAGCATAGTAGGAGCCAATTCAGGTCTGCAAGGGCGCGAATGGGGCGCTTGCGCTTCTACCAGAGCCAACACGGAGCGCGGACATCTTACCCGCATCTACTTGTGTGGGTTGCTCACTCATATTCTATCCACAACTAATTGAGGTATGGATTGCGGGCGAGGGCGTCTGCGCTCCGTGAACTGACGCCGCTGGTTGATATTATGCTCAATGCCTGAACTGACGGCGGTGGGTGAACACCATAGCCATGCCCGCGGTGTCGGCGGCCTCTATGATGGCGTCGTCGTTCACCGAGCCGCCCGGCTGGATGACCGCGGTGACCCCGGCCTCGGCGGCCACCTGTATGCCGTCGGGGAAGGGGAAGAACGCATCCGAGGCCATCACCGCCCCGCGGGCGCGCACCCCGGCTTTGTCCACGGCGATCTTCACCGCGTCCACGCGGCTGGGCTGGCCGCCCCCGATGCCCACCGTGGTCAGCCTGCGGGCCAGCACGATGGCGTTGGAGCGCACATGCCTGACCGCCCGCCACGCGAAGGTCAGGTCGGCTATCTCCTCCAGAGTGGGGTGGCGCAGGGTCACCGGCTCCATGTGAACCTCGTCGGCGGGGTCGTCGCGGGTCTGCACCAGAAAGCCCCCGCTGATCTGCCTGAAGGCCAGTCTGGAGGCAAACTGCTGGTCGCGGCGGCCCACGTCGGGGTCGGGCACGGCCAGCAGGCGCAGGTGCTTCTTGCGGGCCAGCAGGTCCAACGCATCATCGGTGAAGCCGGGGGCCACGATCACATCGAAGCGCTTCCGCGATATCTGCTCGGCCAGCGCGCCGTCCACCACGCGGTTCACCCCCACAATGCCCCCGAAGGCCGATACCGGGTCGGCGGCCAGCGCCCGCTCGAACACGTCGCCGAGGTCCTCGTCCTCCGCGCCGCAGGCGATGCCGCACGGTCCGGCGTGCTTGATGATAGCCACGGCGGGCATGGTGTAGTCGCGCACCACCTCAAGGGCGGCGTCGGCGTCCAGCAGGTTGTTGTACGACAGCTCAGGCCCGTGCAACTGCCTGAGCGAACCCACCAGCGTGGGGCCTGACACGGGCAGGTCGTCCTGATACAGAGCGGCCTGCTGATGCGGGTTCTCACCGTAGCGCAGGGGCTGTACCTGACTGAGGTTGAGAGCGATGCGCGCGGGGAACAGGTCGGTGGTGAGGGGGCGGGTCTGCGGGCCGAGCGAGCCATTGCCCTCCGCGCCCGCACGCCCGTCGGCGATGCCAGTACCAGTACCAGTGCCGACCCCCTCGCCCAGATACTGCGCGACGAGGGCGTCGTACTCCGAAACGTGGCGGAAGGCCTTCGCGGCGAGGCGCCTGCGCGTGGCGTGGCTTACCGCGCCGTGCTCCCGCCACTCGGCCAGCACCGGCTCGTAATCAGCAGGGTCGCACAATATCACCACCGAGGCGAAGTTCTTGGCCGCAGCCCTCAGCATGGTGGGGCCGCCTATGTCTATCTGTTCGACGGCTTCCTCCAGCGTGACATCGGGCCTGCGGATGGCCTCGGCGAACGGATACAGGTTGACCGCCACGAGGTCCACGGGCTGAAGGCCGTGCTCGGCGAGCTGGGCCATGTGCGCAGGATCGTCGCGTCTGGCCAGTATGCCCGCCAGCACGCCGGGGTGCAGGGTTTTGACCCGACCGCCCAGTATCTCGGGAAAGCCGGTGAGGTCGCTGACCGCACGCGCCGGCACGCCCACAGCTTGCAGTCGGGCCATGGTGCCGCCCGTGGCGTAGATGGTGGCGCCCAGCCCGGTCAGGGCCTTGCCGAGCGCCTCAAGGCCGGTGGGGTCGGACACGCTTACCACAGCGTTGAAGGGGCGGGGGTTCGAGCGATTTGTGGGCATGCCTGTATCCTCACATTTTGTTGGCTTCTCTGCTATCTGGCTAAGGGTGCAGGCTCCGTGTTGTTGCAGTGGGCCGGACGCCCGCGCTCTGGCTGTGCCAGTTTTTGTTGCATGCATTTTACTGCAAACCGGCCTCCTGTCAACCTTCTGTTTCCTGCCGGTTCCACCAACAGTCGTCAGTCGTCAGTCGTCAGTCGCCAGTCATCGCCTCTAGAAAGGAAAAAGAGGGAAAAATAAAGGGCACCTTTGTGGGGTGCCCCGGTGGGGTTTCCTCGCGCTGAGGCCATCACAAGGCCGTCGCGGGCTGTCGCGGGCTGTCACAGCTTGCTGATGACTATCTTGCTTATGCACCTGAGGGTGTCGAACACGCCTACGCCTTTGGAGGCCACTGCCTCGAACGAGGGCACCCGCATGGAATTGCAATATTTTTCGAGGATGGGCACGGGCAGGGCGTCGGGCAGGTCGCGCTTGTTATACTGCAACACCAGCGGGAATTCGAGGAAGCGTTTGCCCTGCTGGGTCAGGTTGCGGGCCAGCTCTTGCAGAGAGCGCACGTTCTCGGCCAGCTTGGGGCGCTGAGAGTCGGCCACGAACACCACACCATCGGCCCCGTTGAGCACAGCCACCCGTGTGCGCTCGTACAGCACCTGACCGGGCACCGTGTAGATGTGGAAGCGCACCTGATAGCCGTGCACCCTGCCCAGATCGAGCGGCAGG
>DAOTTC010000109.1:0-12296 GCA_034437815.1 Chloroflexia bacterium | reverse complement strand
GTGCTTCACCTCTCTTCTCTTTCTTGCGATGCCGGCTCAGGGGGGGTGCGGGCAAGATGCCCGCGTTCCGCCTTGGTGGTTATTTCTGACGACTGACGACTGACCACTGGCCACCCTCGATTGTTGAACCCTGAACAGTGTGTGGGTTTACCGATATGGGGTGAAAGTTATATAATTATCTTAACAACACATGAAGAGGTATGAAGGCAAAGTGAGACTTGTACGAGGCACAGACGGCAGAGATGGGGTGAGGAGCGCAATAGAGAAGCCCCATGAACTATGCGAAGCCGGACAACGGGCGGATTTGCAGGCTATCGTGGCGACGCATGGCCTGACGCGGCGATTCGGAACCTTCACGGCGGTGGACCATGTGGACATAAGCGTGAGACCGGGGGAGGTGTTCGGCCTGCTGGGGCCTAACGGTGCTGGCAAGACCACCACCATCAAGATGCTTGTGACGCTGCTGCCGCCCACCGAGGGCGCAGCCACCGTGGGCGGCTACGATATCTTGAGGCAGGCAGATGAGGTCAGGCGGCTGATCGGATATGTGCCGCAGGCGCTGTCGGCGGACGGCAACATGACCGGCTACGAGAACCTCATGGTGTTCGCAAAGCTATACGATGTGCCCAGAAAAGAGCAGAAGGCGCGGGTGGAGGAAGCTCTGGAGTTCATGGGACTGGCTGAAGCGGCCCATCGCATGGTGAGGACCTATTCGGGGGGCATGGTGCGGCGTCTGGAGATAGCCCAGACCCTCATACACCGTCCAAGGGTGCTGTTCTTGGACGAACCCACCATCGGATTGGACCCGGTGGCCCGGCGTGCTGTGTGGAGGCACCTAGAGGCATTGCGGGCCCAGTATGGCACCACCCTGTTCGTGACCACTCACTACATGGAAGAGGCCGAGGAGCTGTGCACCCGCGTAGCTATCATGAACAGAGGGCGGATAGTGGCTCTGGAGACGCCCGAGGAACTGATAAGGCAGACGGGTAGGACCGAAGCCACCCTCGAAGATGCCTTCCGACACTTCACCGGCGACAGTCTGGACACGGGCGGCTCATACAGGGAAGTTCGCAACGTGCGACGAACAGCGGGACGGCTCAGGTAGTGTTTGAAACTAAGGGAGAAAGGCAATCATGAACAGGCTCGCTACAGCCGCGGTTCCCTCGCATAGAGAGGGTATAACAGGAGAAGTACTGGCATATGGCAGGAAGGTGTTTGCCATTGCCGAAATGGAACTGTGGAAGCTGCTGCACGACCAGTGGGATATCGTAACACGCTCCATACAGCCGGTGTTGTGGCTGTTGCTGTTCGGGGGTGTGTTCGGGCGGCTGAGGGTGCTGCCCGCGGAGATGGGCAGCTATCTGGACTTCGTGGCTCCCGGCATTCTGGCTCAGTCGGTGATGACCATCTCGATCTTTCAGGGTATATCGCTGATATGGGAGAGGGATCAGGGCACCCTGCAAAAATTCCTCGTCAGCCCCATGCCAAGAACCGCGCTGGTGCTGGGCAAAAGCATGGGGTCGGCCTTGAGGGGCACCATACAAGCCACCACTATATCGCTGCTCGCGCTGTTGATGGGTGTGCACCTGAACTGGAACCCGCTGGCGTGGGTGGGGGTCATAGCACTGGTATTTCTGGGGGCAACTTTCTTCTCCTCTCTGTCGCTGGTGATAGCCGCGCTGGTGAAGCACCGGGAGCGCGTGCAGGGGCTGGGCCAGTTGATCATGATGCCGGTGTTCTTCGCATCTAACGCCCTCTACCCGGTGGCGATTATGCCCGGTTACGTGGCGGCGGTGGCCCTGTTCAACCCACTGAGCTACATGGTGGACGGGTTGAGGGGGCTTCTGGTCACGGGGTCGGTGACCCACTTCCCCCTCTGGGTCAACCTTGCCATGTTGGTGGCCGTGGACGCGCTCATGGTGTGGGTGGCAGCAAGGGTGTTCCCCAGAGTGGTGCACTGATCCGGCCCCTGCGATCATACAAGGTTGTGGCTTTACCGGGGGTAGCTCGATGCTTGCGTTGTGGGCGAAGTCCCTATTATGTGCATCGTGTGCATATGTGTAAATCGCTCTTTGGCTGGACGCACGTCTTGGCCATGCCCGGCTCACACGTGCAAAAGTGGATGGTTTTTGTGGATAAGAGGTGAGAAGTGTGGATAAGGGATGTGGGTGCGGTGCGACGTGGATGTGAATCCGATTAGAACGCGCGTCGGCCATTTCACCGGATGTGCAATCCGATGTGGAGGCGGCGGTGGATTGCAAACAGGTTTTGCCCACACTCCCCCAACATGTGTGCAAGACCGCACCCGCGCTGTGCATTAATCACGAACTCTATGCACGTGGAATCCCTGTGGACAGCCTCAATTTCAAGCGTGAAGCGGTGTGGAATCCACCGATGCACATCCACTACTTACGGCTCCTGCTGTCTTTATATCTCCAATGAAATTAAAAGTTAATACGAATCGGGCGATCGCGTTTCCACATGTTTGTTCCCACCGCCGCTGGCAGGGTGCAGAGGAGCACCCCTGCCGGCGGGTACCCTATGGGTGCGGGGGTGTCCCTCACTTGTCTCCTCATTATTTATAGCCTTTCTATGGGGACTTGGTATTAGTGGCAAGGTGGAAGACCGGAGATGACGAAGCCATCTTTGTACTGCCGGCAAAGTGCCTTGAAGCAGTGCTAGGGGCTAAAAGTTTGCAGCAAAAGCGATGGCCGGTCGCTGACTATCCCGTCCACGCCTATCCGGGCCAAGCTCAGCATATGGGCAGGGTCGTTCACCGTCCACACAAACACCAACTTACCGAGCCGGTGCGCATTGTCCACCTGCTCCGGGTGCTCGAGGGCGGCACCGAAGTAAGGGCACACGGCCTGCACGATATGGTCGGCCCGCGAAAAGTCGGTCCCCGGCAGATATAAGTAGCCCAGATTAAGCGCGGGGTCAAGGGCATACATGCGGCGGATCGCCTCGTGGTCGAAAGATATGCACCAGATATCGTCCACTCCCTGAATCCACATTTCGGCGATCAGTGCCGCCACCTTTCGTTCAATTCCCACGTTGATGTGTGGAGCCTTCAACTCTACTACTAGACCCGCGCCCTCCTCGGCGCACAGCTCCACGACCTCGCGCAGGGATGGTATGCGCTCGCCGGCGAATTGAGGCCCGAACCACGCACCGGCATCGAGGCGGCGCAGTTCCTCGAATGTGTGATCGCGCAGGTAGCCGGTGCCGTTGGTGGTGCGGTCCAGCGTTTCGTCGTGCATGACAACCAATTGGCCGTCGCGCGACATCTGCACGTCACACTCTACGAAGCGTATGCCCAGCGATATGGCGTGTCGAAAGGCGGCGAGGGTGTTTTCAGGGGCTTCCAGCGAGCCACCCCGGTGGGCTATGAGGGCCGGGTTGCTCATGGCATCAAGTCCTTCTCAAGTTTCAGGGGAACTCTCGGATGGGCCAGCCTTCGCGCCCCGCGATCTGCCGCATGCGCCGCCGGGGGTTGACGACTACGGGATTGCCGAAGAGCCGCAGCACCTCGTGGTCGGTGTGGTGGTCTGCGTAGCAGTAAGATCGCGAGAAGTCCAACCCGTGCAAGTCGGCGAAATGCCGGATGAGGGTGGCTTTGTGGCTGCCATAAGGATACGGCCCGACGATGTGGCCGGTCAGCCTGCCGTCCACCACCTCCATGCGGGCGGCGATCAGGTGGTCCGCGCCCACGTATTCGGCCAGCGGTTCGAGCAGGAAATCGAGCGAGCCGGACAGTAACACGATGGTGTGCCCCTGCGCTTTGTGCTCGTGTATGGCGGCCAACCCCGCTCTGGAAAGGCGGGGCCTGATCTCGGTCTGGAAGCACCGGCGGGCGAGGGCACGTAGTCTGTCGTACGGCAGGCCTGCCAGATAGGCGCGCTGGCGGCGTATGGCCTCGTATGGGGTGGCGTGGCGCAGGTTCCTGAGGATGGTGTAGATGGTGTGGAGCACCGCGCGCACACCGAGCACCCGCCTGCGAAGCAGATAGCGGATGAATATGCGCTCGGTGGTGGTGGCAGGCACCAGTGTGCGGTCTACGTCGAACACTGCGGCAGTGAGCACGGGCCGCACGGTCTGTGCTTGGTGCTGTTCCTGTCGTTCCTGCTGGTTGGTGTGTTGGGTTTGAGCCACAGCTTTTGCCTTTGCTTTTGCTTTTTACTCGGCGGAGGTAGGGATGTTTCACGTGAAACATCCGGGCGGCCTCAACCGCTGGTCTTGAACATATAGCGGCTGTCCCAAACCACCACTGCGCCGCGCGCCAGCGAATATACTAGGGTGAAGGTAGCCAGCCCCGCGCCGATCAGCCTGATCGCCGGCATGAACCCGGCGTAGCTTGCTGCCCACTGCGCGTCGTGGGCCAGTTGGACCTCCAGCGCCAGTTGCAACAACAACCAAATGAAAGTAACCACCTTGGCGCCCCCGTACAATGCGCGATGCAACCGAGATGCGGCCAGCCACAGGCCCAGCCGCGAGCGCATCATGGTCTTCTCGCCGAAGGCCGTCTTGCCTCGCGCCAGAGCCAGCGCCCGCAGGGCATCCACCACGAAGGAGCGCACCAGCATGACCAGCGGAAACCACACAGGCACCATGCCGATGTGGGCGAACACCACCCAGTAAACGTTCTCCGCTATGCGGTCCCCCGCGATGTCCACCACAGCCCCCAGTTCATCTGCCTCGCCACGAGCGCGCGCTACCACCCCATCGAACGCATCGCCCACGAACACCACCAGTGTGAGCACCGCCGCCACCACAGCCCATGCAGGCTCGCCCCTGCTCCCACCCGTCGGCAGGCTCAGGTATATAAAGCCCACCGCGATGAACAACAGCACTATGCGGGCGGCGGTGACGAGGTTCGCCATCAGTCGGACCACACCGGTTGCAACAGCACCCACTGCTCAGGGTGGCGGCTTATGTGGTGCTCGAAGCGCGCAAATATCTGGCCGAGCATGTACTTCACGTCAGCCTCGGACGATGCAGAGCCAATTGGTTCGATTGGCGGGTCGAACACCACCTTGTAACGATTGTCCGGCAGCCTGTAGCAGAAACCGGGTACGACCACCGAACGGGTGCGCAAGGCCAACTTGGCAACCCCGGTGGCCACTACGGTATCGTAACCGAAGAACTTGATGGTCGTACCCCTGTGCTCGGTGTTGCGGTCGGCCAGCACCCCCAGCACCCCGCTGCCACTCCGCAATATCTCGATGCTACGCCTGAGCGCGCCCAGATTGGGGGCGGGCGTGCCCTCGCCCTCTCTATCCTCTTCTTCGACGAGCAGAAGTTGCAGGCCACGCCGGGCGCGCAACATGGTGACGAAGTCCGACAACCACGCCGGTTTGACCCGGGAGATGATGAACATCACCGGTATATTGCGTCTGCCGATGAAGTGTGTGATGACATCGAAAGCGCCGAAATGCGCCGTAGCCAGTATGACCCCTCGGTTTTGGAGGTTATAGTTCAACACCCTCTGCCAGCCCTGTTCGTCGAAATCCACCATGCGGTCAATGGCTTGATCCGACAGGTCGGGTGCACGCACCAAATCGTAGTAATTGCGCATGACGTTGTGAAACACCTTGCGCACCGCCTTCTTCAGGTGGGACCTGTCTGGGCGGCGTCCGTAAGCGCCGAGCACGTGCGCCAGATTGCTGATGGCCGCGCGGCGCGAGCGCCTCGCCATGTGGTAGATCAGGTCGCCGAGGCGGTCGGCGAGAAAGTAGCCGAGCGGTGGCGGGATGCGCGCCAACAGCACTCGGAGCACGCCCATCATGCGCGTTCTCGCGTGGCGTGTGCCTGCTGTCAGGGGGTCGAATCGTGCGGCGGTAGGGGTTCGAGTGTCGGCGAGCGAGGTCATCGCATCCCTCACGAGCTACTGGCCCGCGCCGCCCGACCCGGAATCGGCCTGTTGTCCCTGCGATACGAGTTGCCGCGCCTGATCGATCCAGTCCTCGGCCCTCTCTACACTGATATCCACCTGTTCGGCGAGCGTACCGGCATCCGCGTTCGCCAGCTCCTGCACAGAGCTGATACCCGCAGCGCGCAGGCGCGCTTCGAATGCCGGGCCGACGCCCGAGATGTCGGTCAGGGCCGGGGCGCCGGTTGCTTCCGGCGCTTCGCCCGCCTCGGCGACTGCTGGTATCTGTTCGGGGCTGATGGGCGTGGTTATGGTGTTGGTCCGTTCGCCGCTGTCCGGTGTCTGCGTGGTTGCGGCTTGGGCGGGCGTGCCCTCTCCCGCGGGCACCTCGATCTCTACGGGCGTCTCCTGAAATTCCAGACCCGATTCTATATCCTCGAACTCATCGAAATCCTCTTCCTGACCCATGAGCCTGCTGATCACGAAAGCGACCACCGCCGCGATCAGTCCAAGGATGAGCAGGCGGGTAAGCCAACGTGGCATTGGTGGTTCCTCCTGAAGTTGGGATTGGGATTAGTGCATTACGGGCTTAGGTACGGCGCTCTGGCACATTATAGCCTAAGCGCGTGCGTGCTACAAGATGGCAATAGCAGGAGGGGTATGGAGGCGTGGGGAAGGCTGGGAAGGCTGGGAAGGCTGGGACCTCTCCACACCCACATCTTGCATGAGTATGCAACGAACCTGCCGGCATATACGGCAGGTTCGTCAACTACAGGCTATATGCAGTGGCGGCGAGGGTTGAGGGCGGGGTCTACCTGTTAGGCAGATACATGGGCATGATCACGTGCAGGAGGTTGTCTTCGCCGACCGGCTTCATCACGGCAGGCGACTGGTACGTCTTGGTCTCCAGCGCCACCTGCGCGGTGCTGATCACGCCGAGCACATCCAGCAGGAAGCGCCCATTGAGGGCTATCTGGTTGGAGTCGCCGTCAACGGTGCAGTCGAGCTGGCTGATGTTGTCACCGACTTCGGCGGCGGTGGCCGAAACAGTGAGCACGCCCGGGGAGGTATCCGTGCCCGGCTCGATTTGCAGGCGAACGATGTTTGCCGAATCTTTGGCGAAGATAGAGGCCATGCGCACGGCTTTGAGCAGTTCGGCGGTGGACACCACCGTGCGCGTTGCCCAGTCGGTGGGGATCACGCGGTTGATGTCCACATAGTTGCCTTCGACCAACCGGGACGTGACCTCCAAGTTTTCGTGGCGGAACACCACTTGATTGCGGTTGGTGGTGACCACCATGCTCACCGGTTCGGCCTGCTTCCCCTCATCATCGGGCAGCACACGGGCGAGCTCGATCATGGACCGGGCCGGAATGATCAGCTTGACGGTTCCATCAACCGGCGCATCCAGCGTGGTGGTGCGCCGGGCAAGGCGGAAACCATCTGCCGCGGCCATCACCATCTCCCGCCCCTCGATCTGCACGTACACACCTGCCAGCACGGGGCGGCTATCGTCGGTGGAAGCCGCAAACGCCACCTGATTAATCATCTCCTTGATCAGCGGGGCCGGTATGCGCGCCAGCGGCTTGTCGCTGATCTCCGGTATAATGGGGAATTCGTCGGCGGGCAGACCCTTGATATTGGCCTCGTAGCGGGCGCATCGGATGTTGAGGGTGCGCGTGCGCTCGTCCACGCTCAGGCTGACCTTGTCGTTGGGCAGTGACGATATGAAGTCGGTCAGCAGGCGTGCCGGCGCAGTGATGGCCCCTTCCTGCTCAACCTGACAGCCGATCCAGTTGGTGATGCCTACTTCAAGGTTGGTAGCCGAGAGCTTGAGGCGCCCGCCGTCGGTCGAAATGAGCACGTTGTTGAGCACCGGCAGGGTCGTCTTGTTCGCCACCGCTTTGCCGACTGTTTGCAGACCTCGGTGCAAGTTCTCTTGCAGGCAGGTAACTTTCATAGGTGCGGGTTCTCCTGATTCGAGCTAAATAAGGTTTTTGGCGCCCTTTAGGGAGCGGCGCAATGCCATTATAGCACGTCCTCAGCACCGCAGCGTGATTGTGGAAACGGCGAGTCGGGGCATGGGGGAGCGGGGAGACATGTTGGACAAGGGGAGCCGGTCGGCACGCGGCATCGGCGCCGGTCAGGGCTCGGTCAGGCCAGCGCCTTACCCCACAGATCGTATTCGGTGCTCTCGGTGATGCGCACCCTGACCACGTCGCCGGGTTTGAGTTCGCTTCCTGCCTTGGGCCTGACGAACACCATGCCATCCACTTCGGGGGCCTGCCGGTAGGTGCGGCCCGCATAAATCGGCACCACGCGGCCCATGCCATCTTCCAACGTGCCCTCGCCGTCTATGAGCACCTCGACGGTCTTGCCGGTGAAAGTGCGGTTCTTCCGAGCTGCTATCTTCTGCTGCCGGAGCATAGCCTCTCGGTAGCGCTTCATCTTGAGCTTCTCGGGCACCTGTCCGGGCATCTGCGCTGCGGGCGTGCCCTGCTCGGCCGAATAGGTGAACATGCCTACGTTGTCAAAACGCATCTCTTCCAAGAAGTCGAGCAAGGCACCGAACTCTTCATCGGTCTCGCCGGGGAAGCCCACGATAAAGGTAGTGCGTATGGCAATATCGGGCATGGCCTCGCGCAGGTCGGTGATCAGGCGGCGATAACGGTCTACATCGGTGGGGCGTTTCATACGCTTCAGCACCTCGGGGTGGGCGTGCTGAAGTGGGATGTCAATGTATTTGGCCACCTGCGGGTGGCGAGCCATGCTCTCGATGAGCGCAGGGGTGACCTGTGTGGGATAAGCGTACATCAGGCGGAGCCACAATATATGTGGAACCTGCTCTACTATAGTATCTAGTAGCTTGGCGAGGCCATCGCGGACGCCCAGATCATTACCGTAGTAGGTGCTGTCCTGCGCTATCAACACTACTTCCTTCACACCTTGGCCGGCCAATTCGGCCACTTCGGAAGCTATCTCATCGGCGGGGCGCGACACGTGCCTGCCTCTGATGGCCGGTATGATGCAGAAGGCGCATTTGTGGTCGCACCCTTCCGAGATTTTCACGTATGCGGTGGGGCCTGTGACGCGGCGACGGAAGCGTTTGAGCTGAGAGGTCATCTGCACCGGGGCGATGGGCGCCCACGTGACATCGCCTGAGGGTATGGTGGTAGGGGTGGTAATAGTGGACGGCATGCCGCCCACCTGCGCATCCCCTTTTGGCCCCTCCGCCTGCGGTCTCCGGCTCTTGAGCTTTTCCACGAATGGCACGATCTCAGGCCATGCACGTGTGGAGATCACCCCGTCCACGCCGGGCACCCACATGGGTATCTGGGTGGCGTAGCGCTCGCTCATGCAGCCCGCCGAGATGAGCACTTGGCCCTGTCGCTTATTGCTGGCGAGGGCGCGCAGTTCGCCGACCGATTGGTCAACGGCGGCTTGCAAGAAGGCGCAGGTGTTAACGATGACGATGTCGGAGTCGTCGGGGCTATGGCTCTGGCGGTAGCCGGCTTCGGCGAGCAGGGCGGCCATACCCTCGCTGTCCACGCTGTTCTTCTCGCAACCGAGGGTGGCGATGTAAAACGCAGGTGGCCGGTTTTCTTCTAGGTTCGCTTCCATGTCCTGTTCATGTCATGTCCGCAGGCCCTTGCAGGGCGCGTGATGGTTGATGGGGCTTGCTCCGGTGGGCCATCCGCCCTAACCTGATTATTATAGCGCACCGGCGCTTGGCCGGGCAACCACCCGTTGCTCGTCGGTTCCACCAACAATCGGGCAATCGGGGGGCCAAGCTCCGCTAATATGCTGGGAAAAGCAAGAGCCGGGGGACATTTATACTCCGCACCCACAGGGTACCCGCCGGACAGGGGGCTGATCTAGGCCCCCTGTCAAACCCCATTATTGGTAGAATTGCGTTTCCGGCGCGAGTTGCTACAGAGATTGCCGTTGTGATACAATGTAAGATAGCGTGCCGGCACACATGATTTCACCGGTGCACGGATCAGGTTGTCAACAGAGAAGCGAGAACCGTAAATGCCCAAACCCGTACTTGCCATAGTGGGACGACCCAATGTAGGCAAGTCGTCCTTTTTCAACAGGCTCATAGGCGAGCAGGTGGCCATCGTCGAGGATCAGCCGGGCACCACGCGCGACCGCATCTATGGAGATACCGATTGGAACGGCGTGGAATTCACCGTGATTGACACCGGCGGTCTGGTGCTGGGCGAGATGGCCGAGCCGGGTACCGGGCCGCACGGTCAGGTCACCCCGGAGGAGATACGTCAGCGCACCCGCGAGCAGGCGGAGGCCGCGATTCAGGAGGCCGACGTCATCCTTTTCATGGTGGATGCTAAGACCGGCCTGACCGCCGAAGATATGGACATCGCCGAAATCCTGCGCAAGTCGCACAAGCCAGTCATCGTGGCCGCCAACAAAGCCGACAGCGAAGAGCGCCGTCTCAACGCGGTGGAGTTCTATGCGCTGGGGCTGGGCGAGCCGATACCCATCTCTTCCAAGCATTCGATCAACACAGGCGACCTGCTGGACAAGATCGTGGAGGCCTTCCCTGCCCAGCCCCAGATAGAAGAGGCGGAAGAAGAGCAGATACGCATCGCTATCGTCGGGCGGCCCAACGTGGGCAAATCGCGTCTGCTCAATGCCATCCTCGGTCAGGAGCGGGTGATCGTATCCGACGTGCCGGGCACCACCCGCGATGCTGTGGATACGGAATTTGAGTACACGGAGGGCGAAGGCCCCGACGCGTACACGTACCACGTGACTCTGATAGATACCGCGGGCATACGCAGGCGCGGGCGCATCGAAGCGGGCATTGAGCGCTATTCGGTAATCCGCACCTTGCGGGCCATCCAGCGCGCCGATGTGGTGCTGTTGGTCATCGATGCCACCGAGGGCATTACCGCGCAGGACACGCACATCGCCGGTTATGTGCTGGAGGAGAACAAGGGCATGGTGTTGGTGGTCAACAAGTGGGATCTGGTGGAGAAAGACTCCAGCACCATCCATGCGTACACCGACCACCTGCGTCAGGAGTTGAACTTCGTGCCCTACGTGCCGTTCGTATTTATATCGGCCAAGTACGGGCAGAGGGTGAACAAGGTGCTTCCGCTTGCGCTGAAGGTAGCCCGAGAGCGTACCAAGCGCATCACCACGGCCCAGCTCAACAAACTGGTCAAAGAGGCCATCGAAGCCCACCCACCGCCCTCCAAGCCCGGCAAGTGGCTCAAGTTTTATTACGCGACCCAAGCCGACATCAAGCCACCCACTTTTGTGTTCTTCGTGAACGACGCCGAGGCGGTGCACTTTTCATACAAGCGCTATCTGGAGAACCAGATCCGGGGTGCGTTTGGCTTTGAGGGCACGCCCATCAAGATGATCTTCCGCGAGCGGCACCAGACTGATTAGTGCCCGGCATGCTCTTTGACCTGCACAGCCGTATACGGTATAATTACTGTGGCTTGAATAGCAGTTAGAATGTAGATGACGGGCCGAAGTGGCGGAACGGCAGACGCGCCCGCCTCAAAAGCGGGTGGGGGTAGCCCCATGTGGGTTCGAATCCCACCTTCGGCACCAGCCTCGATTTTGTTCTAAACCCACGCACGAAAATGGACCTCGGTTGCCGATGTTGTCGGCCCGGCTTATAGTCCGGCCGGCAGGTCCACGCCCACTTTGTGCCGGCCACCAAGACCCCTGCGCATCATCAGGTTGATCTCACATGAACGAGCTCTTCGACTCGCTCATCACCCGTCCAGCATGTCGAACAGCCCGGCCACAATTCGTATAGGCATTGGCTGAAACACTCCAATCCCAAAGGCTGTGCCTCTACGGTCAGCACAAAATATCGAACGTGCAGGGGAGCGCCCCTGCCGGCGGGTACCATCTGGGTGTGGGGGATATAAATGTCCCCTCCTCTCCTATCGGCCAAGCCAGCGGACGAGTAAGAGTAAGCTGTTGTATCTGCTGTTGGGGTGGTGCCCTGCTGTGCTGGCCTTCGTGCAGAGCCAAAGGAAGGTCAGAGGTTGGCTCTAAGGGTACACCGGTTCGCCGTCTTCGGTGTCGAGGTAGATGGCGTCGGTGGGGCAGGCGCGGGCGGCCTCAAGCAGGGTCTGGTCGTCCACCGACGTGGGGTCCAGCACATAGGCCACGTTCTCCTCGTCCAGTTGGAACACCGTGGGTGCGATGTGCACGCAGTTGCCCGCGCCGATGCACCTGCTCTGGTCAATCGAAACGATCAGGGTCATCTGTCTGACGCCTCCATGCATTTCGTCATCTCCGGCGGTTCTCCAGCGCCTTGCCCAGTTGGTTGGGGGTGAGTTCACCGGGGCCTTTGAGGTTCTTCTGGCTGGTCTCCACAGGCCCGTATTTCTGGGCTATGGCGAAGGCCACGCGGAAGGCCTGTTCGAGGGCTTCC
>DAOTTC010000108.1:0-2313 GCA_034437815.1 Chloroflexia bacterium | reverse complement strand
GCCTCGTCTACCTGAGCCTTGAGGGTGTGCCACTGCGGGTCATGCGCCCCCTCCAGCCTGCGAAGCTCCGCCAGCATAGCCTCGATTCGCTTCTCCATGGCCCGCAGGGTGTTTATCAGACAGTAGTATCTGTGCTCTACCTTCAACAGCACGATATCGCTTCGGGCCTTGAAAGCGGCGATCCGAGCGTCCAGCTCTCTAAGGCGCTCTTCGACCGCGCTTGCACCCTGCCCGACAGGCTCCCCGCCGGCCAGTACCGTCTCTCGCAGGGCCTGCTGTGAGGGGGCCTGTGTATCCTGCGCAATACGTTCCGATTCGTCCTGTGGCGCGTCGGCTGGCATGCGACCGGCCCTCCCATGCCGGGTCGCCGGGGCGTGCCCTGCACACAACCGGCAGACACCTGTAATCTACCAGAGGCTTACAACAGATGCCGCTTTCTGGCCGCCGCTCGCAGCTCGGCCCGGAAGTCGGGGTGAGCTATGGCTATCAACTCTTCGGCGCGGCGGCGCACGCTCTTGCCGAACAGGCTGGCTACGCCGTACTCGGTGACCACATAGTGCACATCATTGCGGGTGGTGGTCACACCCGCCCCCATATCGAGTGCGGATACGATGCGCGACACCGTACCTTCTATAGCGGTGGAAGGCAGGGCGATAATGGGCCTGCCACCTCTGGAGCGTGCCGCCCCGCGCATGAAATCCACCTGCCCGCCCACCCCACTGTAGAAGTGGTAGCCTATGGAATCCGCACATACCTGTCCAGTGAGGTCCACCTGCAAGGCTGAATTGATGGCCACCATGTTGTCGTTGCGGGCTATGTTGTAGGGGTCGTTGGTGAAGTCCACAGGGTGAAGTTCGATAATCGGGTTGTCGTGGGCGAACCAGAACAGGCGGTTCGTGCCCAGCATGAAGCTGGCCACAACCTTGCCCGGCAGGAAATTCTTGCGCCTGCCGGTAACTATGCCCCGCTCCAGCAGTTCAATAATGCCATCGGAGAACAGCTCAGTATGCACGCCAAGGTCTTTCTTGCTCCCGTCGGCCAGCAGTCGGACCACCGTATCGGGGATGGCGCCGATGCCCATTTGCAGAGTGTCGCCATCTCGTATCAGGTCGGCCACGTAAGCGCCTATCCGCTGATAGTGCGCTGGCAGGTTGGCCGGGTCGCTCAGGGGCAGTTCGGGTAGCAGATAATCCACCGGTACGCAGTAGGTGATATCGTTGAGGTGGATGAACGAGTCGCCCCACACGCGCGGCATCTGCGGGTTGATCTCGGCTATCACCACGCGGGCATTTTCCACCGCGGGCTTGGTGGCCCCCACCTCCACCCCGTAGCTACAGAAACCGTGCTCGTCGGGCGGGGAGACCGAGATGAGCGCCACATCAATGGGCAGATAGCCCTCTCTAAAAAGCCGGGGTATCTGGTGCAGGAAGACGGGCGTGAAGTCGGCTCTGCCTTGCCGCACCGCACTGCGCACGTTGGCGCCGATGAACAACGAATTGACTTGGAAGGACTGTGCGTACTGTGGCTCCGCATATTCGGCGTGGCCCGCGGTGAGCACATGGATGATCTCCACGTCACGCAGTTCCGGGGCACGTAACACCAGTGCCTGCGACAGCACCAGCGGCTGACCACAGCCCCCACCGATGTACACGCGCTGACCCGACTGCACCACCTTCAGGGCTTCCTCGGCTGAAACCAGCTTACGCCGGTGCTTCTCGGGCCACACACCGGCAGGCTCCCTGACCGGGCGCATAGGTGGTCGGATCGAAGTAGATGGACTCGACAGGGCAACAGCAGCAGGAGAGAAGGGGGCAAGGTTAGCGCTTGTCTCGGTGCCCGAAAACTGCTGTCCGCCCCGGCTCTCATGGTAGTCCTGCGCCGGCGTTGCGGTCGTGGCCTCACAGTGCTCTCGGCCCTGCCCTCTGGCTTCTTTCAGATGGTGTAGAAGATAGCCGCCGGACAGCGGCTCGCCTGGAGCATCAAGGTTGATTTGCTGTCTGCGGTCGGGGGATGCTGTCATGTGTGGTCTCCTTCCGATGATATGCTGATATACAACCTATGTACCTGACGTACCTGACGCGCTTAGAAGGCACAGCAGCGGGCCGAGGCAAGGGTCAGGCGCGGTGGCATAGGAGTGGGCAATGGGACAGACCTAACCCCCCTCGTCCGATGCATCCCATGCAAGTACGCTAGTGCCGCTCAAGCTCCTGCGCGATCAGCGAGGCCACCAGCCCGGGGTCCACATGCTGGCGGGTGAAGTAGTCCCACTGGTCTATCAGCATGCGGAAGATGTCCGACTCGGTGATGATGCCC
>DAOTTC010000107.1:0-3787 GCA_034437815.1 Chloroflexia bacterium | reverse complement strand
CATGGTACCGCCTCTTCCCGCAGGAGATGCCGGGTTACGGGTTCGTGTCGGCAGATGTACCCGAGTTGTCCATCGGGGTGGTTGCCGGAGCACGCGGGCAGGGTGTGGGTGGGGCTTTGCTCGAAGCGCTGAAAGAGCTTGCTCGCAGTCAGGGCTTCAAAGCCCTCAGCCTGTCTGTGGACCGCCTCAACCCCGCCGTCCGGCTCTACCAGCGGCACGGCTTCGTGGACGCCGGTGTGTCCCTGCCGCAGGACAGCTCGATTACCATGGTCGCCGTGCTGAACGCAGGCCGCCACCCCACCGAGAGAATCGAAAAGCGAATAGAACAGGATAAGACGGGATGAGATGGGACAGGACAAGACAACAGATAACAGATATCAGCCTGCCACCCTGCCATACAGCGCCCACGTCTGTTCTGCCGTCCTTGCCCACGAGAATTGAGCCGCCCGCCGTGGACCCATCTGCCTGAGCCTCGCCTGTTCAGCCTCATCGCCCAGCACGCGCTCCATCGCATCCGCCCACGCCTCGACATCGCGCGGGTCGAGCAGGATGCCTGCCTCGCCCACCACTTCGGGCAGGGCACCCCCGGTGGACGATATGACCGGCACCCCGCAGGCCAGCGCCTCCAGTGCAGGCAACCCGAAGCCCTCGTAAAGCGATGGCAGGGCGAAGGCGCGTGCGCCCTGATACAGCTTCACCAGCCTCATGCCGGGCACCTCGCCCAGCAGGCGCACCCTGCCTGCAAGCTGTAGCTCGTCTATGCGGGCATATATGTTCTCGTACAGCCAGCCTTTCTGCCCGGCGAGAGCAAGCGCGGGCGCGGGCGAGATGCGCCCCCGCTCCAGCATCAGTCTGTAGGCTTCCAGCAGTGTGGGCAGGTTCTTGCGCGGCTCTATGGTGCTCACAAACAGCACGTAACCGCCTTCTTCCGGCGCGGGCAGGCCGAATTCGCGGGCGGCAGACAGCTGGGCCGAGGGCGGGTCGGGCGGGGGCGTGAACTCTTCGCCTGCGGCCAGCGGTATGACCTCTACCCTGCGCGGGTCGGCTCCCAGCAGTTGCACTATGTCGTCGCGGGCCGAGTGCGACAGGGCGATCAGCGCCTCGGCGTCGCGGGCCGCCCGGTACACCTGACCGTAGTAGCGCCTGCTCTCTTCGGTGAGCAGGGTCAGTTCGGGAAACTTGAGGAAGGCCAGATCGTGGATGTTGACCACGGCGGGGAAGGGCCTGTGGAAGGGCGGCACGAAATCGGGGCAGTGCACAAGGTGAGGGCGGGGACGCAGTTTGCGCAGTTCCACGGCCAGAGCCAACTGCTCGAAGCGGTTGTGGGGCGGGGTCCACATGGGCACACGCCGAAACCGGCGGTCGCCTGCGCCCACGATGGGCTGTATATGGCCCCTCATCTGGAGCACCAGCACGCGCGAATCAGGCCCCACTGCCTCGCATCTGGACAGGGCACGCAGTAGATGGATAACGTACTGGCCGATGCCCGCCCGCCGATAGTGCACCATGCGGGCATCCAGAGCCACGCGCAGGTTGTGGGTGTGGATTGTGGGTTGCGGGCCGTAAGTCACCAACGCCTCGAACTACAAGTAACCATCAGGGGAGGTTCGTGGAGGGCACAACCCCCCCGAACCCCTCCCTTATTGCACATGGCCGACGGCCAATCTCTATCCTATGCGTTGCTTGCGGAGGGCCGGCGGTAGACCCATTCCAGTTCGAGGTCCACCGACTGGCCCGGCGGCAGGGTAAGCAGCCACAACAGCACCACACAGCTCCCCTGATACACTCGTTCGAAGCCCGCCTCCGAGCCTGAGATGGTCTCCAGCGGGAAGCGCCACAGGGTGGCCTCCCGGCTGAGGCGGCAGGCCATCTCGATATCCAGCCACGTGTTGCCCACCGCCACCTCGCGCACATCAGTCACCTCGCCTGTGGAGTCGAGCGCCGCGTCTTCCAGTTCGTGCCCCTCCACACGGTAGTAAGCCGACGGGTTGTGTCCCCCGCCCAGCAGGTTGATGTCCCATTCGGAGCCGAACACGGTCTGCACCTCGGTGTCGCTCAGGTTCTGGATGGTGTACAGTACGCGGAAGTCGGTGGAGCCGGGTCTGAGGGTCAGCCGCTTGCTGACGCGCACCGGTATGCGCTCGGTGGGGGTGGTGATGAAGCCGTTGCGCTCGAGCAATACGTGCAGAGTGTTGGCTCCGCCCTCCTGCACCTCGGCCTGATAGTCGCCGGTCACAAAATCCCCTTCCTCGTTGTAGTCCGAGCGGATGAAGCCGTCGAGGGTGGTGCCGGGGCCGAAGAAGTGCTCCAGCATGCACGCCCGTCGGTAGCGGTCGTAGTTGAGGTAGCGGTCCAGTCCCGGCTCTTTCACGCGCACCGCCTCGTGTGGGGACAGCGCTTCCTCTTCCTGATCGCCGATGGCGGCATCAGGGGCAGGGGTCTGGCGCGCGGCTTTCTTCTCCTTGACCTCTTCTCTGGCCCGGCGCTGTGCCTCGTACTCGCGCAGAACCTGATGGTAACCTTCCGGGCGGCGGCTGACGGTGGAGGCCAGATTGTAGTTGTGCGGGCGCAGGTCCCACTCGAATATAGAGCCGCCCTCGTCGAGGTCTATGTACAGGTTGATGGCACTGCCCTCGATCAGCAGTTCGTGCAGAGAGTCGCAGTCGAAATCGGTGATCTCATAGCGAAGCCAGTCTCCGGAGCCGTACAGGGCGCGTTCGGCGCTCTGCTGGGCGCGGATCAGGTGGGCGAACACGCGCACGCGCACGTCGGTCATATACACCCCGCCGAACAGGCCGTGCCAGTAGGTGTCGTTGCTCTGGCCGTGCCACAGGTCCAGCTGGCCGAGGTCGTCCTGAGGCTGTTGACCGCGTTCGGCGAGGGCACGCCGGGCCTCGACTATTTTATCGTGCACCCGAAGCATCTTCTTGTGCTGGGTATTGACCTCCGGATATTTGACGAGGAAGTTGCGCCAGAAGCCCCCGCGCATGTATTTGACCGCCGGGTGGCCCGCCTCTTCCATTTCGTGGTACAGTCTGGAGAATTCGTAGGACTGCTGAGGGGGCAATGCCCACTCCATCATCTCGTTGTACGAGGCAGTGGGCAGGTAGATGCGCCCGATGGCCTGAAACCGATGCACGTAGTCGCCCAGCTTCACACACCTCAGCCATCGGTTGTTGTCCTCCAGCATCTGGAAGAACTCTTCCACCCAGCCGCGCTCCCAGCACAACTCGTAGGTACCCGGCCATGCCCCGAACTTCTCGCCGTCGTCGCCCATGACCAGAACCTTGCCCGGCACCGGCGCGAGCTGTGAGCGCATGTAGTCCAGCGTTTCGCGCACGGGCCGCCACGGGATGGTGTAGCGAAGCTGTTTGGACGTGCCGAACACGCCCACCATCTGCCCGTTGTTCTCGGTCATGTAATAGCCCACCAGATCGTCATCGGTGAGGCCCACCATCTTGAAGTGGATGTCGTCCACCAGCGTCCAGCGCATGCCCGCGCCCGCCAGATAGGTGGGCAGGGTGGGTTCCCATACCCGCTCGGCCAGCCACATGCCGGTGGGGTCGTAGCCGAATATATCGCGCACCGCCTGCGTGAGCCTGACTATCTGCCCGTGCTTGTCGTCGTCGGGGATGGAGGGCAGGATGGGTTCGTAGTAGCCCCCTGACAGGATTTCCACCTGCCCGCGCTGGACGAGGGCGCGCACTCGCTGGATGAATTCGGGCCGGTGCTGTACCAGCCAGTCGAGCAGCGAGCCGGTGTAGTGCAGGCCCACCTCCACCGTGGG
>DAOTTC010000106.1:0-35845 GCA_034437815.1 Chloroflexia bacterium | reverse complement strand
GCACGCCCTAGCCAGTGCTGCTTGAAGGCACTTTGTGTGCAATAGAGGAGGGGTGTGGGAAGGGCGAGGTCCTCCCCACACCCCTCCCTGTACAGAGGTGAAGGCCGTGCAGCGAGAGAGCCTTCACCTCTGTCCGTAGGGGTTCCACTATACCGGGCAGAGGTGGGCAGTCGCAAAGCAATGCCGGTACGCGGGCGTCTTGCCCGCGCCTCTGATGGTTCCACCAAGCATCGGGTCCAAGCTCCACCAACGGATGGGAAAGAGTAAAGTGACGGGGGATACCCCCGCACCCCCGGACAGGGACCTTAGCCCCTGCTAACCCATCTTTGGCCGGGGTACGCGGCATGGCCGGCCTGTTGGTATAAATACTCATGTAAGTTACACACATTGACCGATTGACTCGCCTGCATGCCGGCTTGTATCCTATATCCTGCATACGCCACCACACGGAAAGGTGCACATGTCTGGAGAGACTGACAACGCGGGTGCAGGGGCAGTAGGGAAGGCTCCGGCAGAGCGGACGACATTCGTCACCGTCTTGCGCAACTCCAACTTCCGCAACCTGTGGGTAGGGCAGACCATCTCGCAGGTGGGCGACTATTTCGCGTTTCTGGCGCTGATGGTGGTGGTCAGCGGCTTCTCTCAGGACACCGCTGTGGTAACCGCCAGCGTATCAGGCGTGATGATCGCCATAACCCTGCCGCGACTGCTGTTCGGCGTGCTGGCCGGGGTGTTCGTGGATCGCTGGGACCGGCGGCGCACCATGCTGGCTTCCGACCTGATACGCGCCGCGCTCACCCTACTGATGATACCGGCCTTCCTGTCGCGCAACCTCTGGCTGATGTACGCGCTGGCCTTCGCAATGTCGGCCATCGGCACGCTGTTCTTCCCGGCCAGAGGAGCGCTGGTGCCCAAACTGGTGAAGCAGGAAGAGCTGACCTCGGCCAATTCCCTGCTCCAAACCTCTATGATGCTGGGCAACTTCATCGGCCCGGCACTGGCCGGAGCGGCGTTCACGGCGGCGGGCAGGGGCAACGAGTGGATAGCCTTCGTGATAGACTCCGCTTCGTTTTTAGCGTCGGCTGTAGCCATCTGGCTGATTCGCATGCCGGTCAACCTTACCACACCCATCGCATCGGCACCCATCACAGACGTCGCTGGCGTCGGTGGCACCCCACCCGACAGCGCAGGGGCACTGCACCGGGTGTGGGGCGAGCTTGTGGTGGGCGTGAAAGTGCTCTTCTTCAACCGCACCATGGCTATGCTGGCCGCGGCGTTCGCCATAACCATGTTGGGCATAGGGGCGGTCAACGTGCTGTGGGTGGCCTTCCTCAAGATCAACTTCGGCTTCGACTCGGTGGAACTGGCCCAGCGACTGAGCATATTGGACATCGGCTTCTTCGCGGGCATGGTGGGTGCCAGCATACTGGTAGGCAACTTCCTGTCACATCTCGCGCCCAAGTGGTTCATCGTGTGGGGCCTATTGATTGCAGGTTTGGCAACGTCTATACTGGGCTATCTGCCCGACTACTGGCTGGTGGTGCTGGTGAGCGTGGTGATGGGTGCCTTCGTGGGGCCGATCAACACTGGCGTGAGCACTCTGATGCAGATCGTGGTGCCCAACAACCAGCTTGGTCGCGTGGGTGGGGGGTTGGGCACCGTGATTGACACCGCCAGTCTGGCATCTATGAGCCTTGCGGGGGTGTTGGGCGCACTGCTTGGCGTGCCGGTGGTGTTCCTGCTGGGTGGCCTGCTGTGCATGGCGGGCGGGGTGCTGGCGTGGGCCACCCTGCCCACCCTCACCCTCAAAGATATGCCCGAAGAAGCTCCGCGCGCAGAGAGTGGCCTACCATTGCAACACGAACTCGCCTTGCATGTCGGCCTCTCTCCCGAATCGCACGCCCCACCTGCAGAAGCTGAGGCGCTCAAGTAGGGCGGCGCATACGTGGTTCCCCCGATTGGGCGTTGCTCAGACGCCGTAAACCCCGTTTTGCCGCGCCGGGACGCAGACCGGCCCAATTGTAATACCACCACTCCACGGTCAACAGCACAAGGGCTGCCAGCACCACCCACGGCCATATCTCCATCGGGCGCTTCGAGCCGGCCTGTGCCTGCGTGGCTTCGGTGCCCGAAAAAGCAAGGCTCGGTTGGGGGGTTATATCAGACTCCTCCCGGCTGAACAGGTTCACCACGAACTGCTCGGCTTGCCCCAGAGGCTTGCCCTTCGCCATCTGCTGTACCGTATACACTCCCGGCCGGTCGGTTTGCGCGAAAGACACCTGCTCGGACGGCTGTAAAGCCACCTGCTGACCTCCCCCACCCGGCAGGGTTACCACTATCTGCTCTGCTTCGGGCAGGGGGCGGATGCTCACCGGCTCGCCCGGCGCGAGCTGTGGTGGCGCGTCCACCGAGGCGGGCGGACTGAGCCACTCCACCGCGTTGGCTATGAAGATGGGGAAGCTTATCTGTAGCGGCAAATCGGACTTGTGCAGGTCGAAAGCTACCACGACTACGCGTCTGCCATCAGGCTCCCCTGCGAGGATGAGAGGCTCGCCGGTGGCTGTGCGGGCCAGCACCCGCGACCATGGCGGCGTGGATATGCGCTGGGCGCTCGCTATGTGTGTGTTCGACAGGTCAACGTAGCGCATCAGCGGGTCGTTGACGGCCACCTGCCCTACAGTGGGGTATGCTATGGTGCCGGACACCGGCACAAGCGCGGAATCGGGCGGCTCGAAGATCAGCAGGTTGCCTGTGGGCAACTGCGCGGGCACGAAGCCATCCAACACGGTCAGTTTGAACCCATCCGAGGGCACGTAGCCGGTGGGGGCGGTCTTGAACAGCCGCACATTGGGGATAAGGTTGAGCGCCTTCTCCAGAAAACCGTTGCCCTCGGTGACCAGCAGCACGTTGGCCGGCTCGCGCCCGGACCGCAAAGCCCACGCGCGGTTGTCGGCGGCCAGCAGGTCCGCGCCCTCTCCTTCCACCGACAGGGTGGCTTCCACCAGATGGGTATCCAGAGGCAGGTCGGCAAGGGTCACCGTCTGCTCTTCACGTGGGGGCAGGCTCACCCTCCGCGAGTCGCGCAGTTGACCGTCCACCCGGATGGTCAGCAGGGCGGTGGCTGGCTCTGAACCGCTGTTGAACAGCCCGGCAAATAACTGTGGACCACCCCCGCCGAGTGCGTCACGAAGGGACAGCAAAGTGATGCCCACATTGTGGCCCGACCTGCCCACGTTCAGGTACAGCGCCCGGCCCGGTACCTGCGGCAGGCCGGCCCCGGCGTCGAACGCCCCGTCTGAGATGAGCACCACGGTGGCGTCGCCCATCTGGCGTGCGGAGGCGGCGGCCAGCGTGAGGGCCGACCCTATGTCTGCTCTACCGTTGGAAGCCGACAGATTACGCAAGGCCCCGTGCAGCGCGCCCTTGTTGCCAGAGGCCGAGGCCACCACCAGAGCCGATGGCCCCGCCCATATCAGCGACATCCTCTGGCCGCCTTGCAGACTGTCTACCAGCCTGCCTGCCTCCTGCTTCGCCCGTTCGAACCGGCTGATGCCGCCCTCCTCGTCGGTGGCCTGCATCGAAGCCGAAGCGTCGAGCACTACCACCATATTGCCGGTGGCAATCGCCTCTGTGTTGAAAAAGGGCCGGGCCAACGCCAACACCAGCAATCCCAGCAACACCAGTTGCAAGATGAGCAGTAGGTTGCGTAGCGGCCGCCGCCACGGGGCATTGGCTGTGCGGTCCAACAGCGCTTGCCGCCACAGCAGGGACGACGACACCACCATCTCCATACGCCGCTGTTTGAGCATGTAGAAGATGATGATGGGTATGGCCAGAGCCAGCAACCCCAGTGCGGCAGGGATCAGGATGCCCATATCAATGCCCATATCACCATTGTACACTATCGGCATGTTATAATATCTTGCCCGTGCCCTGAACTGAGCCATGGCTGTTGCCCTGTGACCCGGAGGATACGCGTTTGCGCCCATGCAACCCTCGATCAAGAGCGCCCAAGCTTTATTTCATCGGCCTTGCAGATCTGGTTGGCTGCGCCCTTGCACGTACCCGCGCCCGCGCCCGCACCCGCATATGTAGCCATACCGGCGCCCGCGCCCATGCCCGGCGCACTCGCGCTTTGGCAGGTATTGCCTTCGTGCCTGCGGTCGTGCTGGTAGTAGCATGGTTGGCAGTCGGATGCGCCGGTGGCGGCACCTCGGGCGGTCAGAGCACACCATTCATAAGCGATCCGACTATGGTCGGGGTAACGGCCACCCATCCCACCGGCCAGACTCAAACACGCCCGCAACCGCAAGCACAGCCACATGCGCAGGGACAACTCCCAGCCTCCCTTCCGACGAGCACACCGGCGTTCGTGCCTTACACCGGAGACCCTACAGCACCCCTCCCCCCACCCGTCAGGCCAGACCCCAGTGCCCGGTATTTCTCCGACACCGGCCATTATGTGCGCGGGGATTTCTTGGCTTTCTACAACAGCACACCCCAAGCTGCCGAACTGTTCGGCCTGCCGCTGACCGAGGATTTCCCGCAGCAATTCCCGGACGGGCGCATCTTCCGCGTGCAGTACTTCGAACGCGCGCGCTTCGAATACCACCCTGAACTGCCTGTGGGCCAACGCGTGCAACTGGGCTTGCTGGGCACAGAAGCGCTACGAGGCCGCACCTTCGACCGCCTGCCGCCGCTTCAGTCTACCCCCACACGCCTCTACTTCCCCGAGACCGGCCATACTATATCGCAGGGCTTCCTCAACTACTGGAAATCCAGAGGTGGGGTGCGCATCTTCGGCCTGCCGCTCAGCGAAGAGATGTCGGAAGATGGGTTGACTGTGCAGTACTTCGAGCGCGCGCGCTTCGAGTACCACACAGGCTTGGAGGGCACAGCTTACGCAGTGCAGCTCTCGCCTGTGGGATACTACGCCCTCAAGGCCAGTAACTTCAACTTGCCCATGGGCGCTCTGGTGCGCTTCAACCCCCCGAAGCTGGCCGAGGGCCACACGGCAGTGATCGAGGTGGGCATATCTCACGGCATCACGGTGACCGGGGAATATCAGGGTAGATCGCTCATCTTCAGGCACGAGCCGGAGCGGGGCCGAGCATGGGCACTGATCGGGGCTGTGGCCCTAGGCGATACAGGCCCGCGCCAAGTGACCCTGACCATCCGCAACGGCGACGGCGGTCGGCGCGTCGTCAAGCGCACGCTGGAGGTTGTGCGCTATCCGTTCCCGTCAGAGGTGCTGCGGTTCGACTCTGAAACTTCCCGTCTGCTCGACCCGCAGTTGGTGGCACAAGAGCGCGACAGGCTCGATGCCATCCTCTCCATCCGCACGCCGGAACAGTACTGGGATGGGCCGTTTCGCATGCCTTTGGACGGTAAGATAACGGTTACCTCGGGTTTCGGCACCCGCCGGTGCTATAATTGCCCTGCCGGCGGCAGGCCCACCAGTTATCATGGCGGGTTGGACCTGCGGGCCGCTGAAGGCACGCCGGTGCTTGCCCCCGCCGCAGGCAAGGTTGTGCTTTCTGAGAAACTGCCCGTGCGGGGCAATGTAGTAGTCATAGACCATGGCCTTGGCGTGTTCTCGCTGTTCGCACACAATTCTGAGCTGATAGCTCAGACAGGCCAAATGGTGCACAAGGGCGAGGTGGTGAGCCTGTCTGGCAACACGGGCCTGTCAAACGGCCCCCATCTGCACTGGGAGATACACGTCAACGGCCCCGGTGTGAACCCACTGGAATGGGTCAGGCGTTCGATGCCATGAGGTACGGACTGTCGGGCACCGGTCCACGGGCAGTTACCGCAATGCCCCACCCAGCAGATCCGTGGGGTCGGATCGTCTCCCTCGGCAGCGACGTGCCCGATTACTTGAACGACCTGCTGACTACAGACCGCGTGCAGATAGACCACGTCAAGGTGGGGCTGTGGCAGGGGGCGGCAAGGGCCAGACGCGAACTGGCTGTGGCGGCACGCATGCCCATCTCTACGGTGCTGTTGCACGGTGACGATCTGGCCGCGGGCGACGACCCACTGCCCGCGCAGGCGCTGGACGAACTGGTTGCTCTCGTCGAAGAGACCCGCACTCCATGGTTCTCGCTGCACATCGAGCATCGCACCCCGCAGGAGAAGGAAACATTCAAACGCACCGATTATACCCACCCCGACCTGCCCCGGCACCGCGCCGTCGAGCGCATCGTTCGAAGGGTCGAGCAGATTAAATCAGCGCTTGGCGTTCCGGTCCTGCTTGAAAACGTGCCCCCATGGGCCGGAGACGTACCCGATATGGTGGTCGACCCGGAGTTCATCTCCGAGGTGCTCGTGGAGACCGAGTGCGACCTGCTGCTGGACCTATCACACGCGCGCGTGAGCGGCGACCGCCTCGGCCTGCCTTACGAAGACTACCTGTCGCGGCTGCCGCTGGGCCGCGTGGTCGAAGTACACGTGAGCGGTCCGCGCCGAGGCAGGCGCATGCGCCCCATATGGGGTGGGCCGCTCGCGGGCCAGCGCAAGCGTGTGCTGTGGGACAGCCACGAGCCGATGCGTAAAGACGACTACGACCTGCTCGCATGGCTGTTGCGCCACCACAGGCCTCAGGCCATCACCCTCGAATACTGGAAGGACCCCGCCCGGCATGCCGCACAGCTCAAACGCCTGCGCCATATGTTACAATCGGTATGGCGATGATAGAACCAACCGTGATTTTCATGGGCACGCCACAGTTCGCGGTGCCCGCACTACGTGCTCTGGCCGAGCAACCGTACCTGATCACCGTGGTCACCCAGCCGGACAGGCCGGCAGGCAGAGGTGGCAGGCCCACTCCGCCCCCCGTCAAGGTAGCCGCCGAGCAGTTGGGCTTGCCCATCCTCCAGCCGGAGACGCTCAAAGACCCGGACTTTCGCGCCCAGCTGGCCGCCATGCGCCCAGACGTGACGGTGCTGGTGGCATATGGCGAGTACGTGCCCCCGTCCCTACTCGACCTGCCGCGCACAGGTAGCATCAACCTGCACCCCTCGCTCCTGCCCAGATGGCGGGGTAGCACGCCTATACAGTCTGCCATACTGGCCGGGGACCCGGTTACCGGTGTGACCATCATCCGCATGGACCGTGGGCTGGACACCGGGCCTATCATCGCGCAGAGGTCTGTGCCCATCAACCCCGAAGAGACCGCGCCCCAACTGAGCGAGCGGCTGGCCCATATCGGAGCCCAACTGCTTGTGGAGGTGTTGCCCGCATGGTTGCGTGGTGAGATACAGCCGGTGCCCCAACCCGAAGAAGCGGCTACCGTCACCCATATGCTGAGCAAGGAAGATGGGTTGATAGACTGGAACAGGCCCGCCGAAGAGATAGCCCGCAGGGTACGTGCCTTACAGCCTTGGCCGGGCACCTATACTACGTGGCGAGGTCGCCATCTCAAAGTAGTGCGCGCCCGTCCCCTCTCTGCGCCCCCCGGCATCACACCCCTGCCGCCGGGCACGATAGCGGTGTTGAACTACGCGGGCGCGAAAATACCCGTGGTGTGGACTGCGGACGGAGTGCTGGCGCTGGAGCAGGTGCAGTTGGCGGGAAAACCGATAATTGAGGCACGGGCCTTGCTATCAGGATATCCACGGATAGTAGGAGACAGGCTGGGCACCTGACATCGAACCTTGACGCATCGCCTGTCAGGCTGTACTCTAAAATAACAACTACATATCAGGTATTGGTGAATGCCCGTTAGAACTCCCGAACCCCGGCTCCCGCTTGAGCCGGAAGAATACCCACTGTATAGGCCGCCGAGCCGTATCGGCTGCTCGGGGTTGACTGTTGTCACCATCATCGCCCTGTTAGCATTCGGGCTGTTGCTGTGGCGGGTTACCCCACCCATGGCTAGAGCCATAACCGATGTGCCCAGAGACCTGTTCGGGGGTAGAGATGATACAGTCGAGGCGGATGCCACCCCGGGGCCGGCCTCATTGGCCACGCAGACCACGGCACCGCTGTCCACCCCAGCCGTGGCAATCGTGGCCACGGCCACCCCCACGATCGAGTACGTCAAGCTGGCGAACACCGGCGGGCAGGGCGTGCGACTGCGTGCCGAACCCCGGCCCAACGCCCGTAGTATCGTAACTGTGGGTGAGGGAGCGGTTTTCATGATAATCGGTCCCAACGTGAAGAACGAGTTTGGCACATGGCGATATGTGGAACTGCCCAACGACGGGCGCAAGGGCTATGTGCTCGACAGATATCTGATCCCGTGGACCGGTCCTAACCCATGACTGAATGCCGATGGACGCCGACAGCCAGCACATCGTTGGGCGGTGTTTCCTTCGGCGAAAACGACCCAAACCGTCGCCGGCCATGGCCGGGTTTGGACTGCTTTCTATCTTTGACACCCCGGACTGCCGGATGTACAATCACACTGCTCGGTGGTACAACAGCAGTGCCAATAGATAGTAAAATCAGAATAACAGGTAGTTGGGCAGATGCAGATGTAGAGCGGCTGGGCGCATCCAGTAGAGAGCGGGGATCAAGATGAGCAAACAGCGCTATGAGCGGGAGATCGAAGAGATACTGGCCAAATATTATGAGGAATCCGAGCGCAAGGAGCGAAATCCCAGAGAGGAGCGGCCAGTGGGTGGTTACCGCATCTATCCACCGCCCACCCGGCCCCGGCCCCCGCAAACGCCTTTCACTTTACCCAGCTGGAAGCGCCGCAGCGCAGGCCAATACATGCTGATGGCGTTTGGGGTAGCCCTGCTGGCTATGATCGTCAGCAACTTCTCCTCCTTGCTGGCTTCGGTGCTGGTCATACTGGCAGTGGTGCTGTTTCTGGTACCCATACTGCTCTACTATACGACCGGCACTGCGAGCGGGGGCTGGTCAAGCCGGGAAGAAAAGCGCTGGCGGGGTCAGGTGATAGATTTCAACACCCGCCGCGATATCACCAACGACCCTCTGGCAGGTATCAAACGCTGGCTCCGGCGTAGGTAGCAATAAAAGGCTATGAACTGAGGGCGGGGGAGAAGTGGAGGCTGGGGGACACCCCAACACCCCCGGCAGGGGAGTACTCCCCTGCACCCCATCTGTGGGATACCTCCCACCCACCACCCTTTTCGCCCTCCCATAATAGACTGGTATAACATAAAGTAAAGAGCCCGCCCCTTGCGTTGCGGGCAGGCTCAGGATGCAAGGCCGTGTTCTAACGGGCCTTTCATATCGGTCTGTGGCTCAAGACTTGCTCGGCCCTTCGCCTTGTTTGCCCAGATCGTCAAGGTCCAGAGAGTTGATGAAATCACGGAACACCGACAGGCGGTCGTCGTCTGGGCGCTCCGATGAGGGCAGCGACTCGCCCGCCGGCACTTCTTCCTCGTCCTGACTTTCGGCCTCCAACACCACGCCCGCCTTGTCCAGCACGGTTTCCTCGACGTATATTGGGCACTTGACCCGCACGGCGAGCGCAATGGCATCCGATGGGCGCGAGTCCACCTCGGCGTGGCGCCCGCTCACGTCCATCACTATGCGGGCGTAGAAGGTATCATCTCGAAGGTCGTTGATCAGCACGTGGGTGACTGTAGCGCCCAACTCACCGATCACATTGCGCAGCAGGTCGTGAGTGAACGGGCGCTGCACGGGTACTTCCTGAAGCTCCAGAGCTATGGCGTCGGCTTCGTAAGGCCCGATCCAGATAGGGAGATAACGCTCGGCGTCCACCTCCTTCAATATGACTACGCGAGCCTGCGTGACAAGGCTCACCCGTATGCTTTCGATCTTACATTCGATCATCTCCCTATTACCTCCATCTAGCTGTGGGCGATGCGATGTGTAGGGTGCCAACGGCGCGCAATAGGTCTGTGAAAGAGCTTACCTGATTACGTTGCCATGTTGCCATACTGTATGACGCGCATGCTTTCTGGTTCCTATTTTACAGCCATTGTTTCACATTTGTAAAGGAATCCCCGATGTGAGGTTCCCACCAAGAATCAGGGCTAGCCCCACCCCGTGCAAGACCAGAGGACAAGCCCCTGTCAACCGGGAGCGCGGGCGTCTCACCTACGCTCCATATCTGTTTCATTCGTGGTGCCCTTGGTGGCTCTTAGTGTCTTGATGGTTGGCTCTGACCACCGGCGACCGGCGACCGGCCGCTGCCAACCCGCGGTTGCTCGTGGTACAATGCCAGTGTTGCGGGGAAGGCAGCCGCCCTGCTCGGGGCGGACAACCCCGGTTGAAAGAAAGGCTCACGTGTCAATGACGCTACCCACATTGCCCCAATCAGATTTGCTGGCCGCCATAGGCATTGGCTCCAACTCGGTCCGCCTGCTCATCGCCTCCGTACAAGACAAGCCGGGTGCCGGCGTGCACGTGCAGGCGCTTCAGCGCTTCGAGCAGGTCACGCGGCTGGCTCAATACGAGCACGAGCACGAGCACGAGCACGAAGCGACCCATGCCGGCCCGGCTCTTGGGGTCGAGGCTGGGGCGCAGCCTCAGCCTTGGCCTCAGGTCGTCAGGCTCAGTTCGCAGGCTATCCACGATACCCTGAGCGCGGCAAGAAGCTTCGCACGCCGGTCGAAAGAAGCGGGGGCCGCTTTAGTGGGTGTGCTTGCCACTGAAGCCGTGCGCGCCGCGTCCAACCGCGCATATCTCACCGAGGCTCTGGAGCGCACTGTAGGCGTGCCGGTCAGGGTCATCAGCGGCGAAGAGGAAGCGGCTCTCGGCTGGCTGGCTATATCCTCGGATCACCGGCATTCGGGCCTGCGTCTCGGTGTCATAGATATAGGCGGGGGGAGCACCGACCTGTCTGTTGGCGAGGCTCGCTCTGACAAGCCCACCACCTCAACGAGCATCAAAGTGGGCAGCCGCACACTCATGCGCCGCTTCGGTCTGGACCATGCGGTCGGCCCTGCTCAGATGCAGGCCGTCATGGCGGCCCTGCTCATGGAGGTCGGTTTACCGGCTCTGAGCATGCGCCCACGGCCACAGGTAGGCGTGGTGATAGGGGGCACAGCCGAGGTGCTCGACCACCTGCGCGCTCGCGGCAACCTAGAGACCCCACCCTCTGAGAGCGTCCCAATCACCCGCACATGGTTGGCAGAATGGGCGGGGCACCTGTCCGGTGCCGAGTTGAAGGAACGTGTGGCGCTGGGCGTGCCCCCCGACCGCGCCGATGTCATATCCGCAGGGGCGGCCATACTGCTGGCCGTGCTGGATACATGGGGCCTGAGGCAGTGCTATGTCAGCCACCGCAACATACTGGATGGCTTTCTGATACGCATGAGCCGCACGAGCACTGGACCGTAGAGTGCTGCACCGTAGAATGCTGCATATGAAGAAAGCAGAGAGGCGGTGACCAGCCGCCTCTCTGTTCCGGGGGCCAGAGGAGAAGCGGAGGAGCTACCTCTCCTCTGGTAAAGGGGGAAGAAAGGGGGTTCAACGCAGGGTGCGTGATAAAGCAAGCCCGCACATAGGGCGTACGAAAACTACTGCTCTTTCCGGTCGAGCATTGGTGAACAGTGCAGGCGAAGCGCCATGCATCACCCGTTCATCGAGGTGGATAATCGGAAGCACGCGTTCCTGTACCGTGCCCTGTCGGTTGCCGGTGTGCGCACTGCCCTCCGGCAATCGGCTGTAAAGGCCGTTCAGGCCGATCACCGCGGCCAATCCAATACCCAGCACTACCAGCCTCAGCACTGCTACAAATATGCCCTTCGCCCGCTCGAAGGCCTCTTCGCGTTGCATTCTCTCACGCCGTGCACGGCGCAGGTCGGCCCCCGATAAACTCTTGCTCATTGCCGTGATGCCCACTCCCCTCTGTCTCCTTGCGTTTGTGCTCACCTCTCGGCACTGCCGAAGCGCGTTCCGGTTGGCCTTTCACCCCTACTTTAGCCGAAGTTGGGCACGGGCACATCAGATGTTTTGATTAATTTTGGTTGTGGTCAGGCATGAAGGGCAATATGGCCGTTTGTGGCGGTATCAATCTCCTATTGACGGAACGTAGCATGTAGTTGATACTTGTAAGTGTGAATCGATGGTCGAATGCGCGCCAAAAGGTCGATGGCGGAAACAGGGGGCGGGGAAGGTCGGAGGTTACGACGCCGAAAAGCTGGGGAGCAACTCCGGGAGGACGTATGGCGATACTGGTCACGGGCGGGGCTGGCTTCATAGGTTCGCACACGGTTGAGGCCTTGTTGGAGCGGGGCGAGCGGGTGATCGCTCTAGACAATTTCAACGATTACTACAGCCCACAGCGCAAGCGCCGCAATGTGGCTCCGTTCGTGGGGCGGCCCCACTTCAGACTGGTTGAGGGAGACTTCCGGGACTGCGCTCTGCTGGAGCGGTTGTTCGAGGAAGAACAGATAAGGTCGGTGGCCCATCTGGGGGCGATGGCGGGCGTGCGGGCTTCGATCGGCAACCCCGCCTTGTACGAAGACGTAAACGTGAAGGGCACGCTTAATCTGCTGGAGCTTGCGGTCCGCTATAGGGTGGAACATTTCGTGTATGCTTCCAGTTCGTCGGTGTATGGCAGTGCCGAGGTGCCCTATCGCGAGGAGGCGTGCACTGATCGCCCCCTGTCCCCCTATGCCGCCACCAAGAAGGCGGGCGAGGTCTTGACTTATACCTACCATTACCTGCACAAGTTGCCTGTGACAGTGCTGAGGTTCTTCACGGTATACGGGCCGAAGGGCCGCCCCGACATGGCGGTGTACCTGTTCACCGACTGGATTGCGCGGGGCCAGCCGGTGCGCCTGCACGGGGACGGCACTCAGGGCAGGGATTACACCTATGTGAGCGACACGGTGGCAGGGGTAGTGGCCGCACTGGAACGACCGCCCGCTTCCGGGTATGAGGTGTACAACCTCGGCAATTCCCACCCGCACACCAACGCCGAGCTTATCGAGCTGATAGAAGCCCAGCTAGGCAAGAAAGCGGTCGTCCACAGGTTGGACTACCCGATCACGGACCCACCGCTTACGTGGGCCGATATCTCACGCGCCCGCCGGGACCTGAATTACAACCCGGTAGTGCCCCTTGAAGAGGGCATTAAGAGGTTTGTGGAGTGGTACCGACGAGAAGTGGCGGCATCGTGATGTAACACCGCGATGTGGCTTACCCAACTTTATGGGTTTGTCCTGTGTTCATACTATCTTTCATGTTGTTGTGGCGTTATATAAATGGCACAGGCCCCTTCCGACGACAGGTAGAGCCGGATGGTGACTTGTGCGGCCCGTTGGGCGCCCGGGTCATGGCCGGTCTTGCGTGCGTGGGCGTGGCGGCTATGGTTGGCCCGTACCCGTGCCGGACCGCACCTCATTGGTGGGCAGTGAGGTCGGTGGCGCTCACTGCGACTGTGGGGAGTGCGGAGGTAGCGCGGTGATGCGGCCGGACGACGAGCGCTACTGGGTGGAGCTTGCGCGCACGGGAGATGCCTCTCAACGTGGCGAGGCTATCGGGTGGTTGTACGAGCGCTACTTTGACCGCATCTACAAGTACGTCTGCCTCAAGATTGGCAACCCCGTAGAAGCCGAAGACATCACCGAGCAGGTGTTTCTGAAGATGATCGAAGCCATAGACGACTTTCAATGGCAGGGGTCATCGTTTGCTTCTTGGCTGTACCGGATCGCCCATAACCAAGTCGTGGATACGCTTCGCCAACAGAGCCGCCGGCCTCAGGTGCCACTGGAGCCGGTGGGTGTGCTGTTGCCCTCAGAGCGCGATGACCCCCACCGTTATGCCGAACAGAGAGACTTTCAGGACCACCTGCGGGAAGCGATGTCTCATCTCACCGAGCTTCAGGCGCAGGTCATCTCGCTGAAGTTTGTGGCCGGCTTGAGCAACGCTCAGGTGGCCGAGATGCTGGACCGCACCGAGGGCGCGGTAAAGTCTTTGCAGTACAGCGCATTGCAGAACCTACACAAGTTGATGGGGTCGAAGGGCTTCAAACCCTGATATGCGTTGTGTTGATTGAGGGAGTAACAGACCAACAAGAGTGGGGGACACAGGCCTACGCACACAGATGGACCGGGATGGTATGGTAGATGGCTGAAGCAGAGCGGGTGACAATTGAAGAAGCCTTGGACTATTGTCTGGCGAACCCCCATGGGTTGAGCACAGAGGAACTGCTGGCGATGTTCCCGCAATACCGCGCGGAGCTTGAGCCCCTGCTTTCGCTTGGGATGCGCATCCGGGAGATGGCTCCGCCGCAGGTGCCGCCGGCGCGTCGGGCAGCTATGAAAGAGCGTTTGATGGCCGCCGCCGTATCTAGGGCCGCTGCGGCGCACACTGACTCGACCGCCGGGCAACGCACTCAGACTATGCCGGTTAGCAGACCCCAGCCGGCCCCCGAGCAAAAACGCCGCGCAGGGCCGGGCCTGTCGTGGCTGGCTCGCCCTGCATGGGTGGGGTTGGCTGTGGCCGCCATGATGGTGCTGTTCCTGTGGTGGGGGTCGGCCAACGCCCTCCCCGACAGCCCGCTGTACGCGGTGAAGCTGAGCGGTGAGGGCGTGCTGGTGAACCTCGCCGGATCGCCCGCCGAGCAAGCACGCCGACACGTGAGCCTCGCTGGCGAGCGGCTCAATGAGATACGCATTATGGAGAGTCAGGGCAAGCTGGCGCAGGCAGGGGCCGCGTTCGACAGCTATAATGAGCATCTGAGCGGTGCCATAATGGCGTGGCGGCAGGTAAGTGGGGCAGAGCAGCAGGAGATCGCCGAGCTATTGCTGGCGTCCATTGAAGCCGGGCGGGGTACCCTGCAAAGCTACGAGGGCGAATTGGCCGGCATGCCCGCTTCAGTGCGAGCAGAAGTTATGGAAACGCTGTCCAATCTGGAAACTCTGAGGCGGGAGGTAAGCGCGGCTGTGCCAGAAGGCACCCCCGGCCCAACACCACAGCCTACGGCCACCGTGCCTGCGGTGCCCGCCGGCACCGCCACCGAAGAGACGGCGACCGTCACCCCCACGGCGACGGTTGGGCCGCAAGGCACCCCCACACCACCCGGCACGTCTACTGTCGCGTTTACAGCCACGCCCATGCCTACAGTCGCATCTACTGGCACGCCGACAAAGGGGCGCCCGACGCAGATACCCCCGCCACCGGCGCAGACCGCGCGGGCCATGCTAACGCGTACCCCGCCGGGGCTGGCTCGCACACCCACGCGCATGCCCGTCCGCACAGTAATGCCGCGGGCCACCTTCACCCGACCGCCCGCGGGCGGGGCGTGTGACCTGCGTGTAAGCAAGGTAGAGGTGGTGTGCGATGCAGGAGGGTGCGCGAGCTGGGCTGCCGGCGTGCATAATAGCGGATCGGAGCCTGTGACTGTGAGCTGGGTGGCCGAGTTGCTGGTGAATGCGCGGGGCGGGTTCGAAGTGGTAGCCACGATGCGCGGCGGCCAGCGCTTTGAGCCGGGCACCTCCACGGTGACCGGGGGTTTTTGTTACAGCTTCCCTTCAGAGGCCAACAATTTCAAAGTGCGCTTCGTGTTGGAAACGGGGCAGGCACCATGCAGGGTCGAGGCAAGCTCGCCGGCCAGTAAGCCATGTGAAGGGCTGGGCGGGCCGCCTGAACCGCCGGGACAGGGTCGTGGCAGGACGCCCGGCGCAGGACAATCCCCACCAGAACCACCCGGTAAAGAGAGAGACAGCGATAACAGCGGTAACAACAATAACGACAAGGATAAAGATACGGGCAAGCCACCGCGCTAACGCCCGGCAGGTACTCCCCTATCCCCGGCTCCTTCTTCCACGACGGGAGGAGGAGCCTTTTGCCGGCCGGGAAAGCGCGCCGCACCCAGCAACACCCTCATCTCCGCCGGGGTGAGGTGGCGCAGGAACAAGGTGGCGGCCACGGAAAGCATCGCGATCAGGATGCCCGCCGATAGATAGAGGGCGAGGCCTACCCAGTCTGAGGACCAGTGCTGTGCCAGCGGGCCGAGCGGCCACATGAGCAGTCCGGCCGCAAGACCCCCCACAACCGGCCTGCCAAGCATAGAGAGTATCGGCACACGCCCTATCTCGCGTCCGGTCCATATCATGAACGGGATGAGCAGCACTATCTCACTCAGGATGGTGACCAACGCCGCGCCGTAAATACCCAGCACAGGCACGAGCAACAGGTTGGCGGTCACGTTGAAAGCCACGGTCAGGCCGAAGGCTTTGGTGATCAGCCTTTGCAGGTCGAGGGCTATAAGCACATATTGGGTAAGACCATTGATGAAGCTGAAGGGCAGGAACAATATCAATATCTGGAGTGCTATGGCCGACTGGGGCAGGTATTCGGGCTTGCCGGTTAGCACGGTGATCAGCAAAGGCGCAAACCACAGGGTTGACAGCACCACCGGCACCGAAATCAGCAGGAGCACCTTGAGCGCGAAAGTGTACTCGCGAGCCAGTCGGGCGCGGTCGGTTGCGGCATGACGGGCCATGCGCGGGAAGAGCGCCAGCGTGACTGCCGGGGTGATGAGTAGCACGAAGTTGATGAAGCTGTAAGCGGCCTGATACTGCTCCACAGCCAGCCCCCCCGCTATCGGCTTGATGATGAACTGGTCGGCGCGGAAGAACAAGCCTACCAACAGAGCGTTCAGCATGAGCGGCCAACCCATGTTGAGCAGAGACAGGGCCATGCGCCGATCTAGCGACAGGGTGGACAGGTCGAGGCGCAAGTGCCCCGCCACATGTGGGAAATCGCGTCGCAGCACGCGCCAGAAGATGAGGGCGGTGAGGCAGGTCGCGAAGAAGGCCGCCAGCGCCAGCCCCGTGATACCCCAACCAAGCATAAGCGCCCCCACCCCCAGCACGACGTTTACCAGCGAGGTAACCACCCCTATGGTCGCGGGCAGGGTCATCCGCTCGTATGCGTACAGCAGAGCGGTCACCGAGCCTGAGAAGGCGGCAGGCAGAAGGCACGCCGTCAGTATGAGCGTGGCCCAACCGCCTTGGGCGCTCAGGTCGAACAAGGTTGCGTAAATCGCAATGTACAGGCCCACCGGAAGGAACAGGGCTGCGCTAATGAGCAGGCGCAGGCTGAGGGTCTGCTGGAAGAGGAGCGCCACGCGCTCCGGTTGGTCGTGGTCTCTGGCTGCTTCGCGGGTGACCAGCGTGGTCAGACCCCAGTCGGCGATGGTGCTCGTATAGAGGAAGACGCTGCCCGCCAGAAAGTATTCGTCGAGTGCATGGCGGCCACCGCCGATGAGACGATACTGCACGAGCAAATAGCCCAGCATGAGCAATTTGGTGACCAGTTGGGCTGCAAACGGGCTCAGGGCGTTGATCGCCACCCGACGGACAGCAGAGTGAGCGGTGGCATCGGGTGTGGGGCGCTCAGCGCCGGGCGTGGGTTGGTCGAGAACTGTGCTCATCTCATCTAGCGGCCCCGTTAGACACTTGCAGGGCGATGATAAGGAACACCGTGAGCATCATGAACGCGATGAGAGCCATGCCTGCACACCCTATAAGTATAACGGTCATCTGGCCGCTTGCGGCTCTGGCCCTGCGCTCGCGCGCATATTGCTCATTAGCCTGAACCACGCGGGCGTAATGGTCCGTGAGGCCCTGCGATTCCATGAGCCGGCGCATGGACCCCCGGTGAGCCTGCTCGTAAGCTAAGAAGTCCGATTTAGTGCGGATTGGCACGCTGCGGTTGGTGGTATAGTCAGGCATTTTGCGCCACAACTCGTAAGCGTCGGCACCCACACTGCCCTCCGCCGTGGATTCGAGCCACCTGTAGCGCCTGACACGGTCTGGGTCCTCGCTCAATACGAGGCGCAATACTATGGAGTCCCACCGCTCCCGAGAAGGTGGGTCGAGGTTGCGGCTTATAGCGTACTCGGCCCAGTAGGCGTAGACGCGGTCGAAGGGGTCGGGGTTGTCGGGAGCAGCGCCGGACATGCCTTGTTTGCTAGCAGTACGCGGGTTCATGTCATGTGGCCACCCTGTGATACACGTCCAAGACAGTGCGCGCGGAGGCCTGCCACGTGAGGCCAGCGACCTGAGCAGGTCCGGCGGCGGCCAGCCTCGTTCGCAGGTCGTGGTCCATCAGCAGGGTCTTCAAGCCCGCGGCGATCTGTTCGACGGAGCGCGGGTCCACCACCAGCGCGGCATCGCCCACCACCTCGGCCAGCGCGCCGTCGTTAGACACTAAGGTAGGCACCCCGCAGGCCAGCGCTTCGGCTGCCGGCAGGCCGAAGCCTTCATACAGGCTGGGGTAGGCGAACACGGCAGCCATATTATATAGCAGGGGCAGTTGGTCGTCGTATACGTAGTCGAGGAAGATGACCCGGCCCCCGGAGGTGTTGACGCGCTCGGCGGCTTGCACTATTGGGTCGTACAGCCAGCCCCTGCGGCCCACCAGCACGAGGGCGAGCGCTTCGGGGCGGGCATCCGGCGCTTGCCCACGCCCACAGGCAGAGGCGGCTGCCATATCGGACAGCAACAGGCCGTAAGCCTCGATGAGTCGGGTGAGATTTTTGCGTGGTTCAATGGTGCCCACGTGCAGGATGAAGGTGAGAGGCAATCCGAGCCTGCGGCGCAAAGATTCGATTTGCGGGCCTGCGGACGAAGACATGGGGCGAAAGCGCGGGTCCACCCCGTTGCGGGCTACGGTTATCTTGTCGGCGGGCACCGACAAGAGCTTGATCAGGTCGCGCTTCGTCTGCTCGGACACGGCTATGATGTGGTCGGCTCGGCGTACGGCGGCAGGTACTGCCCTGCCGAGGAAGGCGGCGAGGCGTGGGTCGGCGCATTCGGGCACGATCAGGAACGAGAGGTCGTGCACCGTGATGACGTCCGCGCCTGAGCGATGCGGTGGGGACACGAAGTCCGGTGAATGCACGATGTGGCACGGTCCGGTGAACAGATCCACGGGCAGGGGCAGGCGGAGTCGCTGCCACACAACGAACATCTGGCGCACCGACATCGGTATGGGCACGGGACGGAAATTGGGGTGGTCCGCGAAGAGTTCATCGGCCTGCCGGGTCTCCGGCGTGAGGCGGGGCAGGCCTCTGGCGGCGTAAAACAGACGGTAGGAATTATCAGCGTCAAGGTCGGCGAGGGCCTGCACGAGCGAGCGAGTGTAGCGGGCCACGCCCGCGCCCGGGTATATGCCAGTGGTGTAATCAATGGCGATGTTCATGTTCATGGGGCAACAGGTCTGGTCTGGTCTACCGGCGTTTGCTCAGCAGATAGAGTATCAGGCCGCCTGCCACGAGGCTCCAATAGTTGATGAGCCGGTCCAGCAGGGCAATGGAGACGGCCAGATGATGGTCTTTGAGGAAGAGGCCGAGCGCGATGGTGACGGCACCCTCCACCACACCCATGCCACCGGGAGTGAGGGGCAGGGTGGTGAGCAGAGAGCTCAGCAGAGCGATGAAGATCACGGCGGACAGGGTGACTGCGTGCGCGTCGAGCGAACGGGTGACGAAGAACAGCCGCCCACCTTCCAGCAGCCATATAGCAACAGTATAGCTGAGCAGTATGGGCAGGCTGCGGCGCTTGAAAGAGCGCAGGATGCCCTGACGGAAGTTGACGAACTTCTCTTTGAAACGATGGGGCACAAAGTGCAGGATGAGATGGCCGAAGAAGCGCAGCATGATCAGACCGAATATCAGCAGGAGCACCATGCCCGCCCCGAACAACATGACCAGATTCAGGTCCAGATCGCGGCTGGCAAGCTGGCGCTGCCCTACCAGCACGAAGGAGACCATGAGCAGGGCGAAAAGCACGAGCAGGTCAACCACCCGCTCGGCCAGAATTGTGCCGATGGTGCTGGAGAAGGATATGCGCGAGTTGCGCTTCAGCAAGTAGCTGCGGTAGGCATCGCCCAGCTTGGCGGGCACTATGCAGTTGACGAACCAACTCAAGTAGATGATCTCCACCAGACCGTTTATGCTGGGCAGGCGCACGCCATTAGCAGTAGTAAAGCCTACATTGTGCAGGAGGAGCTTCCAGCGTGCCGCACGCAGCCAGAAGGCCGAATAGTAGACCACGAAGCCAGTCAGAAACAGCAGTGGGTCGGCGCTGAGCATGGTGTTCCACGTGGCTTGCGGGTCGATGTCCAGACGGGTGAACAGGAAGACAATGATGCCAATAGCGAGGGCGAAGGAGATAAAAGTACGCACATTGAGCAGTTTGTGGCTGAGCCACGAGCGGTCTTCGGCGATGTCTTCGACCGGTCCGGCAAGCAGGGGAGCCTCAGCTTCGATGACCGAGCGCTCTTCGGGCGGGATCGGCTCCTCGCCGGTATCCACTTCGATATCGGGCAGTTCGATCAGGTGGCGGCGCTCCGGGTGTGGGTGGGCGGGTTCGGCGTGCGCGGAACGCAGGTGGCCCGAAGCAAGGTCGGCCCGTACCGACGCGCCGTTTTCGTGTCCGCGGGTGTTGCCCGCGACGTTCAGTGTGTCTCCTGTGCCGGGTTGAGATTCGATGGCTGTGGTACCTCTGCTCTGTTCTTGGTGGGAAGACGATGGTCTCAGCTATATTACCATAATGGGCGCAGGCTGTGCTATAATGGGAGAGGACCACTTGGATCCCGCACGGGACGGGACCGAGATGGCGGACAATGCTCGATGGTATGTTTGTAGTCTCGGTGAGGTTTCCGCCTTCGAAGCATGCCCCGTGCGCAGCGCGAGGGCTATTTTTATGGGCGTGACGAGCAACACACAGCAAGCACCTTTGGGGCCGGTGGGCTTCATCGGGGCGGGCAAGGTGGGCACGGCGCTGGCCGCTTTACTGCACGAGAGGGGCGTGCCCATAGGCGGCGTGTCGGGGCGCACGCTGGCCGATGGCAGGCGCATGGCGCTTGCAGCCCGGCTAGACCCCTCGGCCGCCGGAGAACGTGCTGACACGCTGGCACGCTCTAATATCGTGTTTCTGACGGTGCCCGATGATGTCATCGGTCCGCTGTGCATGCAGATCGCCGAGGAGGGCGGCTGGCGGGCTGGGATGGGCGTGGTGCATTGCAGCGGGGTGCTGTCCAGCGATGTACTGGAGCCTGCGCGCAAGATGGGTGCACAGGTAGCTTCGTTCCACCCGTTGCAGGCCTTCGCCAGCTTAGAAGCGGCCCTGCGAAACCTGCCCGGTTCGGTGTTCGCCCTCGAAGGGGACGCGGCGCTGGTGGAGCAGTTGGACAGGTTGGTAGGAGTGCTGGGCGGGGCGGCTCTGCGCGTGGCTTCACACCAGAAGGCGTTGTACCACGCCGCCGCGGCCATCGCCTCCAATTACACTGTGACCCTCACAGGTCTGGCCGCCCAGCTGATGGTGAGCGAAGGGATAGCACCCGATATAAACACCGCCCTGCGTTATATGCTCCCCTTGCTAAAGGGCACCGTGGAGAATCTGGCCGCGCTGGGCCTCCCTGAGGCGCTGACCGGGCCGCTGGCAAGGGGCGATGTGGGCACCGTGGCCAGACATGTTCAGGCTCTGGACAGGAGCGCACCCGAGCTGGCCCATCTGTACCGTCATCTAGGCAGGCTCACACTGCCCCTCGCCATACGAAAAGGTGGGCTGGGCGAGGCTGTGGTGCGTGAACTGCAAGAATTGCTGAAGGACACAGCGTAATGGGGTGTCACGGGTGAAATAAGGCGTGGCAGGGTACGCAGGAGACACCCCTGCCCCGCTCGAATAGGGACTAATGCATACTTCCTCCTGCTATTACGCACAAAGTGCCATCAAGTAGCCCTGAGAACAGAGAGGGGAGATTATGACCGACAGTCCTGCACAGTATCCAACTCTGGTACCCATGTTCGATGAACTGCGTGGTGAGCGGGTGCTCGTGCGCCCCTACAGGCTTGAGGACGCTGAAGCGCTGAAAGAGGCCGTGGAGGAGTCACGCGAACACATCCGCCCATGGCTGCCATTCGCCGACAGGCATCAGACGATCGAAGAGACGCGTGACTGGATTGTTCAGGGCATGGCTAAATGGCTGTTGCGCGAGGATATGCACTGCGGCATCTGGGAACTGGCTACGGGACGGTTCCTCGGCGGGGTGGGCCTGCACACGCGCAACTGGCAGATAAAGTATTTCGAGATAGGGTATTGGCTGCGCAAGTCCGCCGAAGGGCACGGCTATATGACCGAGGCGGCCAAGCTGGTGGCCGATTTCGCTCTGCACAAGTTGAACGCGAACCGTGTGGAGATCCGTTGTGATGAGGGCAATGCGCGCAGTGCGGCTGTGGCGAGGCGGCTGGGCTTCGTGGAAGAAGGCCGCCTGCGCAATCGCGAGCCGGGGCCGGACGGCACCCTGCGCACTATGCTCTATTTTTCGTTGGTGCCGGAAGACTTGAATGGGTGATGCTAACTCTATCCATCTGCCGGGCTGTACAAGCATGGACCGGCTTTTCCGGTAAGGAGGCAAACATGTCGATTGTCGAAGTGCCCACACACGAGCATGGGCAACAGAAGCAAGGATCACAGGAAGCGCCGCGCCAGCAGGGCGAGCAGGAAGAGCAGGCCGCCGCAGGAAGAGACAAGGCGCACACGGGGCGCGTGACCGTCACAAAACTCCGGGCGATGAAAGAGCGAGGCGAAAAAATCGTCATGGTCACCGCCTACGATTATTCCACGGCACGCATCGCGGACGAGGCGGGCGTGGATGCGATTCTGGTGGGGGATTCGCTTGGTCAGGTGATGCTGGGGTACGATTCCACAGTGCCGGTGACCATGGACGATATGATACACCATACCAAAGCTGTGGCACGCGGGGTGCGGCAGGCGTTGGTGATTGGCGACATGCCTTTTATGAGCTACCATGTGAACCCGGATGAGGCCCTGCGCAACGCAGCACGCTTCCTGCAAGAAGGGGGCGCGCAGGCAGTGAAGTTGGAGGGCGCGGCGGTGGCTCGGACCGTGGAGCGGATGGTGGCGGCGGGCATACCAGTGATGGGCCACGTGGGCCTCACCCCCCAGTCCATACACGTTTTCGGAGGGCACAAGGTGCAGGGCAAGACGCGCGAGGCAGCAGAGCAGTTACTGCGCGATGCGCTCGTGCTGGAAAGCGCCGGGGTGTTCGCGCTGGTGCTGGAGTTGGTGCCTGCGCCGCTGGCCGCGCTGGTGTCACGCCGCCTGCGCATACCAACCATAGGCATTGGGGCGGGACCGCACTGCGACGGGCAGGTACAGGTGGTGCACGACCTGCTCGGCTGGAACCCCGGTCGCATACCCCGGCACGCCCGTAAGTACGCAGAGTTGGCGGCTATCATGACAGGGGCTTTCACAGAATACTTGAGCGATGTGCGTGCTGGGCGCTTCCCGGCGGAGGAAAACTCGTTCACTATGGACGAGTCTATCCTGCAAGGCCTGTAATACCAATTCTCCGTAGAAATAGCAAGGCTATGAATAATGGAGAGAACTGGAGAAGTGGAGGACACCCCCACACCCAGAGGGTACCCACTGGCAGGGGAGCACCCAAGGGTGTGTCTCTCCGTGCCCGCTCGCCGAGTGCCGCACTTCACGATGCTGTGTGGCCAGTCATGAGCTCCACCAGCCGGTTAGCCAGCCTGATGCTGTAGTTTTGGCCCCGGTCCTGAGGGTATATCTGGAACATGTTGCCCATGTAAACGTTAGGGAGCGGAGTCTTGAGGGGCGGGATGTGTTCCGGATACTCGCGGGTGACCACAGGCTGGGCGAACGGGGCCTTGAACACCCACCACTCGCGCACCCAGCTCTCATCGAATTGAGCATTGAGCTTCCTCAGATGAGGGAGGAACTCGGCCACGGTGTGCTCATCGGGCTGGCTGAAGTATGGGTGGTCCATCGGCAGGTAATTGCCCAGATAAACCAGATGGCGGCCCCCGTACTCCTGAGGCGGTATCATGTTGGTGTGCTCCACAGCCACGAGGAAGGGGAACCCTTGGTCGTTGATATTCAGCCAGTACACCGGGGTCATGAGCGGCTTGTTCAGGGCCACGATGACTACGTGAGCACCCAACGCCACCCCCCAGTCGTATTGCTGTCTGTAGTCCTCGGGCAACCCTTCGGCCAGCCGCATGAACAGTCTGGTGGGCAGTGTGGACACCACTCTGTCGAACAGATAGGATTGGCCGTCGGAAGTGTGCACACAGGTTTTGCCGCCCTCGGACGGGGCGATGCGTGTTACGGCTACGCCCAGCCTGATCTCGCCGCCCGCGCGTTGGATCTCTTCGCCTAGACGGTTGTACATCTGTTGGAACCCGCCATCCAGATAGCCGAGGTCGAAGCTGCGCTCGTGTACACGAGACCAGAACCACGGCATGGCGATTTGCTGGTAATAGTGGCTGAACTTACCGATGAACAGGGGCTTGAACTGCTTCTCCCAAGCTTCTCGGCCCATCCAGCGTTGGAGCCAGTGTGCGGCAGTATAGGGGCTGAGCCTCTTGTAGTTGCTCTCGAACTTGAGGTAGGCCATGACGGCCACCATGCGCATTTTGCTGATGAAGGATATGGGCCTGTAGTCGAGCAGCAGGGATTTAGGGGAGAACTCCCACATCCTGCCGTTGAGCAGGGTGGCCGTGATGGTGTTGTGCCAGCGGAGCCTGTGGCCCAGCCCAAGCTCCTGTATTAGAGCCTGAATGTCTTTGTCCGACCTGAACAGGTGGTGGTAGAACTTTTCGAGGTAGGTGCCGCTGTCGCCCACTTGAAAGCCCGCGGCCAGACCGCCCAGCACCTGCTCTTTTTCTATTACGGTGACTTTGTCGCCATGCCGGGCCAGCCGCATAGCCGCGGTAAGGCCCAGTGCGCCACCACCCAGTACGCCTGTATGCATGCTTCAGCCATCTCCGATCCTGCTTACCGGCAACCATGCACCGGCGCTAGTCTTCCGAATAGATGTCCAGCGTTTTGCTCCCCAGTTTGGGGTCGAAGCCGGGGAAGGGTTTGCGGGTGTCCCATTGCTTGAGGCGTTTGGCCTCGTCTCTGGTGTACACATCACGCCCCTGCATAGCGTACTGGTCGTATATGGACGAGTAGGCGCCCGCAGGCGACCCATCGCGCCTCATGCCGTCGGAGCCGTAAGTACCGAAATACACTACGGTGAGTGGGGCTTTGGCTTCAGCCGGTATGACGGTCTCTTGTAGGGGCTGCCACAGGTTAGAGTCGAGCCATTCCCGAAGCTGCCTGCCCCAGACGGTCTCAACGCGGAAGACCTTGCCTTTCTTGCTGCGCTTGCGACGCTCTTCAAGGCTGAGTCTGGACGTGACAGTGGCGATGTCTCTGGCTTCGGGGTCCTGCTCGACCGGCACCCACCTGCCGCCATACTTGTATCTTTTCAACACGGGCATTGCGTTTCCCTCCGCAGAGTCAGTACCAAGACCGGTATCTATACTGTTGATTATGCCATGCTACTACCATCATAGCACGCATGGCGCTCGCCTGTCAAAGGAAGCAGATGACGATGACGATGACGGGGTTCCAATACCTAATCGGGGGTTGACAGGGGCTAATCTAAGCTCTCTGGCTGGGGCGCGGATGTCTCTTCCCACGGAGCGAGGGCGGCACGCCCGCATATCGGGCACCCGACCCCGCCTTCGCACTGGGAGCGGGCCAAATGCCCGCGCTCCCGGCTGGTATCAATTGCCCTAGGAAGGCTATGAATCCGAGAGTAGAACTGATATGGACACCCCACACCCAGAAGGTGCCCGCCGGCAGAGGTGTTCCCCAAGTCCCCAGTTTTTGAGAGGTGGGGAATTGAGAGATTGCAAATAGCACAAGAGCCGGGGCTTCGGGCATTATGGCTCCGAAGCCCTTCTCTTATGCTTGGCGTGCCGCCGAGACAAGGTTGCGGGAATATGCCGCCGACTTATCTCGTGCGGCCATGCGCCTTAGAGGTAACGTGGTTACCTTCGGGGATACGCAGGGTAAGCGGCGGTGGAGGGTTGCGCCATCGGACCGTCTGCGCTCGTGAGAGCAGAGGATGCTAGCCGGTACTTCAGCAACCAATGCAAATCAGGCTCTTCCTCGATAGCTTTCGCACCATCCAGTGAGCCATCCGTCTCGAAGCTATGCCACGAGAATTCCACGAACGTACCCTTGGACACCAGACCATCAGACTCCATTGCATACCTCCTTGTATGCCTTGCGGTTGCACCTTCGCAACCTTACGCTGACGCCTGACCCGCCTCGCGACGCCGAGAGACAGGTGCATGCCCGGATTATAGCATATTCCTGCACATTTTGTGCCAGTCCTTTCTATTTTGAAAGGACTTCCGCCGGCTTTGTGTTGCAGGGATACACAAAACAAGGCCTGCCCCAATTATTGCCTATTACTATTAATAGGCCGTTTAATAGGCCGTTGCCGTAGGAGCCGGTCTTACCGCCTACTTGCAAACCCCTACCCTACGCTTTAGCGTGGTCGGTGGGCGGTGGGGTGGGCTAGAAGTCATCGGCCATATAAGGCATGGGTTGGCCGCACGGGTGCAACACAGCCTGCATGCCCTGCAAGTCGGCCTCACGCCGCACCTGCAACTGGCCGATGGAGGCCGCGCGCATTGGACTTATGTAACCCCCGTATAGCTGGGCCAAGGTGCGCTGCTCCAGCCTCAATCCGGCATCGTCGTCGGCGGCATCCGACAACTTCTCCACGCCTGCTCTGCCATCGCGCACCTGCACCCTGAAAGTGCCGGTGTTGGCGGGCACCATATCGTCGGTCAGCGCGAATGTGAACTCGCCCTGAGCCTCAGGCACGAACGTACGCTGATGGAACGCACCCACCACATCCAGCAGGCGAAGCATATAGCCCGGGTGCACTCTCACCTCGGCTTCACGCGGGTCGGGCAGGCGCGAGGCGAACGCTGCGTCCACGGGCATCCAGAACTTGACTTTCTCGGCCTGCGAGTCGTGGTTGTATATGAAGCCGTAGATGGCCTCCCATGCAAAGTTGTCAACGGCCAGCATTTCGTGGACTACCATATCCCGTACCCAGTTGCCTCTGTCCTCAAAGTGGTAGATGATGTAACCGGCCGGCTTGCCTTCCGAATCGTAGTAGATGTAGCCGTTGACGAAATTGTTTTTATACAGGAGCTTGCCAATCCACCATGTGCTATCACGCTTTACAGTACCGAGGTTGTTGGCTGCCCATGCGCTGTACAGAGAGTTCAGGGTCTCCAACTCGGCCTGCACCTTAGGGTCCTTTCTGGCCTGCTCCACAGCCTGAGCACCTTCGCTCTTGATGTTGGTGGTGCTCAAGGGTACGAACTCGCCACGCGCCTCGGCCCCGCGCCACGCCTTGAACTGCTCGATCTTGACCGTGTATTGCGCGGCGTCGTGGGCCAGATCGTAACCGAATGCACGGTAGAACGGGAAGTAAAATGGATACAGGGCCGTGAGAGCTACCCCGCGACCGCGCTGCTCGGCATACATGCCCTCAAACAGTTTGCGTATGTAGCCTTTGCGCCTATGCTCAGGTGGGCTGGCTACGGCGGTAATTAGGGCGGTGGGGATTGGGTTGCTGTTGCGGAAGTACAGCGCGCCATCGTCGATGATCACCATGCCGCAGAGCAACCTGCCCCGATCGTCGAACAGCCCTCTGGAATTCTGCTGTGTGAATGGGGTGACTGCCAGCCAAGTGCGCATATCTTCACGCGCCTCCACGAAGGCGAGGCGCACCATCTCCTCATAGGCCTCAATCTCCTGTTGGTTTGCCAGCGCTCGGTATTGCATAATCGTGTCCCTCTTCTGTCAATTGTAAGATGTATCGCTTGTTGTCTTCACCATCTGTTCATAGTGGTAAGCCCACCCATCCAGTTCGGGAGGCTGGATGCCGAGCTGGGTGAGCACAGTGGCTATCTGCGAGCGATGCTCGGTAGCGTGGTTTATGGCCTGAATGAGCGGTATAAAGACCGGCAGCGAGTACGGGTTGCCACGCCACGTGCCTTGCAGCACCCGCCCCCCGTCAAGGCTCCCGGCCAGAGACACCAGCGCCTCACCGCTCTTTCGAGCACGCTCTTGAAGCTCGCCAAACGCAGGGAACGACTCGTGGGGCGCGGGCGGGTCATGCCCGGCCAGCAAAGCTACGTAACGCTCTTCGGACCTGACGATGTGCAGAAGGGTATCGCGTATCGAGCCATACGTGCCCATTACACTGGTGTTCAATTGCTCGTCCATCAGCGCCGAGCAGACCTCTATCAACCGCAGGTTGGCCCACAGGTTATGCCTGAACAGTTCCACAAGGATAAGGACCTGAGACATGGCAGCGTTCGCCTCCGCAGGGTAGTCTACGTCTACCTTTTATATCAAGTCTTGGCCGGGTGTAGAACAGTCTATAGTTGTATCCTGCGGTAGGTCGTCTGGCCGGTCGGTCGGTTGGGCTTGTGTGCCGAGGGCCAACCTCGGCAGAGCGGCGAACCCTTGCTGAGACCAGCCGGCCCGGTCGCCGATGCGCTCGCGCAACCACAAATACAGCTCCCGCGCCGCGTGTTCCGCTCGCCAGTCGCCCCAGCCCCGCTCTGCGTATATAGAGGGGATGGTGGTGTTGGCAGTGCGCACGCCGTGTTGCCCATCGCCGGTGGTGAAAGTATCTACTATCACCCTGTTGCCCAGATCGAGGAGCAATTCGCCGAACCTTTGCACGCTGGAGTATGGCAAGCATGGGCTGACGGTAATCTGCACATTCAGGCCCATGCGACGTGCCCGCCTCAAGGCATCGAGCCGCGCTTCCAGTGGGGGGCACCGTGGCGTTACCGCTCTGCGCACTTCCTCGAGATCGGTCTCCATGGTGAAGTTGAGCCAACAACGCTCGCCCAGTTCGGACAGCAGGGGGTAGTCGTCCTGCACCAGCGGGGATCTGGTTTGCACGTTCAACAGCGCGGGGGGATATCTGAGTAAGGTTTGCACACAGGCCCTGCTCAATCTCCAATGGCGCTCCAGCGGCTGGTAGGGGTCGGTCACGCTGCTCATCAGCACAGCCAGCCGATCGAGTGCCCCCCTTCTGGCATGCCGCGCCAGCTCGCGCTCCAGCTGCTCGGCTATGCCCGCACGGGGGTGCGCGTAATCTCCCCATGGGAGCGTGGGGTGGTGGAAGCGGTGCAGGCTCAGCCCCTGCACATAGCAGTAGCTGCACGCGAAGCGGCAACCCGTATATGGGTTGAGCGAATGGGTAAACCCCACAAGAAAGCCGGACGCTCTGGTGAGCGCGCTTCTGGCCGGCCGTGGCGTATTGTCCGGCCTCGTGCTTTCACTGTTCGACCAGATCGGGACGGTCCTCAAGGAGGCGGATGAAGGCATCAACTATAACAGGATCGAATTGTGTGCCCGCGCAACGTCTCAATTCGGCGATGGCAGCATGATGGCCCAGCGCCTTGCGATATACTCGATCTTCGGTCATGGCCCCGTAAGCGTCCACCACCGCGATGATGCGCGCTCCGATAGGTATGTCTTCTCCGGCGAGGCCGTCGGGGTAGCCGGTGCCATCGTAGCGCTCCTGATGGTGGCGCACAATAGGCGCCACCTCCTGCAACGCACCCACGGACTGCACTATGCGCGCGCCTATGGCCGCGTGCTGTTTGATTATCTCATATTCCTCCGAGGTGAGCTTGCCGGGTTTGTTCAGTATGGCATCAGGTATGCCTATCTTGCCGACGTCATGCAGGATCGAGCCGAGCCGGATGTTCTCTATCTCTTGCTGGGGCAGGGCCAGCGTCTGAGCCAGCGCCACCGCCCTGAAAGTGATCCTCTCGCAGTGATTGATGGTGTAATTGTCCTTAGCTTCGATGGCATGAGCCAGCGCGGTGATGGTGTCCAGCAATGCCTGCTCGCGCATCTCGTATAGCTGGGCGTTATAAATAGCCAGCGCCGCCTGACTGCCCAGCGTGCTGAGCAGGGCGAGATCGTCCTTGCTGAACCGCTCACCCGTTCGCTTACCGCCGAGGCACAGCATGCCTACGAAGCGCGATCGGGTCCACAGTGGCACCCCGAGGAACGACCTGACGCTTTCGATGTCCGCCGAGCCGGTGTTCGAAGTAGTGTGATCGATATGGTTGGCCTGCAGCACCGACGGCTCGATGTTGATAGGCATGGTGCGTGTGCCAGCTGTGTCGTGCAGGGCCGAGCCGCCCTCCAGTCCATCGTACAGCACTCTGGTCATGCTGGGGGTCAGGGTGAAGCTGTTGGCTTGCGAATGATGGGCGCTGTTCGATGGGGACATTTGAGCGGGTGCGACGGAGTTTTGCAACCTGATGCCGAGCCTGCCGAGTTCTGCTTCCAGCCCGCGCACCAGCAGGTCGGCGTAATCACCGTAGCGCGCGAAGACCATAAGGAATGGGCGCTTCTGATCCTCAGTGCGAGACTGTTCATATGCCTGCTCCTGCACCCTCACGGCCTGTTGCTCAAGGTGCTCCTTGGCAGGTGCGATGCCGTCCGTTTGAAGCTCATTCAATTCGATGGTTGTGAGGCCTGAAAAATCGCTGCGCAGTTTATAGACGCCATACTCTTCGTCGGGTCGGACTGCCAGCAGCAACACGCCACAGGTCAGGTTCATCAGGCGGCAAGTGCGCTCCACCAACTGCTCGGCTAACAGATGGGGGTTTTGCTCTGCCGCAAGCTGGGTGCTGAACTCCAGCAGCGCCTCTTTGTAATCGTAGGCATCATGGTAGATATATTTGTCTACCAGACGCTCCACCCGCCTTTGCACATAACCAAATGACAGGGCCATCAAGAACACGAAAAACCCAAAGCCTATCAGCCCCAACTCCTGCTTGGTCCAATCGCCGGTCAACACGGTGCTCAAGAGAGCAGCGGCCATAGAGAAAGTCAGCAGCATTACCGAACCCATGATCACGTACACAACACTGCGCCGGACGAAGTTGCGTATGCCCAGCAGTTGGTGTTGGGTGATAGCATAGGCGAAAGCCAACGGCATGATGCCCAGAGCCAGCGCCGCGGTCTCGCCGTGCAAAATCTGGCGGCCAAACAGCAGTCGGGGGAATATGTTCAGGAGAAGTGTGGGCCCAACGGCCAATGCGGTGCCCACTAGCAACAGCACCAGTTGCTGGCGAATCTCTCTTGAGCGTTCGGCGACCAGCGACCAACTCAGGTGGATCAGCCCAGCCGCCACACAGCCTGCTGCATAGATATTAGCAAGCGGCAGTACCCAGTCGTAATCGGAGAGATTACCCATCAGCACCCGCCCGTAGAGTACTATCAGGGCCAGCCCCACGGCTAGGATAGCCAGTATAACAAGGGTCTGCTGTGTTGCGGTCTTGCCCAGCCGCGTGGGGAAGGTGAAGAAGAATATTGCAAAGGTAGCCGACCACAAGATCAGGCTCACAAACATCAGGACTAAAGTCCAGTCATGGTATTGCGCTGCGGCGATGACTACCGCAAGCGCGAAGGCGGTCGCTATGCAGAAGGCGTAAAAAGCCGTGGCGGCGCTTCGCTGTCGGGCTTTGATGTACACCGGCCCTCCCACACCTATGAACACCAGCCCCAGTACGGCGTAGGCCCAGCGCTGGAAGGGATTACCCCCATCTTTGCCGCCGGTGGACGTGCTTATGAGCCGGCCCTCTTTTGAGAAGATTTCTATGTGCTTTGCGCCATAGAAATTGGTCTGCGGTTGCGACGTTTGGCCCGACCGGTCCACAGAGACACCGTTGAGGGACACCACCACATCCCCCGGCCGCACGCCTGCGTCGTAGCTGAGACCCGCTGGCATCACCCAAGTGACCACCCACCTGCCGCCCGCGTCTTGCCGTGCCAATATACCAAGGTTAGCGCTGGTGGTGCTGAAATAGATCATGGCGGCCAACACCACTACATACAGCAGTGTGAGCACGCATGCCACGGCTACCCTGAAAGCTTCATTGCGCTTGGATCGAGCAGAGAGGGTAGCTTGATCTGTGCTTTTGGTAGCGCCAACCCCGATTGCCTGCAATCCGGGAAGGGCTGAAGAAGTGGAAGTAGAATAGACTAAGACGGCGGCATCAGCGCTATGGACAGGGCCTTCAAAAGCGCCCTGACCGCTTTGGCTCATACCTTGATGAGCGGTATATGCTCGCCAAGATTGTTGTTCCGGGTATTTCATCAACTGCATTAACGGCGAATCGGGAGCTTCAGTTAGTGACTTGGGCTTATATCGTTCATAAGAGAGTTACCAAGCTTCCCATACCGGCCTGCTTTACCTCCTACCGTTGCATTTCTGTATCTCACATCGGATACCCATACCAAACCCACTCACATAATAGCATACAGGCCGGGGGCGAGCAATGCCTTTATTATAACACTTGCTTGTCTTTTTTTACAATATGCCTGTGTTGACCTGCGGGGGTACTTTAGTAATAATGCTCGGCATACGCTTTTACTACCCACATGATTGCGCAGGCCTGCATGGTTTGGGAAAACAAAGTTAAAACAGCAAAAACAGTGTATAATGAAAAAGGATGATAACCGCCTTAATAGTGGAAAGGAGGATTAGGTGATGGATACAACGACCGCAACCGCTACCCGTGCGGAAAGCGACATCGCAGAATTCCCAAGCTATGCGCACCCGGAGGTGCTGGTCTCAACGCAGTGGGTGCAAGACCATCTGACCGACCCCAATATTCGCATTGTAGAGTGCGACGAAGATGTGTTGCTGTACGAGCAGGGCCATATCCCCGGCGCGGTGAAGCTCGACTGGCATACCGACCTGAACGACCCGGTGGAGCGCGACTACATCAACCGCGAGCGGTTCGAAGAGGTGTGCGCCGAGCGGGGCATATCTAACGACACCACCGTGGTGTTCTACGGTGACAAGAACAACTGGTGGGCCACCTACGCCTTCTGGGTGTTCCAGTTGTTCGGGCACACGAAGGCAAAGATAATGAACGGCGGACGGCAGAAATGGATCGAAGAAGGCCGACCATTGACCAAGGAAGTGCCACAGTATCCTCGTGCCGAATACCATGCCCCGGAGCGCAACGACACCGAGATTCGCGCTTTCCGCGATCAGGTGATGGCCCTGCTCAACCCCGACCGCAAGACCCTCAAGCCGGGAGTGGCGCTGGTGGACGTGCGCTCGCAACCCGAATACACGGGCGAGCTTCTGCACATGGTGAACTACCCGCAGGAGGGCGCTCTGCGGGGCGGGCATATACCGGGGGCTAGGAACATACCGTGGGCCACCGCCGTGAACGAAGACGGCACCTTCAAGTCGCCCGAAGAACTGCGTCGGATATACGAATCGCAGGGCATCACGCCGGATAAGGACGTGGTGGCTTACTGCCGCATAGGCGAGCGCTCGTCGCACACGTGGTTTGTGCTCAAGTACCTGCTGGGCTACCCAAGGGTGCGCAACTACGACGGCAGTTGGACCGAGTGGGGCAACCTTGTGGACGCGCCTATAGAGAAGGGTCTGCCGGAGCAGAAGTAAAAGCTCTTCACATAATGGAGGGGGTGCAGGCGTGACCAGCCCGCATTCCCTCCGTCCCTGCTATGAGGCAGAGGACAATTTGCGGCCCCGAACCGAGAGGTAGCCTAATGTCCCTTGGGCGGTAAGCATATACCATGCAAGATATGAGTCTATCAACGCTGACGGCTCTGCTCTTCCGTGGGTCAATGCATTTATATATCCATTGGCAATCAGTGCCAATGAAGCGGTTACGCGCTTGGTTAAATCAAGGATATGTTCTGTTTGCATTCCCGCACGGCCAAGCGCCTCCACGAGCTCTTCGACCGACAGCAAATTAGCCATAGCCAGCCCCTGTGTACTTCCAAGAGCTTCGCTGAGAATCAGTTGCTCGCCTGCTGGCGGTTTCAGATACAGTGGGTCAACGATCAATACCTTACCGCCGGGTTTTAGCACACGGCTGACCTCCCGTATCGTTTCCAGTTTGTTCGGTGCATGACAGAAGCTTTCAGCGAATATTACCCGGTCGAACGAAGCTTCGCGGAAAGCCATTCTGGTAAAGTTCTGCTCGGAAAAGTAAACGTTCTTTATGCCTGCGGACTGCTGATACTTCCTCGCTACTTCAAGCTGACTATGGCTGAGGCTCACTGCGAAGATCTGTGCGTGCTTGTTTTGCTCGGCAAGGGGAAATGCGATAGAGCCTGTTCCACAACCGGCATCGAGCACTGCATGACCGTCCTCGACCTGACTCTCTCTGATAATCAGGCGGGTCATTCTGTCAACTGCTCTCCTGTGACGCAATACATCCAGCATGCGCCTGAGGATGTTGCTGTGAAAGTATTCCACATCATCTAAACCAAGGTGCGCGGCACTGACGCCCGGCCTTCTGGGGTCGGGCGCCCACAGGCTGAATTTATAGACGGTTTGAGGATTGTTGTAATATCGCTGAACCGCCTCTACAATTGATTGTTCATGTGAGCGCATAGGTTTATAACGAATACTTATGAATACTGTCTGGTAGCGTAAACCACGACCTGTTGTTTAACGGTCCATTGGTTCGGGCAGTCAAGCCCCTGCACCGGAATTATACAGTATTTTTGCTTGACTTTACATAGATGAAAAGGGCAGACCTAAGGTCTGCCCCAAGTCAATATCGGGCTGAGAAGATCAGCAAGAGCCGAACCCCACCCGAACCTTTGCTATTCATAGTTATGCGCGTAAAGCTTGTTCCAGCCGCACCTGTACGCGCCCGTTGCGGGTGCGCACCTCATAGGCGGGCACGGGCGCGGTGGCCGGGCCGTGCACCACCCGCCCATCGCGCACGTCGAACTGCGAGCCATGGCACGGGCAGGTTACCACGTGGTCGTTCAACTGGCCTTCCCACAGCCCACAGCCGTAGTGCGAGCAGGTGCCTGAAAATGCGTGAATGCCGTCGGGGTGTTTGACCAGCACCACCGGTTGACCGTCCACCTCGAATCGCACCATCCGTCCCTCAGGCAGTTCGTCTACTGAGGCTACGTCGGTGAACCTTTCGGGCTTGGACACCCATGCGTTGCGGTTGATGGCCATGCCCAGATTGTACACCAGTTCGCCCGCCACGTAGGCCGCAAGCGCCGTGGTTATGTACCCGCCCGCCGACAGCCCCCGCGCCAGCCCGCGACTGCGTGGGTTGCCACCCAGCCGCAGGCCCAGCGAGGCGATGTTCATGCCCAGACCGGCGGCGTTGAGCAACCCGTGGAGCAGGCCTAAACGCCGGTGTGAGCCGCCCACGTCGCTCCAGTCGGTGATGCCGGTCACTGCCGCGCCCACCGCCGCCACAATGCCCGCGCCCAGCGTGAGGTCTGCTGCCCTGTCCAGCGCCGGGTCGTCGCCGCCAGCCGCACTCAGCAGGTCCAGCAGTTCGGTCATGGTCCACGCGCCGATGGGCACATCGGTTATCACCGGGTGAAGCGGGTGGCCCAGCCACACGCCGTTGAGGAAGTCTTTGATCACATGCCCGGCCTCGCCTCCACTGCTGAACGCCTGATTGACGAGCGGCTGGATCCTATCGGCCAACTCGTCCAGCCACTTCTGGCGGTCCACTATCGCCTGCACTATACCCGTAGCCATACTGCTGCCCCCTTCTTCGTGTTTGTGCATGCCGACTCTGTCAAAACAGCCAAAGCGTCAAGGTGCACGAATTGTGCCACTGCCGGTACACTCCGTGGCCTTCCTCCTCTAGCACGTGGCCGAGGGCATCTCCAGACGGAACCACAGGAAGCCGTGTGGGCCGAGGGTCAGGAAATAGGGCAGGTCACCGATGGGTGGAAAGCCGGTCTCGCCTATCAATTCCACGGGCACCGCCCCCCTGTACTCGGACAGGTCCAGTTCCACCGGCTGGGCGAAGCGCGACAGATTGCACACCACCAGCACGTGCTGGTTCTGGTACGAGCGGATGAAGGCCAGCACCTTCTGGTTGGTAGGGTTGAGGAACTTGGTGTCGCCCCGCCCGAACACTGGATACTGCTTGCGCACGTGGATCATGCGCCGCATCCAGCGCAGCAGGCTGGTCTGGGTGCGCATCTGCGCTTCCACGTTCACCGCC
>DAOTTC010000105.1:0-24004 GCA_034437815.1 Chloroflexia bacterium | reverse complement strand
GGCTGTCAGCCGCCAGCCGGGCAGTTTCCTGCCCAGAAGCACCCACATCAGCACCATCTCCAGCGTGGTGGTGGCCGCAAGGCTCAGAGCCAGCGCCTCGTGGTTCCAGCCCAGCCCGAACACCAGCGCGAAGCTCAGCCCCAGATTGACGAATATGGTGCCCACCGACACGCTCACCGGCGTGAGGGTATCGTGCAGGGCGTAGAAGGCGCGGGTCAGCACCTCTACTACAGCATAGGCCACGAGGCCCAGCGCGAAATAGCCCAGCGCCGGGGCTACCAGCCCGGTAGATGTGGAGGTGAACCGGCCCACCTCGAACACCGTGCCCACTATCTCGTAGCGCAGTATCAGCAGGCCCACCGCCGACGGGATGGTCAAAAACAGCAGGACTTTGACTGTGCGGGCCAGAGTGCTTCGCAGGGCGTCCAGATCGCCGTCCGCGTACTGGGCGGCCATGGTGGGGAAGGTCACGGTGGCAAGGGACATGGCGAACACCCCGTGCGGAAGCATCATCAGCAGATAGGCGTAGTTCAGCGCCGAGATACTGCCTCTGGGCAGGAACGAGCCGATGGCCCGCATGGCGATGATGTTGGTCTGGAAGGCCGCCTGCCCCACGATGCGCGGCAGGATCAGCCCCGCTACCTGTCCCACGCCACGGTCGCGCAGGTTGAGCCGCAGTGAGTAGCGCATGCCCACACGCCATAGGACGGGCACCTGCACCCCGAAGTGCGCAAGCGCCCCCGCCACCACGCCCCACGCCAGCCCGTGCACCCCCCACACCGGGGCCAGCACAAGCGCCCCGCCGATGATGGCGAGGTTGTACACTACGGGCGCCAGCGCGGGCATCACAAAATGCTGGCGGGCGTTGAGGATGCCCATCGCCCAGCCGCCCAGCCCCAGAAACAGCGGCGACAGCAGAAGGATGCGCGTCAGCTCGACGGCCAGCGCCTGCTGGTCGGGCGGCCTGCCGGGCAGTATCACCGCCCCCACCAATTGCGACGCAAACACCCCCAACAGCAGGGCCCCTGCGCTGAGCAGTAGCACCGAAGCGTTTATCAGCGTCGAAGCCAGCCGCCATGCGCCCTGTTCATCACCCTCGCGCATCAGCGAGGTGAACACCGGAATGAAGGCCGAGCCGACCGCGCCCCCTATAATCAGCAAGAACAGGGTGTCGGGCACGCCGAACGCGGCCACATAGGCATCGTACTGCGCTGACGTGCCGAACTGGCCCGCGATCACCACTTCGCGCACCAGCCCCAGCAGTCGGCTGAGCACGAACGCGCCCCCCACGATTGCGGTGTTGAGGGCAAGCCGCCGGACACCCACGGCACTGCCCTCAACTGCTCTGCTTGCTCTGCTGTATTCCTGCATGGCCCTATACTAACACAACAGTCGTCAGTCGTCAGTCGTCAGTCGTCAGTCGTCAGTCGTCAGTCGTCAGTCGTCAGTGGTAACCACCAAGACGCCAGAACGCCAAACATGAGAACGATGAGAATATACTTGCTGTAGAGGCGGGTACGAGGCGCAAGTCCTGTCCATAATAAGCATAGCCCCAAAGCAGGTTTGCAAACACAGAGCACGGGCGGGCCGCCCGCACCTATAATCAATTCGATGCCCGGATTACTTGCGGGCAAGATGCCTGCGCTCCGCAAACTAATGCCGCTCATCACAAACCCGAAGTACGGGCGGGCCGCGTGCAGTCCGGCAGGCACGAACCCCGCTCCTGCACAGGCTGGAGTGTCTTAGTGGTCAAAACTGACGACTGACGACTGACGACTGACGACTGACGACTGACGACTGGCGACTGACGACTGACGGGGGTCCTGTCAGGGCACCACGCTGAAATACAGGGTATAATCGGGCGTGGGCGAGTCGTTGGCATGGATGTCCACACGGTAGTCGCCGGTGGGCCACAGAGAGGTCTTGCGCAGCGTGAAGCCCGCGTAGTAGGTGCCTGCCTGCGTGAACTCCTTCCTCACCTCGTATATCTGGTGGCCGTCCGGACCGTACCAGCGCGTGGTGATGGAGGTCACTCCGCCGGGGCCGTAGTTCGCCTGCACCGCCAGATGGAAAGCGTCGGTGGGCCGATAAGCCCGCACGTTCCCCGCCGGCTGGCCGCCCTCCAACTCCAGTGCCATGCGCGCATCCAGCACCCCACCTGTTGGCGCGGTCTGAGCAGGTGGAGGGGTAGGGGCCTGCTCTGGTATCGAGGTCAGGGGCTCGCGCTGCGGTTCGCTGGGCACGGGCGTGGGTTGCACACCGCTTGGCGTCTCGAAGGTGGGGATGGGCGGCACGGGCATACGCCCGTTATCGCCACCTGACGGCAGGGCAGTATGCACTGCCTGTAGATCCCCGCTTGCCACCTCCCTCTGGGCGTTGAAGATACGAGTGCCCACCACTATACCGGTGGACAGGCAGGTGGCCGACAGCAATAAGACGCTGAACAGCAGGAGCAACCTGCCGATGCCCAGTCGGCGTGGCGACGCCGGATCTAAATAGGTCTGGATGGGAGTCGCCTCCCCGTAGTGGTAAGCCTGTGTGTGGCCATATTGGGTGTATTCCCCGGCCACCACCGGAGCCTGCACGGAATGCACGTAAGCCGGAGGCGGCTGCTCAAATACGCCTGCGTATTCACCCTGCTCCTCATAGCCAGACAACAGCGAAGATGATAGCGAGGTGCGCGTGAACAGGCCCGACGATATGTTGCTGGTAGTGAGGTTAGCGTCTACCAACGCGCCTCCGCAACCCGGACATTTCACATAGGCATCGGGCAGTTCTTCTAGCCGGGTGTATAATATGCAGTTCGGGTTAGGGCATTGTTTCATTACTCGATTCGGCTCCGAGTGCCGGGCTTAGTAATTGCTAACCACAATCGGTCACAAAAATATGCGGCATGGCGCTCTTGGCACCGGTTATAATCTAGCATTATGCAAGAAGAATTCCAAATGACAGACGATTCAGCGCAAGATTTCCACATCCTGCGATTGGGGTATCAGGACCGGGTGAACTACATGCCCTTGCTGTACCCGCTCCAGTCGGGCTGGGTAGTGCCCGACCGGCCGTGGGCGCCGGTGCTGTTGCACGACCATCCGCACGCGCTGTTGGAGTTGCTGCTCGAAGGCAGTATAGACGCAGCGTTCATCGCGCCCCTCGGCCTGACGCGCCACGCCCACTTGCTGACCCCCCTCGGCGGTTGGGCGATGTTGTCCGAAGGCTCGTGTGCGACCGCGCTGTTGCTCGCCCCCAGAAGGCTGGATTTCATGGATAAGGGCGGTGTGCTCGTGTCGCATGCGGCGCGCCACTCGACTGCCGAGCACCTGCTGAAGCTGCTGTTGAAGCCTTACTACGGCATACAGCTCACCCTGCACCTGCCCGGCTCTGCCGATCCGCAGGCGACGTCTGCCCGGCTGTTGTACGGGGATGAAGCGCCCGTTGAAGCCCAAAAGAGGCCACAGGGCTGGGTAGCTGAGGATCTGGGCGTGGCATGGTATGTGTTCACCGGCATGCCCGTGATATGGGAGATGCTGGCCGTGCGCCGCGATCTGGACGCCCGCAAGCCCGGCGCTACAGCAGCCTTGCATGAGTTGTTGAGCCGCTCACACAGGTCCGCTCATGAGCAACTCGCGGCCATAGTGCAAGAGGCAACACGACGCGTGGGACTGAGCAAGAAGGTCATCAAGGACTTGTTCGACCGCCAGCGCTATACCACAGACCAACGAGGGCAAAAAGCTCTGGCGCACTTTCTGGACCTCGCAACCCGGATGCGTGATGCGTGATGCGTGAGAGGGTTGAAGTATGAAGTGCGGGCTTTCACCAGATTTCAGGTCTGTGTAAAGCTCAACCCCGCACTCAACCATCGCGTTGCTCAGAGAGCAGGCGGTCTATGCGGCGGCGGTACCTCAGGATCTGGCGAGGGGTATGGGCGGGGGCCATCATGGCATACAACTCGTAGGGGTGTAGCCTTGCCGAGGTGACGATTTTATGCCGGTCGGTGGTGAACTCCGGCAGTCTGGACAGTGCTTCGAGCCTGCCGCGCACCAGAGGTTTGTCGTACGTCAGCAGGCCAGCGGACAGCGCCACCAACTCGTATCGGAGGATATAGCGCCAGCTACGCCTGAGCAGGCATTCGGGCATGTTCTTGTACAACAACCACACCCGGTTGCGCGACAGCAGTCGGCGTTTGAACGGCGAATTATGCCCTCCGGTGGCCGAATACTCATGGCGCACCCGGGCGCGAGGGTTGTGTACCGCTTTCCACCCACGGCTGCGGGCACGCCACGCCAGATCGGCATCCTCCAGATAGCTGAAGAAGCGCTCGTCGAAGCAACCCACATCCTTCAACAGTTCGACGCGATACAGGGCTGCGCCCGCGCTCGGTCCGAACACCGGTTTCGTGCCGGCAGGCTCAAGCCGGGCATAGGGTAAGCCCGCGGCGCGGTCCAGCGCCACGCCGTCGCGGTGCACGGATATGCCGGCCGAGGCCACCACATGCGGCAGGTGGCCGAACAACATCGTCGAGGCCACCATGCCCACGGCCGGCCCGGCCTCCTCCACCGTGCCCACCAACGCGGCCAGCCAGTGGGCCTCGGCTACGGCATCGTTGTTCAGGGTGACGATGTACCTGCCCTGTGCCCGCGCGAAGGCCTGATTGTTGCCCGCCGCGAAGCCCGCGTTGCGCGTATTCCTGATCACCACCGCGGGCCGAGGGAGCGGAGCCTCCAGCCAGTCGGGCTGTACGGTGCGCTCAAGGTCGTCCAGCAGCCTGTCCGAGCCGTCTATCGAGCCGTTGTCCACCAGCAGCAGTTCGTAATCGCGGTAGCTCTGCTGGGCCAGCGCCGACAGGCAGGCGGGCAACAGCCGCGCCCCGTTCCAGTTGAGTATCACGACCGAAGTTTCGGGCCGCATCATGCGCCGCACCGTATCGTATCACACCACACCACACTGCGCTCGGTCAGGAAAGCCCGGCCATCAGTTCCACCAGCCGCGCCATGGTATGCATGTGTGCACGCATGTCATCCAGCCGGATGTTCTCGTCCGGGGCGTGCGCTCTGGAGTCCGGGTAGCCGGTGCCGAAGGCCGCGGTGGGTATGCCCAGACCGATAGGCGGCTTTTGCGCGAACGGAGCCATAGGCCCGGAGCCGGCCGACGATGGGATGACCACCGCAGGCTTGCCGCTCACCTCCTCGCATGCCTGTCTGACCAGACGTATAAAGGGGGCGTTGGGGTCGCTCATAGCGGGCAAAAGGTCGCCATCGCCGGGGATGCGCTCTACCTCCACGTCGTGGAAGCCTCGGTCTTTCAGGAAGGAGCGCAGGGCCTGAAATATCTGTTCAGGGTGCTGGTCGGGCACCAGACGGATGTCCAGTTTGGCGCGTGCTTCTCTGGGCAACACCGTTTTGGAACGGGGTCCGGTGTAGCCGGCGATTATACCCTGAATGTTAGCCGTAGGGTGGAATGCCTCGGCCCTGTGCACCTCGCTGCCCCGCATATCGTTCAGGTAGGATTGCAGGCCGATGTTTTCTAGATAGCGCTCCGTCTCGTCAGGCATCTGCTCGACCAGCCGTGCCTGCTCTTCGGTGGGCACTGTGACCGAGGAATAGAAGCCGGGTATCTGCACCCGGTTGTCCGGTGTCTTGATCGCGGCCAGCGCCCAGATGAGCCGCCACACCGGGCTGGGCACGAAGGCAGCCGAGGCCGAATGCAGGTCGCGGTTGGCCCCGCGGGCCACCAGTTCTACCGACAGCATTCCCTTCAGCCCCAGCGTGATGTTCGGCCTGCCTTCCCACGTATAGCCGCCGAACTCCCACACGCAGCCCTCGGCCTTCAATTGCTCTTTATGCTCGGCGATGAACCCGCCGAGGTGCGGGCTGCCTATCTCCTCTTCCCCCTCCAACAGCCACACCACCCGCACAGGCAGTTGGCCGCGCACGGCACGCACCGCATTCAGCGCGTCCAGCCGGGCCACGATGTTGCTCTTTGTGTCGGCCACGCCTCGACCGTACATCTTGCCATCACGTATCTGTGGCTCGAAGGGTGGCGATGTCCACTCCGAAAGCTCGCCGACCGGCTGCACGTCATAGTGGTTGTAGATGAGCAGGGTGGGTGCGTGGTGGGGTCCGGTGGTGGCTAAAATGATGGGCAATCCCTCGGTCTCGTGCACCTCTACCTCGAAACCGCTCAGGCGCAAATCTTCAGCCGCGAGTTCGGCCATCTCGCGCACGCCTGTGCCCTCTGCGGAGATGCTGGGTTGGGCACACCAGCGCGTGAGCCTCGCCAGTGTATCGTTGAAATGCCGGTCAATATATTCGAAAACAGCGGACATCAACTGGCTCCTTGTTGTTTTGGTCAACGATTGCGATGAGGGCGTATCCTGCGACACTAGTGTACCGCAAGATAGCGGACACACGCAAAGTCGGCCTGATGTGGATAACTCACACCCTCCAGCAGGCCCGTTGCTATAATTGCAGGGCCTGTCGGCGCCGGCAGGCTATCCGTATCCCATCCCAATCCGTGGGCAGGCAGGCACATCGGCAGGGCGCCGATTCCGGCGAGGTAACACGAGCACGAGGTGGAACGAACTATGAAACGGTTGGAAGTATCGTGCCGCAAGTTCGCAGTGTTGAGCGGCATCCGGCAAGATGCCGATGACTACGCCGTCTGCATAGCACCGCGCCCTGCCAACCTCCAGCGCAGGGGCATTCTGGCCCTGATAACCGAGCCTGCTGGTGCCCACCCCTCGCTGTCCACAGATGCGTGCCGGCTGGTGCGCGATGCGATAGCTCGGCACTACTACGCTGATGCCTCCCTCAGCCTGACCGGCAGCCTGCTCAACGCGCTGGACGAGGCCAACAGCGCTCTGCTCGAGCATAACCACGGTGGTTATCGCTGTAACTACAACTATAACGATCACGGTTATAGTTATAGCCACAACTATCCACCTTCGGACACGCCCCATTCCCCCGGCGCCGGCCCCGCCGCCGCAACGGTGGCGGTTCGAGCCGGTGGTGTGAAGACCAGACGGGTGATGGTGGGCCTGACGGCAGTGTTGCTGAAGGCAGATGGCACAGGAGTGTACATAGCGCAGGCCGCCCCCACACAGGCGTACATCGTACACAATGGCCTGCTGTCCGCGATCCCTGAACCGCCTGATTGGCACACGCCCGCTCCGTTCCACCGGCATCAGCACGAAAACGGGCGCGCAATTGATGGCAGCGCCGGTGACCGCGGCGATGGAGCGGAAGCTGAAGGTGAGGATAACCTTATAGTTTTCAGGCGTGCCGGGCAGCCGGACGAGCAATCCCCGGAAGGGCTGGCGCCATTCGAGGGCGCGACTGAAGACCCGGCCCACGCGGCAGGCGTGCCGGCCCCGCCTCTGGGCAGCGGCCCCGGCGTCGAAGCCGACCTCATTTACAGGCGCGTCGGTCCGGGCGACCTGATCGTGATGGTATCCACCAGTTTGGCCCGCCATCTCGACCGCCTCACGGCTGAGGCCTTGTTCTCCATGCGTGATGCGGATGCCGTGGTGGAGGGCCTGTTCCATCTGGCTACCGAGCGCGGGTTGGCCGAAGCCCATGCCTGTGTGCTCCAACTTGGGGTGGAAGCCCAGTCAGGTGTTGAAGACTTCACAGCCGGGTGGTCGTCCGCCCCCCGATATGAGCACGAGCGCGAGCATGAAGACCCGCTTGAACAGCAGGCCGGCGATAACACCACCGGCACCCGCACCGGCGCTGAGGACGGCAGCGCGATCGCAGCGGACGGGGGCGCAAGCCCTCAGGCCTCATACCCCGCTCACGCTCACACACCCAGCCGGGCCTCGCATCTGATGAGGTGGATAAGCGCTCTGACCATGAAAGGTAGCGCGCAGCCGGCGTCCGGCGCCCACTTCCCTCCGCCGCTCGCCCCGGACATCGCGCACAATGAACGCAACGGACGCACTGAGCGCAATGAGCACAACGGCCACGCCCAACCTCTGCCACTCTCGCGCGAGGTGGCAGAGCTGGAGCAGCCGGCACAGGCCCAACCCCATCGTCACCCCACCGAAACCCTGCTGGCGCACACTGTGGACGTGCCTCCCTTCCTCAAAGCTGAGGGGGACCTCGTTCCAGCACATGCGATGCAAGAGCACGAGATAGACCGGCTACAGGAACCGGAGTTCGATGGGTGGGAAGACCTGCCCCCGGCCCTTCGAAGGCGAGAACAGGACCCGGCGGTCCTCGCTTCCGATACCGAACAAGCAACCGGCGAGCCGGATGCGATGAAGCCACCTCCGCACACTCTGCATGCGAAGCTCTATAGTGTGGGTGCCCTCGACCAACCGTCGCGCAGATCACCGGCACCGCCGGTGGCGCCCGCGCTCTTCGATCCGTCGGACGACGAACAGGACGAAGGGGCTTACCTGTACCCGCCGACATACGCGCAAGACACGCCACAGAGCGATGATGCGGTGGTCGGTGGGGTGCGAACCCACCCATTCATGCCCGATTTGCGAAGCAGGCTCGCACGCATCAGAGTTGCGCCCTTAGAGCGGGCCGCTCTGCGCCGACCTCTTTCTGTGCCCCTGTCTGTGATTGAAAGGCTGAGGGCGAGCGTGCCCCGCATCCTGCCGGTGCGTCTAGTCATTGGGCTGGCGCTCCTGCTGGTGGGTGCGCTGTTGCTCGCGTCCGTGCTATCGCTCACCGCCAACCAGAAGCAGGGCGAGGTCGCAGCACTGCTCCGGCAGGCACAGCAGGAAGACACGCTGGCAAATGCCCCCGGCATCACCCCCGCCGAAAAAGAGCGCCACCTCGTATTAGCCCTGCAAAAGGCCAGAGAGGCCCTGTCCACGGACCCAGAATCGGCGGAGGCCAGACGCACGGTCAGCCGCTTGCAGGCCGACCTCGACAGGGCGCAGGGCATCACCCGCATGACTGCCGTCAAACTGCTCTTCGATCTCGATGAAGCCGACCGGTTGCCCACCGGCGCCCGGCAGACGGCGTCCTCCGCTACGCCTGCCGTGCCCACAGCCAATGACCCCATCACCACCACAGCGCAAGCTCACATCGCCGGTGTTGTGGTGCAGGGCAACGACGCTTACATACTGGACAGGCAAAAGAACAGCATCTATCGCTGTCGCATATCCACCGGCAACTGCACAGTAGTGTTGAACGCGGGTGACAGCGCGGGTGGGCAGAAGGTAGGCCGGTTGGTGGGCATGACATTGCGCGTGGGCAACCTTGTGGCGCTGGACGATAGGCTCGTGGCCTATGTGTTCGATGCCGACACCAGTGCGTGGCAGGCCCAACCGCTGGGCGACGCTGATAAGCTAGACCTGCCAGCCGACGTGGACAGCTACGACGGCAACCTGTATCTGCTGGGGGCCAAGCCCGCTCAGATATCCAAATATTTTGCGGGTAGGTATGGCGAGCCGCCACAGGACTGGATAACAGACCCGGCTACGCTGGAGCAGGTGAAAGACCCGGTCGGCATGGCTATTGATGGGCACATCTATCTGTTATTGGGCGACGGCACCGTGCTGGTAATGCAGGGGGGCAAGGTCATCAGGACCATCACACCCGAGGTGACCGGCATGGCCGAACCGTCTGAGTTGTTCACCAGCACCGAAACGCGCGATCTTTACATACTGCGCTCCGCCGACGGCACTATCACTCGCCTGAGCAAGGAAGGCCGGCGCATTGGCAGGTATAAGGCCCCCGCCGATAACGAAACGCTAGCCACAATAGACACCATGACCATTGACGAAGGGCGGGGCAGCGTGTATCTGGTGCGCGGCAGGCACATATATCAGGCTCGTCTCACAGCCCCGGCAGGCACGCTCGATGCGCCCGCCGAGCCTGATTCTACCGACCAGCCTGCACAGCCCGGCACAAGGCCTGTGGCAGAGCCATAATACCGATTATCCGAGCGAAGGCGATACTACCGGGGGTGCAGGGGGCTTAGGTAGGCCTCTGTCCGGTAGATGGCGGTACCCTGTGGATGTGGGTATAAATGTCCCCCAGTCCCCCGCTTGTCTCTCCTCCCACAATTTCTTCGAAGGGCAGGGCACCTCAGGGCGTGAGTTGCCACACATCCACCATATCACGTGGGTACGTGTAGTCGGGCGGCCTGCCCAACAGCACGTCAAGCTTGGTCCGCATGGCCTCTCTCTCTTGCTCGGTGAAAGCCCACCAGCGGATGATGACGTACTTCACACCCAGATCGCGCAGGGAGCGCACCCCCGCCCCGCCCCCCACCAGCGCTTTCACGCTGTCATCAACGGGTGTGGTGTTGAGCAGGTACCGGATGGCGGGCACCTCTTCCGGCAACCGGTAGGGCGGCTGCCGCGACAGATATCCACCGATAATGGGCTTGCCGTGGATGGTCTGGTAGGCCATGTAGTCGCCGAAAGGCCGCAGGGGCAGTTCCAGCAGGGCGAAGCGCCCCGGTTCCTGCGCGATCTTGGCGTAGATGGGCACACCCCAGCCCGGGGGCACCGTGGGGAATGGCACGGCCAGAAATTCGAACAGGACGAGCGCGGGCACCACAAGCATGGGCAGGAGTGGCCGCCACAAGGTGCGAGGCCTTGACAGCAGTATCGCCAGCCCGAAAGCCACCAGCACGCCCAGCGCCAGCATTACCAGCACCGTGAGGCGGGCCGGTGTGCGCATGACGTTGAGCATCGGCAGTTTATACAGCAACAGGTATGGCAGGGGCACGCTCACTTCGAACGCCGTGAACTTGGTCCTGCCCAGCACTTGCAATACAGGCCCCAGACTCAACACCCACATAGCCACAGCCACGAACGCCCAGAACCGCACCCGCCGGTCTCGCCACAACCGCCACACCGCATACCCGGCCACCAGCAACACCGTATAGCCCACGAACACCACCCGCTCGGACGGGTTCTTCATCGGCAGGTAGGGGCCGATGCTCTCGACCTGACGCCTGATGGCCTCGCCCCACACCGGGTGCAGTTCGGACGGCATGAAAGCCAGAATAACATCTGATGAATATACCAGCGTCTCGATGGGCGGTTGTTGGGCATAGCCTTGCCGGGCTTCGGCCAGAGTGGGCAGCAGCACAGGACCCATCAACAGCACGAACGCCCCGGCTCCCGCCGCCAGACGAAGCGTCCCTTCTCGCCAGTTCATCCCCGCAAGGGCCAGCGCGCGTCGCTCGGAAGGCACCAGCGCCTTCCACACAAGCAGAATGCCCGTGAGCAACGTCAGGAAAATGCCGTACACCCAGTCGGTGTAGGCATTCAACGCCAGCAGAGCGCCCGCCCCGGCTGCATACGCCAGAGGGCGCAATCTCCCACCGGTCACAGGGCGCACACCGGCCTCCGTGGCTTTGAGCAACACCAGCACATAAAAGGGGATCCACTGTAATGAAGCGAGGTTCATATGACCGAACAGGTGCGCGAAGTGGTAGGGCGAAAAAGCGAACACCAACCCACCCACGAACGATGCCCAACCGTTGCCTGTCAAATGGCGGCACAGCAGGTACATACCGTAGCCCGCCAGCACGAAACTGGACAGCAATATCAGATTGTACGTGGCTATCAGGTTGAAGCCGAGCAGTTGAAGCAGTATGCCCGGCAACCCGGCACTGAGCACAAGGGTATGCAGGTATAGGTTCACGCCATAGGGGTAGTACAGCAGGTCGGTGTGGTATGGATTGGTGTGCCGCTCAAGCAGGGCGTGTTTCACCCACCACAGGTTCCATATGTGTTGCCAAGCGTCTCCACCGCCGGGTACTTCGGTGGACAGCTTCCAAGGGACAGGATAGGTGAGGGCCAGTGTGAGCAGGGTGTAGCCCAGCAGTATCATGAGGTGCAAGGCAACGGGCCGCATGCCCGTAAACCTGAGCGGCACGAGGCCGTGGTGGGCACCGACACCACGTGCACCGCGTGCGGCGTGCGCATGCGCATGCGCGTGCGCGTGTGTGCTCTCCCTTACCTCGGTGGTCATGGGGATACAGCCCTCAACCTCAACCTCAACCTCAAGCTTGGCATCAGCCTCCGGTCTCGCGCTTGGCCGAGGCGCTTGTGCGTGACCGTGAATGGGTTTTGGCCCATGCCCACGTCGCGGCACGAGATCCCACCAAGAATATCAGGCGGAACAGCCGGGCGCTGAGGGTGGGCGAGGGGCGCACCACGTAGTCCTCCTCCAAGTCCATCACAAGCACTGGTTGGGGCGCTGTGGGCCGTTCGACCGGAGTAGCGGGGGGCGCGGCGGTGTCTGCGGCCACGCCTGTGGGCGGCGCCACCTCGCTTCCGGCGAGTTCGCCCGCCAGCGAGCCGGTCACAAAGGCGCTGGTGGGCAGGCCGCCGCTCGCCTCGCGATACAGGGCGGTCTGATATCTGAGGCGGCGCAGGAGCGGGCGACCTATGAGATTGATGGCCCCCGCTATGGGGATCCCGAACAGCGCACCCCAGAAACCGGCCACCTGCCCGCCTATCAGGATGGCTGCAAGCACGTACAGCGGGTGGATGCCGATAGCGCTCGACATGATGCGCGGCCCCAGCACGTTCATCATCAGCGATTGCATGACGAACAGCGCCAGCAACATCCATGGCCACAGGTGAGCTTTGTCGGGGTCTATCAACAGCACCAGCATGGGTGGCACGAAAGCGAGAAAGTTGCCGATCAACGGGATGATCATGCACAGACCGGACACGATGGCCGCAATCACCACGTAATCGAGTTGGAAGGGGGGCATGAACATGACCACGGCGGTGAGCACCGCATACACCAGCGCGAACACCAGTTGCCCACGCACGAAGCCCCCGAAGCTCTTCTCAATGCTCAGGGCTACGAGGCGCAACTCGTTCTGCCAGCGAGGCGGCAAAAGTTGCAGTATGCCATCGAACAACCTGTCGCCATCCTTCATGATGTAGAAGGAGATCAACAGCACAAGGATGGTTTGCAGCACCAGTGTGGTGATGCTCTGTAATAGCGTGAAGGTGTTTTGCAGTACATTCAGGCCGATGCTTTGCACCTGCCCCATCAGATCGCGGTAGAACTGGGTGAGGTCCACCTCCCTCACCCCCCACGAGGCCAGTCGGGCCTGAATCTCCTTCACCAGATCGTCGAACAGCTTGTTGAAGTGGCCCTGACTGATATTGTTGTACAACTGCCCCACCTGTTCGGTTATCACCGGCACCAGCAACAGACCCCCGATCACAAACAATAGAGCGAGTATCAGGTAGACCACGCCCACGGATAGGGTATAGGGCAGGCCCTGTGCTGTGAGCCATCTGGCAATGGGGCGCAGGATGAAAGCCAGCAACCACGCGAGGAAGAACAGCAGGATGATGTTGGAGAACTGCATGAGGAACGACCACACCCACCCTGCCAGCCATGCGGATGCGATGATCACCAGCAGTATTATCAGAGCCTGCAACCAGCGGTTGTTTTGCATGATCGGATCGAGCTACTGTCGTAGGCGGGTGCCGCATTCGGTGCAGAAGTAAGCCCCCTCTTGTGCGCGGGCACCGCAGTTCGGGCACAACTGCGGTTGCGGCTGTGCCGCTTCCACTTCCGCATCTACCCCTGCTCCTTCCTGACCGGCTCGAAGTTCTTGCGCCTGCCGTGCTTCCTGCGGTTCGACCTGTGCTTGGACCTCATCCGAAGCTCGGGGTTGCTCGGTCGGGGTAGCGGAGGCCGGCGGCTCGGTTGTGCCCGCCGGTCGGGTTGAGCCGACCAGCCACGATGGTTCGGAAGGCTGGGGCCACGGAGGCGGCTCTGCCTCTATCTCGCGGGTGGGCTGGGCTTCGGCCACCGGCAGTTGTGCGGTGGGCGCGGCCTCTCGAACGGGCAGGGTGGTAGCGGGCACGCTCTGCTCGGTCGGGCGATGCTCTGCGGGCGGTGGGGGCGCGACGGAGGGTGCGGGGTGTGGGTGCGGTTCGCGCGGTTCGCCCGAACTGGGGGTGGGGACGTAGGCAGGTTCAGTGGGCCGCCCGTAAGCTCCGGTCCCGGCAAGGGAACCGGCGCCGGTAGGGGTGGTGGGCTGTGTGGGTGTGGATGTGTACGTGGGGGTGGAGATGGCTCCGCTCGGTTGCCAATCACTGGCCGCGGAAGGCCGGGCTACGGCGGCCTGTGCCCGGCGCAAGGGTGTGATCACAGCGATAATCGCTCCCACCAGCGCCAGCACCACCGGGAACCACCCCACCCATACCATCAGGGACCACGACACGGGGTTCTGGTATACCGGACTGGTGGTCTGGATGTTATCGAGGCCCACATAAATGAACAGCAGTATGGAGCCTACGATGGCCGCCCCGTTCATCAGCCCCAGCACACCGCCCAGCAGCCGGTCGCTGGCCCTCAGCGGGCGTTTCACCAGTTGACCGCCCAATATGTAGCCTATCACCAGCACCGTCAGCCCGAAAAGCAACACACTGAGCCAGAACCGGTGTTGGCCCTGCGACAGGCCGCCAAACATCTCATACAGGTCGCCCGCCCACCTCTCGGCCCACTGCTGCACGATCAGCGCCCCCAGCACAATAGCCAGCGACACTATCACCTCGCGCCACATGCCCCTGAACACGCCCAGCAGCGTGAACAGCAGAATCGCCGCGGCGGGCAACCATACCAGCAATACCTCAGATGGAACCACCATTTGCACACCCCTGTGAAAGCCTGCCCCTCTGGTCTCGCGCCTGTGCGTACATGCCGGGTCGGTCTACTGCCGCGTCGGCGATCCTGCACCCGACGACTCCATTATATCACAGTCAGGGCCGCTACCATGCCGCCCTGACCGGGGTCCGAGAAACGGCGCCCATGCGTGGGCAGGGGGAGGGCTTAGCTTTCCCTACCCTAAGCTCTTCCCATGCCATGGGCATGGGCGTGTGCGTGTATAATGTAGTATGCGGAATATGCACAGACCCCTGTTCACAGCCATCATCATCTTGCTCTTGCTGGCTGCCATTGCGGGGGCGGTCGTGGTGCGACTTGCCCTTCCGCCGGAGCGCGGGGACGCCGCTCACGAAGGGGGTACCACCCGACTAGCCGCCCCGCCTCCTGAAACGCGCCACCCCTCGCCTGCACAGGACCAGCAGCGCACCGCCCGCCTGCTGGCCGACTTGGACGCGCCGGGGCGTGACCTGATAGCTCTCACCAGACGGCTCAAACTGGGCGGCAGGGGCGACATCCCCACCGTGGTCAACCCCACCCGCCCCAATTATACGGTGGGTACCCGCCACACTTTTTACGTGGCCGACGTCACCAACAAAGGCTACTTCACCACCACAGCCACCATACGGCTGGTCACCCCTCACGCCTACTGGTACGTCAAAGATGGCTACAGGGTGGATATGGGATTGCTGAGGGCGTCGGCACAGCGTTTCGAGGATCGAATCTACCCCACCAACAGGCGGGTCTTCGGCAACGAGGCCAACCCCGGCATTGACAACGACCCGCGTATCACCATCCTGATCGCCCCTACGCCGGGCGTGGGCGGCTACTTTTCGTCGGCAGACACCTATCCGCGTATCGTCAACCCCTACAGCAACCAGCGCGACATGATCTACCTCACCTCCGGTCCCACCGAACTGCCCGGCGACCCTGAAAACTACTTCGAAGGCACGCTGGCCCACGAGTTCCAGCATATGATCCAGTGGAACATGCACCGTGACAGGGAAGTATGGCTGGACGAAGGGTGTGCCGAGATAGCCATGTACCTCAACGGCTACGACGTGGGTGGGCCAGACCTCGCCTTTGTGGCTAACCCGGACACCCAATTGAACACATGGTCCGAGCCCACAAGCAGCACCGCTCACTATGGCGCGGTGTACCTGTTCTTGCGCTATCTGATGCACCACTACGGGGGCGAGGCATTTATCGGCTCCCTGCTGAAGCAAAAGGGGCTGGGCGAGGACGCCGTAGACGCGGCACTGAAACAGGCGTCCGGTGCACAACTCAGTTTCGACGGCGTGTTCAAAGACTGGGTGATCGCCAACACGCTCAACGACCCCACGCTGGCAGGCGGGCGCTATAGCTATCCGGAGGGCGGGCGCATCGCGGGCGAGCGCACCGTGCGCGCCTACCCGGCCACCCGCAGTGGCACGGTCAACCAGTACGCCGCCGACTACATCCGCATCGCTGGCAACCTCGGCGAGGCCCGCCTTACCTTCAAAGGCGACCCCACAGCCCGCGTGATCGGGGCGGACCCGCCGGACGGTTCGCACTTCTGGTATTCCAACCGGCGGGACAACGGCGACGCCACTCTGACCAGACAGTTCGACCTTACGGGTGTACGCAGGGCCACCCTGCGCTTCCGCACGTGGTACGACATCGAGCGCCTGTTCGACTATGCGTACGTGGAGGCATCAACCGACGGAGGCCAGAGTTGGACCATCCTGAAGGGCAGATATGCCACCACCGACAACCCCAACGGCACGGCCTTTGGCCCCGGCTGGACCGGCAAGAGCGGGGTGGTCGGCTCCGCGTCGTCTCCTTCCTCTGCCCCCGCCCGCTGGGTGGAAGAGAGCGTGGACCTGAGCGCCTACGCGGGTCGGAAGGTGCTGGTGCGTTTCGAATACATCACCGACGAGGGCTATAACCGCCCCGGCATGGCCATAGACGACATCCGCATCCCCGAAATCGGCTTCAGAGACGATGCCGAATCGGACAACGACTGGCAGGCCGAGGGCTTCGTGCGTATAGGCAACCACATGCCGCAGAAATGGTTCGTGGCGTTGGTCGAGCGCGGCAAGCCCAATCGCGTGCGCGAGATAACAGTGGATGCAAATGGCACGGGCACCCTCGACCTGAGCAAGATGGGCGCTGGCAGTTCGGTCCGCGAGGCGGTGCTGGTGATCGCGCCCATGGCCCCCAAGACCACCGAACCGGTCAGTTACACCCTCACCATCAGGCAGAGATAACCCAGATAATCAGGCTCAGGCCTGAGCCTGATCCTTCAGCTTCTTGAAATCGCCCTCGGTTATGTCGTCGGCGGGCCAAGTCTTGCCCAGCAGATAGCACAGCACGAAGTGGGCGTCTTTCTGTATGCGCGGGTTGGCCTCTTGCCGGTACATCAGTTCGAGGTCGCCGGTGTTGTCGGTGCCGAGGTGGCCCAGCAGGGCCAGCGCCAGCACCGAATAGGCGTACTTGGTGAGCGCCTCCTCGGCCTGCCACCACGCCTGCCAGTCCTGCGCCTTGAGGCGCTCGGCGTAGCCCGGCTCCAGCAGGCGAAGGGGTTCGTATTGCCCTGCTGCGTCCCTCAGCGCCTCCAGCTGTGACAAGAGTTGGGCATCGCGTCTTGCGCCCGCGATGGTCCAGTAACTGCCGCTTGGCTGGACCCCAAGCATCACCAGAAAGCGGCCCAGCCACTCCTCAGGCGTGCCCTCTTCGCGCAGGGCGAGGGTGTTCACCGGTGGCTCCTCCGGCTCTGCGCCGCTCATCTGCTGACCGGCGCTGGCGCCGGTGGTGGCCGAAACAGCCGCGCCTGTGGGTGGGGCCGGGGCCGCCGTCGGACCGCCGGTGCTAGCCGAGGAGTAGCTCGATGATGCGCCTGAGCCGCTCCGCCGGAACTTCGACACCAGTTCTGAGAGTGCCTGTTTCAGGGTCCAGTTCGACATCTAACATCTCCTCGAATAGCTCTTGCTTGCGGTACAGCACCTCCAGCACCCGCTGTTCGATGGTGTTGAGGGCGATGATGTTGATCACGTTCACCGGGTTAGCCTGACCGATGCGGTGGGCACGCCCGATGCGCTGTTCCACTCTGGCCGGGTTCCACGGCAGGTCGAGGTTGATCACGAACGAGGCGGCCTGCAAGTTGAGGCCCAGCCCACCCGCGTCGGTGGAGATGAACAGCATGGTGTCGGGGTCGGTGTTGAACTGCTCGACGATGCGCTGGCGTGCCCGCATGCCCAGCCCCCCGTGCATGCGCACGCTCTTCAGGCCAAGGGGGGCGAGGGCTTCTTCGGCATATCGGGTCATGCGCTCCCACTGCGAGAACACCAGCATCTTGTGGCCCTCGGAAGCGATCTCTTCCACCAGCGCGGGCAGTTCTCTGAGCTTGCTGGAAGCATGGATCGAGGGGTCCACCAACCGGGCTGAGGTGGCGGCCTCGCGCATCTTGCCGATGAGGGCGAGGGCGAGGGCGCTGTGGCGGTCGTCCCATTCGGGCAGGCGAAGCAGTTCCATCAACTGCTTCTCCAACGGCCTGTACACCCGCTCTTGCGCCGGTTCCAACTCTACCCACAGGTCGTTGTCTATCCTTTCGGGCAGTTGCTTCAACACATCGGCCTTGCGGCGGCGCAGTAATATGGGTGCGATGGCCCGCCGCACGCCTTCGAGGTCGCGATAGCCGATGATGCCGCCCCACTGGTCTTTGATCACGTGCTGTGCCATGAACTGCCACGGCGGGCCGAGCAGTTTGTCGTCCAGAAACTCCACGATGGAGTACAGCTCTTCCAGCCGGTTTTCGAGGGGCGTGCCCGTTAGCACGAAGGCAAACCTGCGAGGCAGGTCTTTGATGGTCTGGCTGGTTTTGGCGCGCCAGTTCTTGATGCGCTGGGCCTCGTCCAGTATCACAAGGTCGGGGTTGAGGGCGTGCAACTGCTCGACATCGCGCAGTACCAGTTCATAGTTGATGATGGTGAAGAAGGCCTCTGTGCCGTACTGCCTGAGCCGTCTGGATTTAGGCCCGCCCACCACCACATAGCTTTCGTCTGTGAAGCGCTCGATCTCTTTGCCCCACTGGTATTTGACCGAGGCAGGGGTGATGATGAGCACACGGCGGATGCCGTGCCACTGTTTGAGCAGGAGGGCGGCGGCAAGGGCCTGCGCTGTCTTGCCCAGCCCCATGTCGTCGGCCAGCAGGGCGTTTTCGGTGAAGGCGAGGAACAGCGCGCCCACCGCCTGATAGGGGTACAGGGGCAGTTTAAGCACGTCCAGCCTCGCCTGCCCGGCCTCCACGCGGGCCAGCAGTTCGCGCCTGCGGGCGTCGCGTTCGGCGCGGTGCGAGGCGCGGGCCGCGTACTCGTATACCTCTGGCTCGATGATGGCCCTGCCGCCGAACTCTTCGACTTCGGCTTTGAAGCGCTCCACACGGCGCAGGAACGCCTGTGGGTGGTCTTCCAGCTCGGCCAGATAGGGCATGAGGTAGTGCTGTACAATGCGAAGCAGCCCGGGGTCCAGTTGGTGGTCGTACACGGGGGCGGCGGTCCATGTGCCGTCGCCCACATAGCGCAGGGTCACGTACACGGTCAGGCGGTTGATCTCTTGCAGGCGGGGTCCGGCGGCCCTGATCTGGGGGGCGTATTTGCGCCGGATGTAGCCCAGCACCGCCTCGATATGCTTGCACGTGCCGAGGTTGTTGGACTCGTAATCGAGGCAGGAACAGCGGTTGACGTAGTGCTCAGGGTCGGGGTCGCGGATGAGCACGTCGTACACGCGCCCGCCATCGCCGGTCACCCGGTACAGGCCTAGGAACTGGCTCTCCGGCTCGCCCCCGTGTGTGGGGCTGGCGTGCTCGATGCGGAAGAACTCGCGGCGGGCGCGCTGGCGGCGCAGGTCAATGGCTACCTGCCGCGCGATCATGGTGCCCAGCCCACCGTAGTCGTACTGAGGCATGCGTTCAGGAAGCTCTTGGGCCTCTTCCGCTTCTGCTTCTGCTTCCGCTTCTATGTCAGCTCGTCTGCGCATGGTCGGTCATGCCTTATGCGTTCCTGCACTCCAAACCTCATCCCCCGTTCTTACAGTATAATAGAGGATGGTGAGGAAAGGAACAAAGGAACAGAACAGATGAATAGCTGAACAGACAGATGGAGGCAAGCCAGTTGTCAGACCCCAGATATACTCTATCCATATATAACACCCTGACGCGTGAGAAAGAACCTGTCGTGCCCATCCAGCCGGGGCACATCGGCATGTACACCTGCGGCCCCACGGTGTACAACTTCCAGCATATAGGCAATATGCGTACCTACATCTTCGAGGACGTGCTCAAGCGCGTGCTCAAATACGACGGCTATGACGTGAAACACGTGATGAACATCACCGACGTGGGGCACCTCACCTCGGATGCCGACGAGGGCGAGGACAAGATGATCAGGGCCATGCGCCGCGAGGGCAAAAGCCCGTGGGAGATAGCCGAGTTTTACACCGGTGTGTTCCTGCAAGACGTGGACCGCCTGAACATCCTGCGCCCCGATGTGCTGTGCAAGGCCACCGAGCACATACCGGAGATGATAGCGCTGATCCAGTGCCTGATGGATAAGGGTCACGCCTACATCATCTCGGACGGCGTGTACTTCGACATCTCCACCTTCCCGGAGTATGGCAAGCTGTCCAAGCAGTCGCGCGAGGAGCTGGAGGCCGGGGCGCGCATCGAAGTGAACCCCGAGAAGCGCAACCCGGCAGACTTCGCCCTGTGGAAGTTCGCCCCGCCCCAGCACATCATGAAGTGGGACTCGCCGTGGGGTGTGGGCTACCCCGGCTGGCACATCGAGTGCTCGGCCATGTCCATGAAATATCTGGGCGAGAGCTTCGACATCCACTGCGGCGGCGTGGACCACATACCTATTCACCACGAGAACGAGATAGCCCAGTCCGAAGCGTGCACCGGCAAGCCCTTCGTGCGCTACTGGGTGCACGGCGAGTTCCTGCTGATCAACGCCGCCAAGATGAGCAAGAGCGCAGGGGCCGCCACCGAGGTGCGCGACATGGGCGAGGGCATAGCCCCCATCAACACCGGCGGCGGGTTCATCACCTTGCAAACGCTGGTGGACAAAGGCTACGACCCGCTGGCCTACCGCTATTTCTGCCTGACGGCCAAGTATCGCCACCAACTGAACTACACCGAAGAGGGCATCGAGGCCGCCGCCCGCGCCCTCGAAAACCTATACGACTTCTGCTACCGCGCCGCGCAACTGCCCCCGCCCGATGGCAGGGAGGACCAGAGTTGGCAGAAGCCCTATATTGACAAGTTCGTGTCGTCCATCAACGACGACCTGAACATGCCGGGGGCGCTGGCCGCCGTATGGGAGTTGATCGCCGAGGCCAACCGGCGGGGCCAGCCCGCGTCCATCCTGTCCACCCTGTACGACTGGGACCGCGTGCTGGGTCTGCAACTGCGCGAGCGCACCGAACAGCGCCTGAACGAGACCCTGCCCCCGCACCTGCAAACCCTGTTCGACGAACGCGTGGAGGCCCGCAGGCGCCGCGACTTCGCCCGCGCCGACGCCCTGCGCGAGCAGTTGCGTCAGGCCGGCATCGAAGTGGAGGACACGCCCCACGGCACCATCTGGAGGAAGGTGGAAACTAAAGCGTAATGCAGATACTTATCACAAACGACGACGGGGTGAACTCGCCGGGGCTGTTCGCCCTCAAGCAAGCCCTTGCCCCGGCATACGACGTGGTAGTGATCGCCCCCGACCGCAACTGGTCCACGTCGGGCCACAGCAGGGTGTTCGACCGGCCCATCCGGGTGACCGAAGCGCCACTGCCCGACGGCTCGACCGCCTATTCGATAGACGGCACGCCCTCGGACTGTGTGGCGTTGGCCGCGCTGGGCTTTCTGGAGCGCCCGCCCGATCTGGTCATATCGGGCATCAACAACGGCTATAATCTGGGCGACGATATCACCTATTCGGGCACGGTGGCCGCGGCCATGGAGGGGGTCATTTCGGGCATACCCTCTATCGCCGTGTCCATGGACACCCACCCCATCTGGCCGGTGGAGGTGGGCGCGGCGTTCATCCACCGGCTTGTGGAGCAGATAGTGGAGCGCGGGCTGGCTAAAGACATCCTGCTGAACGTGAACGTGCCCAACCTGCCCCGCGAGCAGATCAAAGGGGTGCAGATCACTCGCCTCGGCAAGCGCATATATCAGGACCAGTTGATCGTGCGCGAAGACCCCAGAGGCCGCAAGTATTACTGGATGGGAGGCACGGCGGTGCGCCACGAGCGCGAGGAGGGCACCGATGTAACCGCCGTTGACGATGGCTACGTGTCGGTCACCCCTATCCATCTGGACCTCACCAATCACAAGCTGATCGAAACCCTGCGCTCGTGGGACCTGAGGTTCTGAGAGTGCATGAGGCGTAAGGTGTATGGGAACCACAGAGAACACGGATTAATCGCATGAATTAACCACCAACACACCAAGACCCACCAAGAGCACCGATAGAATTGATAAACCACTGACCACTGACGTCGGGGGATAAAGGGATGACCTGCTATCATGACCTTTCCATATTCACGGGGCGTGCCAACCCCGCGCTGGCCGAGGCCATAGCCCGGTATCTGCAAATACCTCTCGGCAAAGTGCAAGTGCACGAGTTCACCAATGAGAACGTGTTCGTCAAGATCAACGAAAGCGTGCGCCAGAACGACGTGTTCATCGTGCAGAGCTTCTCCACGCCCGTGAACACCTCGATCATGGAGATGCTGATCCTCATGGACGCTGCCAGACGGGCCTCGGCCGGGCGCATTACGGCTGTCATCCCCTACTACGCCTACGGGCGCACTGATAAGAAGGACCAGCCGCGCGTGCCCATCACCGCCCGCCTGCTGGCCGACCTGATCACCGTGGCCGGGGCCGATCGCGTGCTCACCGTGGACCTGCATGCCGGCCAGATTCAGGGCTTCTTCAACATACCGGTGGACGAACTGACCGCTATGTACCTGCTGGCCGACTACTTCAGGCAGAAGCGCCTGCCCGACCGAGTGGTGGTAGCCACCGATATCGGAGTTGCCAAGCGTGCCCGCAACTTCGCCGAGGTAGTGAACGCTTCGCTGGCCATTGTCGAGAAGCGGCGTGTGGGCAACATAGAGCGTGCCGAGGTGCTCAACTTGATAGGTGAGGTGGAGGACAAGACCGCCATACTGGTGGACGACGAGATTGACACCGCAGGCTCCATTACGCAGGCGGCGGCCAAATTGCACGAGGCCGGGGCGAGGGAGATTTACGCGGCCTGCACCCACCCGGTGCTGTCGGGACCGGCCATCGAGCGCCTGCGCGACAGCCCCATCCGTGAGGTGGTGGTCACCGACACTATCCCCATTCCGCCGGAGAAATGGCTGGACAAGATAACCGTGCTCAGCGTGGCTCCTCTGCTGGCCGAGGCCATCCAGCGGATACACACTGGCGGCTCGGTGGGCGCTATGTTCGATGCTAGCCGCGAAAGCCTGTACGAGGACAGCACCCGCTGAGAAACCCTGTGGATGGGTTGGGGCTTTGCCAACCCTTTTCGAGAGAACTACAAGATGTTGGGGAAGGGGGGCCGGAGAGGGCACAACTCTCTCCGGCCCTCCTCTATTGCACGCAAAGTGCCTTCAAGCAGCACTGGCTAGGGCGTGCCGCACTGCGGGAAGAAGGCGTTGGCCACTATCTTGCTCACCTGTCCCCTCGTGGCGTTGTTGTCCGGTCGGAATGTGCCATCGCTGTACCCACCGATGATGCCCCGTCGTGCCATCCTCTCTATGTACACATAGAAGGGGTGAGACGGAGGCACATCCGAGAAGGTCTGGCCCGACACCGGCTCGGAGAAGCCCGCGGCGTTAGCCACTATCTTGGATAGCTGGCCCCTCGTCACGAAGTTATCGGGTCGGAATGTGCCGTCCGAGTAGCCACCCACGATGCCCCGGCATGCAAGGCACCTGATGTAGGGATAGAAGGGTTGGGTGGTGGGCACGTCCACGAACGAGATGGTGCAGGCTGTGGGAGTGGGAGTGGGAGTGGAGGTGAGGGTGGGCATAGAGGTAGGGGTAAGGTTGGGTGTGGGGGTCATTGTAGGCGTGATGGCAGAGGTAGGGGTGGGTTGCGGGGTGAACAGATCGCGTGCGGCGTAGATGTCCTGATCGCCGTTGCGCACGTCTACCCACGCGCCCCACACCACCCCTGAACCGGCGGAAAGCCCGATGTAGTCGCCTATACCATCGGCACCCTGCGGTATGTTCTGATTGGGGTCAGAGGGCGCACTGCTCACGCGTACGCCGGGCGACCACGTCAGCCCCCCATCGGTGGAGGTGCGGGCATATGCATGGTACAGCCGATTGGCGGGGTCGTCTCGCCGGTC
>DAOTTC010000104.1:0-53251 GCA_034437815.1 Chloroflexia bacterium | reverse complement strand
GTGGCCGACCACTTCCTCGTGTTCGCCTCGCTGGACCGCTCCAAAAAGCACCACGGCATGGCCGCCTTCATCCTTGAGCGGGGCATGGAAGGCCTGTCCACTGCCACCATCCACGGCAAGTTGGGTATACGCGCGGGCAACACGGGCGAAATCATCATGCAGGACGTGCGCGTGCATAAATCCAACCGCGTGGGCGAGGAAGGCGAGGGCTTTCAGATAGCCATGTCGGCCCTCGACTGGGGCCGTTACACGGTGGCTACGGGCGCGGTGGGGCTGGCGCAGGCCTGCCTCGACGCGTCGGTCAAGTACGCCAGCGAGCGCCACGCCTTCGACCGGCCCATCGGCAAGTTCCAGCTGGTCCAGCAGATGATAGCAAGGATGGTGGCCGGCATCGAGACCGCCCGCCTGCTGTGCTACCGCGTGGGCTGGATGAAAAACTACGGCATGAAGACCACCCGCGAGACCTCGCTCGCCAAGTGGTACGCCTGCAACGTGGCCTTCGAAAGCGCTAACGACGCCATCGAAATCCACGGCGCTTATGGCTATTCCAGCGAATATCCGGTGGAGCGCTACATGCGCAACAGCCGGGGCGCGGTGATCTACGAGGGCACCCGCGAGATACACACCGTCTTGCAGGGCGAATACGCCCTCGGCTACCGGGTGGACAAGCCCTACAGGTGTCCGCCCCCACCCGCCGTGGGCTACGAGCGCAGGGAACTGCCCGATGCGGTGAGCGCCCTGCGCTATCCATTCCCGTTTCCTGCCCCTGCCGGTGCCCGCGAGCAGTGAGCAGGAATGAGCACAGGCACATCACGCCGAGGTGATGACCTGATCAAAGGAGAGTGAATGAATATGGCAAACGACAACCACCCTGTGATACTGTCAGGCGTGCGCACACCGTTCGGCAAGTTCGGTGGTGCGCTGGCCCCCCTGTCCGCCGTGGAGCTTGGGGCCATCGCCATGCGCGAGGCTATACAGCGTGCCGATGTGAACAAAGGTGACATCACCCACAACATCATGGGCTGTGTGGTGCAGGCCGGGCTGGGTCAGGTGCCCTCGCGGCAGGCGGCGTTCAAAGCCGGGCTGGGGCGCGAGGTCACCTCGGACACCATCAACCGCGTGTGCGCCAGCGGCATGCGTGCCGTCACCCTTGCCAGCGACCTGATCCGGCTGGGCCACCACCGGCTTATCGTGGCGGGCGGCATGGAGAGCATGTCCAACGCCCCCTACTACGTGATGGGTGCGCGCTGGGGCCTGCGCATGGGCAACGGCGAGCTTGTTGACGGCGTGGTATACGACGGCCTGACCGACCCACTGCTCAAGGTGCACATGGGCGAGCACGGCTCTAAAGTGGCCGCCGAAGAGAAGTGCACCCGCGAAGAGCAGGACGCATGGGCACTGCGCTCGCACCAGCGGGCCATCGCCGCCATAGATTCGGGCAGGATGGCCGAGGAGATCGTGCCCGTGGTCATCCCCGACAGGAAGAAGGGCGAGGTGGTGGTGGACACCGACGAAGCCCCGCGGCGCGACACCTCGATGGAGGCGCTTGCCCGGCTCAAGCCGGTGTTCGACCCCAACGGCACGGTCACGGCGGGCAACGCCCCCGGCCTGAACGACGGGGCGGCGGCGCTGGTGGTGGCCTCCGCCGAATACGCCAAGGCGCACGGCCTGAAGCCGCTGGCCCGCATACTGGGCTACGGCGAGGCCGCGTGGGACACGCCCTATCTGGCCTACGTGCCCGCCATGGCCGCGCAGAATGCCCTCAAAAAGCTGGGCATGACCGTGGACGACCTCGATTTGGTGGAGATCAACGAGGCCTTCGCCAGCGTGGTGCTGATCAGTATGCGCAAGTTGGGCCTTAGCGAGGACAAAGTGAACGTGAACGGCGGGGCCATCGCGCTGGGCCACCCCATCGGCGCGTCGGGCGCGCGCATCACCCTCACCCTCATACACGAACTGAGGAGGAGGGGCGGGGGCATCGGCATGGCGGCCATCTGCTCCGGCACCGCTCAGGGCGACGCCATCATCGTGCAGGTGGGGGACTGAGCAGGAGAGGTGCCCGGAGGGGCGGGCCCTTTCCGGTCGGCTCTCACCCTTCCCCGGTATCCTGCATACTACGCACTGAGGAGTTGGGGGTTTCATGGATTTCCTGATGACCGCCCGGCGGCAGATGCTGGCCGGGCAGAAGCACGATGCGCGACAGCGCCTGCTGGCTTCCTTTGATGGGCTGACAGAGGAACAACTGCTTCAGCCGGGGGCATGCGGTCAGTGGTCGGTGCGCGACGTGCTGGCGCACATAGCGGCATGGGACCGCGCCACCACCGAGGCGCTCCGGGCCATGCTGGCGGGCCAGCGCCACCCACTGCTGGACATGGACGAAGATGGCGTGCAGGCTTTCAACGAAGAGCACCACCTCGCCACCGCACATGTGCCGCTGAGCGAGGTGGTGAACGAACTTCATGCCTCGCGCGAGGAACTGCTGGCCCTGCTCAGGGAGGTGGACAACGCCACGCTGTTCGCCCCGGCCCCCGGCGATGAGCATGCCGATTCGTCAATGGCCGCCATCGTGCAGGTGCAGAGTGACCACGACCAAGAGCACGCCGAGATGATCGAACAGTGGCGCGAGACCGGGACCGGTGGTTAGCACAAGCCCAGTCCCTGCCGTAGATTGGCCGTCACGTCAATACCAAAAGACATAGCCCCCTGATGGGATGTGGTCAGGGCTTGTACCGGTTGTCCGGCCAAAGGCGATAGATAGCAGGGGCGCAGTGGAGCACCCCTGCTGGCGGGTACCCTCTGGGTATGTGGGGGGCACCCACTTCCCCAAAGACCTCGTCAGGCGCGACCGGCAACCTTGCGTGGTTCGGGCAGGGCCTCTTGCCGGCGACCGTCGGGTTCGGGGGCGGCCTCGGCCAGTTGCGCCAACTCTTGCCGCAAGATGCGCCGCACGATGGCTACCGACGTGGCGTAGGCCGAGTCCATGCCCAGATAGGCCAGCCGGATAGCGCCCAGATTCTTGCCTCGCGTGAATGGGGTATCCGATGCGTAATGCAGAAAACCCAGATCGAAGGGCAGACGTGTGAAGTTGATGTGCTCACCAGTAGGGTGGCGGGTTGGGTGGGTGTACTCGTACAGGGCGTTCAGGTAAGGACCTGCTTCCATCTCCACCACCGTGTAATTCTCGCGGTAGTAGAAATCTAGATAAGGGCGGTTCTGTAAATAGGTGCCCTTGACGGACACCGCCTTCTGGTTGTCGAGCACCGAGCCGTACACAAGGAAGGGCGCTACGTCCTGAGCGGTGAAGCAGTTGTCCAGCCAGTAGATGTTCTGGGTATGCTCGTCCAGCACCGAGTCGCTGATCATCACATCGCCTATGCGCCCGTTGAGGGTGGCGGCCTTGCCGAGCACGTACACGCCCCTGATGGTCTCCAGCCCTTCGGCTACTTGCACGAATATGTAGTAAGCGGCCAACCCCAGTGGGTAGTCTATGTTCAAGATGATAGCCCTGCTCTGTTTGAGCCGCTCCAGACCATCCATGCGCACACGCGGGTCGAAGTCAGAAGGGTCCAGACGGGCAAGCTCCATGATCTGCACATCTATGGGCATACCCACGCGGCTGGGGATGTGGTAGATTCCGCGCTCTTCTTCCTCCAAGGGGCGGCGGCGCAGGGCTTCACGGCCCGCCTCGGTATCCGTGTAATAGTGGCGCGATGCATAGTAGAGCAGGTTCTCTAGGCTGGCGCGCACCTCTCCCCTCCGCATCTTGTTGTATTCCACGAGCAACTGTGGGTCCCGCCCACTGCGGATGAACTCTTCCACTCGGTCGCGGTCGCGCAACACACTGCCGCCCAGCAGGTTCACCAGCGAGTGCGTGTTAGACGACACGAAGTACACGGGCCGGTCGTACAGGTTGCGCTCCATGAGCAGTTCACTGACCGGCGTCCACCACTGGTTGGTGGCCTTGGCATAGCCTATGTACGAGCCGCCGAGCATGCGCACCGTGAAACTCTTCTCGGCTTCGGCCATGATGAGCAGGTTCTCGAACATGCGCTCTCGCCACACCGCCCTCAGCCGGTCCCAGCTTTCTTGCGTTATGAGTAAGCGGTTCTGCAAGACTTTGATGACCTCTTCGTACAGAGCAGGCGGGGTGTTGCGAAGGGCCTGCAATAATTCACGGGTGTTAGGCTCTTCGTTGAGCAGCCTGTGAAATTTGTTCCACTCGATCTGGAAGCCCGTAAGGGTGGGGATGAGGTCGTCAACATCGGAGGCCGAAGACACGTACACGGCCAGCGTGCTCTTGCCGTCCCAGAACCAGTGGCGGCGGCGGCCCGGCGCGCTTACCGGCTCCCACTGCTCCACGTTGAAGCCATGCTTGCGGAACACCTCGGCCGACTGGCCGAGCAACACCCGCCGCACATACATGATGCAGGCCGGCAGACGCTGCACACAGTACACAAAGGCCGACATGTCGGGTGCCTTAGAGCGGGCGTTGATGTGCAATGCCGAGTCCGCGTTGAGGTGCGCCGGCACCAGTGCTTTGATTTTGACCTCGCCCGATGAGCGCAGCATGGTGGAGTAAGTGCGGATATACACCTCTACATCCTGCTTGGTCGCGGGGTGTATCTCCTGCTCCTCCTCATCGGGTTCGTTGGGGTCACGGAAGGCTTCGTAGCCCTGATGCTGTGGGTGGCCGGGGTCATCGGGTATTTTGTCCTGAGATGTCATTGGTCCTACCTCCGCTCCTCGCTTCTTTCAACCCCACTACCGCGTTCGATTGCATGCCGATTGTTGAAGCCTGTGTGCAGTCAAGGCTGTGAGGGCTGACTACGGTCCTGTTGGCAATGGGGCGCTCGCAATCATGTCGTGCATGTCGTGCCGATCTGCCACTTTTCAGTATAGCGCCGCCGGGGGGCAAGCGCAAGCCCCACCCCGGTTGTACCAAGCATCGGGGGCCAAGCTCCGCCAATATGCAGGAAAAAGTAGGGACGGGGGACGCCCCTGCACCCACAGGGTACCTGCAGGCAGAGGCGCGCGCCTGCCCCTCCATAAATGGTGGAGAGGACGAATGGGGGACATCCCCGCACCCTCTGGGTGCCTTCGGGCAGGGTGCTTAGATCAGCCCCTGTCAACCCCCATTATATGCAGTAGTGTGGATGAGGGAGGGGCGTGGGGGCATTGCCATCCCCACGCCCCTCCCTCCTTCCCATGACATTTTCATACCTTCAGGCAAGGGGCTATGCAACTCGAGGAGAAAGGGTAAGCTGCTAGGCCTTGGCCGGCGCGGCCCCCATTCGCCTGCTTATCTCTTCCAGCGCATCCACAACCTCTTTGATCACGTAATCGGGGGTGGAAGCGCCTGCCGTGACGCCCACCGTCTTCACACCGGCGAACCACTCCTCCTGCAACTGCTCGGCCCGCTCGATATGATAGGCCGGGCAGAACTCGGAGGCTATCTCCTTCAGGTGGCGTGTGTTGGCCGACTCGTAGCCACCGACCACGATCATCACGTCTACCTCTTTAGCCAGTTCCATAGCGGCAGGTTGGCGCTTGGCGGTGGGCAAGCACACGGTATTACAGGCGCGCACTTCACACCCATATTCGAGGAAGCGCTCCACAACCTCGTGCACGAACTGCTTGAACCATTCGGTATTCTGCGTGGTCTGAGATATGAGGGCGATCTTGGGCACTTTAGCCGCGGGGGTGCCGACAGCTTCGAGATGGGCGTCGATCTCGGCCACGCTCTTGGCGCAGATCGCCCGGCGCGCGGTGAGCTTTCGGGCGGTAGGCTTGCCCTTGCCGCCGTCTTCAGCGCCCTGTTCCGGCTGATCGAATATCGAATTGGCCCAGCCCAGAATGCCTTTCACTTCCGGGTGGGGTGCATCGCCGTACACGATGACCCAATAACCCTGCTCCATCAAACTCTTGGCGAGCTGTTGCACGCGGGTCACCAGTGGGCATGTGGTGTCTATCAGTTCCAAACCCGCTTCCTTGGCCCGGCGGTACACTTCCGGGGCCGCACCGTGCGCGGTCACGGCCACTGTGGGCGCGTCTACCGAGGCAAGGTCGTGCACTACTTCTATGCCCTGCGTGCTCAACCTCTCCACAAGCTGGGGGTTGTGCACCAGCGTGCCGAGCGTGTCAATGTGGGGCCGGGTCTTAGAAGCTTCGTCAATCATCTTCAGGGTGTCGCGCACCCCAAAGCACATACCCATCTCTTTTGCCAGTCTTATCTCGAACATCGCCTGTTTTCTCCTGTAGCGTGGCGGCCTGTGGCAAGGCATGCCCTCGCCCCTCACCCGCCGTGTGCGCCCTTGTGCATGCCTGCATCGCCGATGGAGGGGCGGTCGGGGTTGAGCTCATACACTCCACCGGTTGACATCTGCCCAACCCGCGACATATATCCATAATCTACCAGCAGGCGGCGTAGGGTGCAGTAATCGCCATACACCCCTTCTATTATAACGTTTACTTCGCGCTCTGAATACTGTCTGCCTGCGTCGAACCGACGGGCCACCTGATCCAGCACCGTAAGCAGTTGCTGCCGTTTACGGGGCAGGGCTACCAACCTGCCACCGGGCATGAAGATTTCGAGGGTTAGCTGTTGGGGGTCGGCGGGGCGTGGTTTAGTCCTCATGTACCTGCCCATAGCCTGCCGCGCCGCCTGAAAGGCTCGTAAGTTCAGCCTGTACCGGGTGTAATCGTCCGGTGGTTCGGATGCCGGTCCTTCCGGGCGGACCACACCGAAGTATTGCAACACGCCCAGATGGCGCAACAAGTTTTTATGCGACAGGCCGGTGGTTCGCGCAAGCTCCACGCGATTGGCGGGAGCCGAGGCCAGCGCCGCCGCTACGCGCAGTCGGTCCGTATCCAGCAACGCACCGGCCAGAGCGATTAGCGGCTCCAGCCCTTGAGCTTCATTTGATGTGTTGTTTGCATCCGAGTCCATACCAATAAATCTTACCAGTTGAGCACTGCTATGTCAATTATGAGAGCGTAATGGGGGTGAAGGAGAAGTAGGGACTGGGGGACACCCCCACACCCACACCCCCGGAAAAGCTGTGAATGGGGGATAGGGGGAAGAGTTGGGGACATACCCTGCACATCCACTGACGACCCCGATTATGGGTGGAACTCTGCCCCTGCGCAGGCTGGATATTTACGTCGAGGGCGAAAGTCCGTGGATGTGCAAAACCCACCCCAACCTGCAAAGCCGGGTGTACAATTCCTGACACTTGAGAACCGGAACACTGTCGGCTGGCATCTCATCTCCGATCTCCAACCATTACCGTTACCATCACCTGCTACCCGTTACCACGAGTGCATACCTGACATCGCCGCCCGCCGGCCCGGCCCTCCACCACACAGCATCTCCAACACTGCGCATTAGCAGAGGACGCACAGCTATGGGCATTGACTGGATACCGCTTATTCTGTTAAGCTTGCTGTGGTTGGCCGCAGGTGGTATACCATGGAAAGAGCTTGGGAGCCGCAAGAGCAAACACCCGCGACCCCCACACAGCGCTGAATGACTGCCGACCGGCTAATACAGCTTATGCAACCATCGCCAGAACCGGCACAGCCGGTAGTGCTGCTCGACGCGGAGGCCATGCGCCGGGCGCTCACCCGCATAGCCCATGAGATACTGGAGCGCAATATAGGTGCACAGGGTGTGCTGTTGGTGGGCATCCGCACGCGCGGCGGCCCTCTAGCCTTGCGGCTGGCAGAGCTTATCCGCAGGTTCGAGGGCGTGCAGGTGCCAGTGACCACCCTCGATGTCACCCCCTACCGCGACGATAGGCCTCACTCGGCATATCCACAACCCGAAAAGGCAGGGCAGGTGCTGGATCCGCCGGTGGACGTGCAGGGGCGGCGCATCGTGCTGGTGGACGACGTGTTCTACACAGGTCGCACCGTGCGTGCCGCCATTGACGCCATCATGGACCATGGCCGCCCGGCCAACATCCAACTGGCCGTGCTCGTTGACAGGGGCCACCGCGAACTGCCCATCCGCGCCGACTATGTGGGCAAGAACGTACCCACCTCGCGCACTGAACGCATTCAAGTGCACCTGAACGAGATTGACGGCGTGGACGAGGTCTTGCTCGTCAGGACCCGCGCCGCATCCCACATGACCACATAGCTTCCAACCCGGACCCGGTCATATCGCCGGTTCCGATCGCCCTGTACACGCCTGACACCACCACCATGCCCCCTCTGTCCTTGACCAATTACCATCGCTGGGATGTCACCCCGGAAGAAGCCGAAGCCATCCAACTATCGCTGGCCGGCAAAGTGGTGCTCGAACCCCTGTTGGGTGAGGTCACACAAGTGGCCGGGGTAGACATGAGCGCACGCAACGTGGCACGTGCCGCCGTGGTCCTGCTCTCCTACCCGGAATTGCAGGTGTTGGAGATAGCCAGAGCCGAAAAACCCCTGTCCTTCCCCTACATACCCGGCCTGCTCTCCTTCCGGGAAGTGCCGGCCGTGCTGGCCGCGTTCGAAAAACTCAGCCGCTGGCCCCACCTGATATACGTCGACGGGCAGGGCATAGCCCACCCCCGCAAGTTCGGCATAGCTTCCCACATTGGCGTGCTGCTCGACCTGCCCACCATCGGGGTGGCTAAATCCCCGCTGGCCGTGCACGGACCGGAGCCACCCCCCGAACCCGGCTCGTGGACCGAGTGGATCAACCGGCGCGGCGAAGTGCTAGCCGCCGCGGTTCGCACCAAACGCGGCTCCAAACCGGTGTACGTATCCCCCGGCCATAAAATAGACCTACCTACCGCCGTTCGCTACGTGCTGGCCGCCTGCCGGGGCTACCGCCTGCCCGAGCCTACCCGTCAGGCTCACCTCGCCGCTGCCCTGTCCGAATAAACACTTGCTTGTATGTCCGGCGCCGGTGCGACCTCCGGCGCTTGCTCTAGCCGCCAGACAGCTCTCTCCCAAAAAATGAACCATTTCAACCCCCGGGTTGTTACTATATGTGCAGGGTGTATGGCAACAAAGTAACCGAACGCCTTGCCACGTGCTGGCCACGCACAAACACTTGTCAGACCGCACAAAATATGGTACTATGGCTGGCGCATGTGCTCCAACGACGATGCTGCCGGCACACGGCCAGCACATGCCACCGAAAATCGCATATTCTCTCCAGACAAACATCCGGGAGGAAGGAGGTGAGAAGATCCACCGGCTCGGACCGGGCAACCGAGCCAGCACCGGTCTAGTTCAACCAGACTGGCGTGTGGTGCAAGGTGGACCGAGAAGCGCAAACTCAGCGGCGCGTTGGTGGCATTCATGGTGACTCACATTTCAGCATGCAATGCGCCTCACGCAGTCCGCTCACCTGCCGTCACAGCCCCCTATCGACGGCATTTGTCGTTTCCATGTGGGTACTGTAACAAACAGACCAACTACCCCGACACCCATTTTGGTTCAAACACCAAAAATCTAGGTAGGAGGAGAGAATGAACGACAAAAAGCGTGGTCTCGGCCGCATAGCCCTTTACCTCACCGTGATAGGGGCTTTGGTCGTGTCCATCCTGCCTGCCAGCAGCCAATCCGCTGCAGCGCAGCAGCAGAACTGCCGCAGGTTCACCGTCGCCGGTCAGAACTATGACGTCTGCGGTCGCATTCTGGAGGAGTGGAGCAAGCACGGTAACGATCAGGCCAACGTGTACGTGAACGGCCTGCCCATCACCAACGTGCGCTCCGAAATCTCCTTGACCGATGGTAAGACCTATCAGGTGCAGTGGTTCGAGCGCGCCCGCTTCGAACTGCACCCTGAGAACAGGCCGCCCTATGACGTGCTGCTGGGCCTTCTGGGCGTTATGAAGGCAGAGGGCCGCGGCTCCATTGACCCCAACACCCGCCGCGTGCGCAACCCCGCCGACCAGCCCTTCGTGGGCATTGACCGGCCGGCCGACGCCGATGGTAGAACCAAGGTGTGGTTCCCTGAAACCCGCCATACCATCTCCGGCAAAATCCTCGAATACTGGAACCGCTACGGCGGCCTCAAGCAATTCGGCTTCCCGCTGAGCGAGCCTTTCCAAGAAGTGTCCGTTCAGGACGGCAAGACCTACACCGTGCAGTACTTCGAGCGCAACCGCTTCGAACTGCACCCTGAGAAGCAGCCGCCCTATGAGGTAGAGTTGGGCCTGCTGGGCGTTGAGCAGTACAAGACCGTACCCATCCCTGCCGATCAACTGCCCATCTCGCCTCCTAAGAACGTGACCACCACCAAGGATACTCTGGTGTTCGCCATGTCGCAGGAGCCGGCTTCGCTGTTCCCGCTGTTCGAGAACGCCGCTGTGGCCGGTATCGCGTCTGCCCCGCTGTACATTGACCTCATCGGGCGCGACCACAAAGACCAACTCTACCCGGCGGTGGCATGGTATGTGCCCACGCTGGAGAACGGCGGTGCCTTCTTCACCGGCTTCGGTGAGGACCAGCGCCTCGTGGTCAAGTACAAGCTGCGACGCGGCATCAAGTGGAACGACGGCACCGAGGTTACCTCTCGTGATGCCCTCTACTTCTACAAGCTCATACTCGACCCCAACGCCACCATTCAGGACCGCACCCTCTACGAGAAGCTGTACAACGTAGATAACCCCGACAAGTACACCGTTATCTACAACTTCATGTCCTACGCTCAGGCTCGGGACTTCTACAACGGCACCACTGACAAGCAGCACTTCGCCTTCTTGAAGGACTTCGTTGATCAGCGGCGCCCGGTAGTTGACCCGCTGTACGACACCGTGGGTGCGATCCTGCCAGACCATATCCTGAGCAAAATCCCCGCTGACAAGATCCTCGAGAGCGAGTTCGCCCGCAACCCGCAGGGTGGTGGCCCGTTCCGCGTTGTCCGCTGGGATTCCGGCTCTCAGATCGTGCTGGAGCAGAACCCCAACTACAACCTGACCGACAAGCCCCTGCTCCGCAGGATCGTCATCAGGATCATAGCTGACACCAACCAGATCATCGCCCAGTTGAGGACCGGTGAACTGGACGCCGCCACCAGCGACGCCTTCCCGGCCCCCACCGAGGTGCTGAATCAGGTTGATGCTCTGCCCACCCAGAAGGTCGAGTATGTGCCTGCCCGTGTATGGGAGCACATAGACTTCAATCTGGACCGCCCGTTCTTCGCCGACAAGAACGTGCGCAAGGCTATCGCCCACGCCATCAACCGCCAGCGCATCATCGATCAGGTGGTGCTCGGCCGGTCGATCATCCTGCACACCTTCCTGCCACCCGCGAGCTGGGCTTCCATGCAGAACCCCGATTTCGCTCAACAGTGGCAGAGCAGGTACCCGCTCACCACTTACAACTACGATGTGAACCGGGCTAACCAACTGCTGGATCAGGCCGGCTGGGTGAGGGGTAGCGATGGCATCCGCGCCAAGGGTGGTGTCAAGCTGAGCTTTGAATATGCCACTACCGCAGGCAACAGGACCCGCGAGCAGATCACCCAGCTCATAGCCGCCGACCTGCGTGCAGTGGGTATTGAGGCCAGACTGCGCTACATCCCGGCCGCGCAGTACTTCGGCGATGACGGCTATCTGGCTCGCCGCCAGCACGACTTCGCCCAGTACGCGTGGATCCTCGGCGTAGACCCCGGCAACAGCTGCACGCTGTATCACAGCGAGTTCATCCCGTCCGCGGACAACGCCTACAGCGGCAGCAACTACCCCGGCTACAGGAACGCCGAGTATGACCGGCTCTGCAACGCGGTCAACAACGAGATTGACCGCACCAAGCGTGCGCCTATTCTGGCCCAGCTCCAGCAGATCTGGTCGGACGACCTGCCCGCCATACCTCTGTACCCACGCCTGAACATCGAAGTCCACAAGGAAAATCTCGTGGGCTGGGATGTGTCCGGCGGTACCGTCTACTCGACATACAAGTCCCAGACTATCTACTTCAGGTAGTTCGAGGGCATGACAGGCGAGGCGATCGTGCTAACAGGCTCTTGAGCCAATGAATACGGCCCGCACCCGTTATGCGGGCGCGGGCCGTATTCATAAATTGCTAACTTAGACTTTTATCTACCCAGCACACCCACATTTACCTCTACTTCACTCTGCACCCATGGGACAAAGGCGTCCCGCTTATAACCTGAGGTGGGGCAAGGCCCGGGGAAGGCGATGCCCTCTCCAATGCCTCACCCCTCCTGCACGCAAATGGACGTGCAGCACCATATATGACGGGTACGCATCCGATGTCTCCGGTGATGGCAATGATATACTTGGGTTTCTTATCACGCATCTATAAGTCATGCATCTGTAAGGCCGCTCATGATGCCCGGTTGATCCCGCCCAGCGCTAAGCACCGCTCGCAGTGCGAAGACCCTGACTACGAAGACGCTGTGCTGGACGCGCGCCTCACTCGATTCATGCGCTCCGAATATGGCCAAGCGCACCCACCACAGGACAGCTTTCTCAGGACGATGCGCCTCATACGGCACAGAACCCATGCGAAGCCTGCCCCAAATTCGACCGTGGAGCGCCCTCGCCCTGCCCTGCCGCCACTGAGGCTGGCCGTAACGCTCACCGCGGACGGAGCCGCACGCATGGTGTCCGGTGGCATAGCGCTGACACTGTTGCTGATGGTCGTTGGCTCCAACCTGCCCCTGCTCTACCCACGACAAGCCCTGCACAGCACCCATGATGGGCCGGCGGCTGTATCCACAGCTTACAACGATAGCGCATGGCAGTACACCGTGGAATACCGCAAGCGGCCCACTTCGGTAAGAATAAGGACCTTGGAACAGGGCAACAGATCGGTGTACAACAAGACCAACCTTCTGAGGAACGACCCACCCGAAACGCTGGTGCCCCCACCCAAAGCCAACGGCTTCTACATCTTCTACGACCAGCCGGTGGTCAATCTGCGCGGGCTTAGTAAGCAGTAGCAGTATTGGTAGTAGTGGTGATGGCGGTGAACCGAAGCGGTCAAGGCCGGGCATCCCGACATCACAATATCAGCATAGCATCGCCAAAGCTGTAGAACCTGTACCGCTCCCTGATCGCTTCTTGATAGCTCCGCATGATAAGCTCATAGCCCCCGAAAGCGCACACCAGCATCAACAATGTGGTGCGCGGCAGGTGGAAATTGGTTATCATCGCATCTACCAGTCCAAACCTGTAACCGGGCGTGATGTACAACCCGGTCCAGCCTTCGGAGGGCCGCACCACCCTCTGGCGGTCTTCCAGCGCAATTCCCTGCTCCTGAGCCACCGTCTCCAACACGCGCACACTGGTCGTGCCCACGGCAACTACGCGGTGGCCTGTCTGCCTTGCCCGCGTAACCGCCAGCGCGGTCTGTTCGGGGAAGTGGTACCACTCCCTGTGCATGCGGTGCTCTTCCACCCTCGTTTCGTGCACCGGGCGAAAAGTATCAAGGCCTACGTGCAACGTCAGCGTAGTAAAACCCACCCCTTTGGCCTTCAACTCTTCAATCAGCCTTTGGGTAAAATGCAGGCCGGCGGTGGGTGCCGCCGCCGAGCCTTCGGTGCGCGCGTACACCGTCTGGTAGCGCTCTGGGTCCTTCAGCGTCTCGCGTATATACGGCGGCAGGGGCATCTGGCCCAGTGCGTTCAGCAGGGGGCGGGGCGGCCTGTCGAACCGCAACAGCCGCCCACCCGATTCGGTGCGTGCCAGCACCTCGGCTTGCATATAGGGGCCGCGCTCCGCGTCTCCGAATCCGATCAGAGTGCCCTCGCGCACCCGCCCACCGGGATTGACCAGCGCCTCCCACACCCTCTGCTCTTGCCCCTCTTCGCCGGCCTGAGGCATGGGCTGAAGCAATAATACTTCTACCCTGCCCCCGGTGGGCACCTTACGCCCGATGAGCCGGGCGGGCATCACGCGGCTCTCGTTGGCCACCAGCAGATCGCCGGCGCGCACATAGTCGCCCAGTTCGTAAAACCGTCGGTGCTCTATGCGACCGGTGGAGCGGTGCACCACCATCAAGCGCGAGCTGTCTCTAGGCTCCAGCGGGCTCTGAGCTATCAACTCCGGGGGTAGTTCGTAAACAAATTGGTCAGTACGCATCTGCCTCGATCCACCAAGCGTGATGTCGGATAAGTTAAGGTTGTGCAACAATAATCAGCTGCTGACAAAGGGCACCACATCGCCGATGGTGCCGGTTTACGAAGCGCAAGCGGGCGGCCCGCACGCTAATCCCCAATCCCGCTGTTGGCACCCCTTTACTCCTCCTTCTCTCCCTCGCACGGAGAGAGATTACACAGAAACTACAGCAACTCCCCTCTCCTTTTGTGGGAGAGGGGCCGGGTGTGAGGAGCGAACACGCAGGTGGAAGATAGGGGATAATCACCGAGTTGCAGATTGTAACCCTTGCCGATTCCAGTCTGATAAGGTATGGTTAACCCATACAAATTGTATAGCAACGAATGCAGGCCTTCAAGCAAGTCCGCAGGAAGGGGCACATGGGCACCGATCCACTTACCGGGCCTGAAAATCGGGGCCAAATAGGTAGACAGCAGGAGCCGCCCCCACCACGCACATCGCACCCACCCCAAGCCGGCACACCGCCTGACAACCCCGCCTCGTCATCAGGCAGGCAGGCGGCCCTGCTGGCGCGCGTCGCCAAGCTCGTCTGCGGCAGGACAGACACTGACACGGTCTTGGATCGCATCACCGAGGAAGCAGCCGATCTGGTCGGGGCGAGCAGGGCTGCCGTGTTCCTGCTCAACAGCGAGCACCGACCCAGATACGTAACAGGCTTTGGGCTCTCCGATGAATTCATTGACCAGATCGAACCCGCGCTTGCAGGCCAGACGGCGCTGCTCTCTGCACAACAGCTTATCTCGCCCCTCGTAGTGGAGGACGCGCGCCACCAACCCCCTGCCATCAAATCCCTCCATCGGCTCATGCTTGCCAATGGGGTGATAACCATGGTCTGCCTGCCCCTCATATATCACGGCAACCTGCTCGGCTTGCTCACCCTGTACCACGACGCCCGGTACACTTACGGCAAGGACGACACCAACACGCTGCTGGCCCTGACCGGCTTCATGACCTTGGCCGTGGTGACCGACCATACCAGCCAAGCCCGCCGAGAGGAGCACAGGCATCAGGACCGTTTCTTCAGCCTGCTCAGCCACGAGTTACGCACCCCCCTCACCTCCATAGTAGGGTTCGCGCAGCTCATAAAGAAAAAGCTTACCTCCATGCCCCCGGCCGACCCCCGGCTCGTCGAGCATACCAACATACTGTGGGTGCAGGCCCAGCGCCTGAGCAGGCTGATAGACACGTTCGTAGATCTGGCGCACATCGAACGCGGAGAATTCGCGCTCAACCACGGCAAGGTGGAGCTGGTTACCCTGCTGAAAAATGCTATCGAACAGGCCTGCTCAATATCGCGAACTTCGGTTCAGTTGGTGGTCAACCTGCCCGATCATCAATTGTGGGTGCACGGCGACAGCAAACGTCTGGAGAGAGTGTTCATCCACGTGATATCCAATGCCATCCAGTACTCGCCCTCCGGCATGCCGGTTGAGGTGTTGTGCCACCACAACAGCGAACAGGGCAAAGTGCTTGTGCAGGTCACCGACAAAGGCCCCGGCATACCCCCGGATAGGCTCGCGCATATATTCGATAGGTCGGACTACAAAGACCCTCTCGGGGCTGGCGGGCTGGGCCTCGGCTTGTATATAAGCAAAATCATCATAGAGGCTCACGGCGGGCACATCTCCATAGATAGTTCGCCGAAGTACGGCACCACCGTGCTCATCACTCTGCCCGTATAATTGTGGAACTGTGGCTTTACCGGGGTGGGAGGCACATGGCCTGCATGCGGGCGAGCCGCCCGCGCTTCGTGTAGCCGAAGGCCATATAGCGGGAGTGCAGGGGAGCACCCCTGCCGGGGGTGCGGGAACACCCCTACCCCCTACCTGTCCCTACAATGGGGAATGGGTATCAGCGGTTGTGGAAGAACAGCCTGAACACCCATAACGATAAGCTCTGCCACGTCAAGGTTGCCAGCAACAGCCAGAACAGCACATTGAACGCGCCCGACCCCCTGCTTCTGGCCAGCACCGCCAACAACCACACCCCGCCCACCACCGCAACGGCGGGCAGAGCATACCAGAACTCCTTCAGCGCCTGATCCATCCAGAAGTCGGCCAGTGTGAACAGAGGGAAGACCAGCAGCCACCCGGCCAGCCACACGTGCTGCCAAGGCCATGAACTGGCTCCGGCTCTCGGCGGGCGGGTGATGATGCCGTACACCCTGCCGTGTCCAGTGTTCGTACGCTGACCTGTGCTCGCACCCTTCGCCATGGCAAGCTCGCGCCCGGCCTGTTCTTCGGCGGGCACCGGCCTCGCCCGACCGGTCGGCCTCCCACCGAGCAACACCCACAAGGCGCCCGCAAAGCCCAGCGCGTACACAAGAGCCAGATGGTACGACTGCATAGCCCTCGCCAGATGGTCGCTCACGAAGGCCCACACCGAAGGGCGCAGCGTGGTCAGCCTGCCCTGCTCTTCCAATGCCTGCCCGAAGGTTGGCAGTGTCTCTTGAATTATCTTGCCCACGTACTGCCCGTAATAGACCAGCAACGCCACACCTGTGGCCGCCACCAGACACAGCGCCACCAACCCCCACCGCTTGCCCTCGGCACGGGCCAGCACCCAGCCGCCCAGCACCACCATGCCCACAAACACGCCCGTATAGGCTGCCGTCACTGTGTAAGACAGCAGGGCGAGGGCCAGCAAAATCGTGCATACCGTCCACACCCACACCCGCGTGATCCAGTGCCACGACAGCACGGTGAAAGCCACCCACAGCGTGAGCAACCACAGCGAAGTTTGCGTGGGCCAGTTACCCCACTGCTGGAGCAGGAAAGTGGCCGGTATGAGTGCGTACAGGGTGGCCGAGGCCAGCGCAGGCCGGGCATCCTCGGGTCGTGGCTCGTTGGTGCGCCTGCCCAACGCCAACCCGATCACAAACACCAGCGCTACCTTGAGCGACTCGAAGATGGCGCTGACGGTGGGCACCGACAGAGCGAGCGGCACGGGCAACCACGTCAGGGGTGCAGCCACCACGAAAAAAAAGGGCGAATAGGGGATAAAGGCGCGCGCCGATCCCCATTCGTCCTTGGGCATTACGGCGAACGCCAGAGCCTCGCCGAAGTATTCGTGTCTCCCCTCGGCCATGTACTGTATATAGCGCAGATGAAACGGCGCATCAATTATGAACGATAGTGGGTGGAGCACGCCCCCAACCTTCAGTGCCGCCGACGCCATCACCAACGCGCGCAGTCCCGCCCACGCCCACTCAGGCAGAGCGCGCACTCCACGCCACCCCGCCACGCGCACCAGCGCCCTCAGCACCATCTCGGTGAGCAGGCCCACCAGCACGGCCAGAACCAACGTGGTGGCCAACCTCTCCACGTACAGCGTGATCAATAGGCGATAGACCGCAATCGCCCCGGCGCACCCCACAAGGAACAGCCCCACCACTACCGCTGAAGGCAGGGGCGCCAGCCACGCGCCCCTCAGCATCAGGTAAACAAGCGCGGAGCACACCACCAGCCACAGCGTCACGCTCAACGATGGCAGGGTCGCGCCTGTCGGTAGTTCCACGCGCACGAAGTCCACCATAAACCCTAAGTCTCGGCGATCTCCGGGTGCATTGAACGTGGGCACTTGAAAATCGAGGCGCAAATCGCCCGACGGCCCGATCCATGAGGGGTCCACCGTTAGTGCATAGGATTGGCTCGATTGGGATAGCACGAGCGGGGGCAGGGGGTGCCCGTTAGCGGCCACCTGCACCTGTGCCGGGCTGGGGCGCGGCCCGCCGCTCGCCTGCAAATGCACTCGCACAGGCATCAGCGGCTTGCCCAGACCGGCAAACTGCATCGCGCTCTGCCCCTCGCTCCAGCGATAGGTGGCGGCCTCCGTCTGCTCGCGCTCGTAGAACCCCTGTAGGTGCACACCTTCCAGAGCGCCCCCCACGTCTACAAACAGGCTTCTGGGGCTTTGATAGGCCAGTGCCAGCGCCACCAACCCCGCCCCCACCGCCAGCCATAGCGCGCGCTCCCTGACTGCGCGCCACGCCAACGCGACCCATGCGGGCACCAGCCCCCACGTCGGCGCGTCCGGCTCACTCAGTTGCAGTCGCACTTGTCGTCTATCTTCTTGCTTACTAACCGCCGCCATGCCTCCACCACTTGCTTTCGGGTTTCTTCTATCGTGCCCGAATTGTCTATCACCACATCGGCGCGCGCCACCTTTATCTCTTGAGGCGTCTGCGCGTTGACCCGCTCTTCGGCCTCCTGTGGGCTGTAACCCCGCGCATTCACCAGCCGCTCTATCTGCTGGTCGCGGCGACAGGTAACCACCCACACACTATCGCACCTGTCCGCCCAACCTGATTCTATCAGCTTTATGGCATCCAGCACCACCACGCGCTGTTGCGCACTGGCTATCTCCGCTTCTATCAGTTGCCGGACGATCGGGTGCTCTATGTTCTCCAACCTACGCAGTTTTTCGGGGTCCGCGAACACTATCCTGCCGAGGGCACGCCGGTCAATCTCTCCGTCCTCGCCCAGAATGCTCGGCCCGAACTCCTTCAGCACCGGCTCATAGGCAGGCCCACCCCGGCGCAGGATGGCATGCACCAACTGGTCCGCGTCAATGGTATGCGCGCCCAGCTCTCGCAACATCGCCAGCACGGTGCTCTTGCCGCACGCGATGTTGCCCGTCAACCCCACGAGGATCTTACTGTCGCAAGCCATATATTATATTCACCCAAGGCGAGAGGGGTATGAGGGAGACGAAGCCTACCCCCATACCCCTCTCGCCGTTCAAGCCGGTCCTCTTATCTCCACCACACCCCCGTCTCAAGAAGATTGGCACCCAGCAGCCCCAGCATCACCTCATAGCGGGTGCCGGCGTTCTCAGGGTGGTGCTCGAACCGGTTGCGCTCGAAATACTGCACGGTGTAGGGTTTGCCGTCGGTGGGAGATACCTCCGTGAACTCCTCAGATATAGGATAACCGTACACCGCCAGCCCGCCCGTCTCTTGCCAGAACTTGAGGAAAACCCCGCCCAGCGTGTGCCCTGTCTCAGGGAAGTAAACCCGGTCCGGGGGCACATTGGCCGGGTCCACCTTGTCGAACTTCATGCCCCGCGTATATTCCACACCTACCAGCCGCAACAGCACCTCGTTGGGGGTGCCCGCGAATTGGGGGTGGTGCTCGAACACCGCCCGTTCGAAGAACTGGCTCAAATGGCCCCGGACCACCATGGGCCTGCTGATGGGATAGCCAAACCTCTCTATGCCGCCCTTCTCGCGCCAGTACTTGACGAACACAGGTGCGATGGCCTGCCCGGTCTGCTCGAAGTACACCGGCTCGTCAACATCTATCAGGTCTTTGCTACCCTCTTCACTGCTGGCGCTCTGGTTCTGCCCGCCGTCTGCGGAGCCGGTGCTGTTAGCCCTGCTTCCTGTGTTGCCGGCCGGGCGCTCCAGCCGGTCGGTGATCGCATAGCCAAGGGCCAGTTCCTGATAGGTCTTGTACGCCAGCTTGCGCACCCACACCTTACCTGATGGGTGGTAGTCCTTGCCCGAAGGCGTCTCCATAAGCCTGACCAGCCCGTAGTTATGCGTGTAGTTGCCCGGCACGAAGTCTTCATACTTGAACCAGAACACGTGGGCCACGCCGGAGCGCAGTTGCGGGTCGGTCAGGATGCCATTGTAGATCGCGTGCAAGAAGCGGGCCTGCTCGATCTCTGCCTGCGTGGGCGGGTCGTGGGGGTTGGCGGGTGGTTTCGCCTCGGCTCCGACCTCCGTAATCCACAGCTTGCTCGTGTGATCGCCGCGGTCGCGCATCTTGCGCAGGAACTCCTTCAACAGCTCGAACAACTCAGGCGCTTCGAGGAAATAGGGGTGCACGGCCACCCCGTCCCACGGCACCACGTTCCAGCCGGGCCGCCGGTCGTAGCCCTTGGCCCTGTAGCGCTCCACCCACGGCGACACGTACATCTGGTACAGGTAGTCGAACTGGTCGTGGTCTTTGCCTTCGGGTGGCGAGCCTATGAGCATCCCGCCTGTGATGACCTGAGCAGTGGGAGACACGCTCTTGATAGCGCGATAGGCGCTGGCTATCAGGGCCGTGTAGCGCTCAGGCTCGATCTCGGCAGAGCTGTGGCGGCTGTCCAGCCACAGGTCCCAGCTTATGTTTGGCTCGTTGATTATCTCGTACGCGCTGATTGCCGGGCCGTAGCGCGCGGCGATGGCCTGCGCGCGCGCCGTGAACACCCGGATGAAGTGGTTGGAGCCGTCCTCTGGGTCGGTGCCCGCGCCGTCAGGGGGGTCGTTAAACGCGAGCGTGCGCAGCGTCTGGCCTTCATGGGCCACCATGCCCACATTGAGCAGAGCCAGCACCTTGAACCCGTATTTGGGTGCAAGCTCTCGGATGAACCAGTCGTATTTGGCCCAGTTGATGTCGCCGGGGTTGACCGTGCCGTCATAGTCCGCGAAGAACTCCATGCGTATCCAGCGCACCCCAGCCCCTGCCAGCTCGATTGCCTGTTGCTCCAGAGCGGTGCGGTTGAGGGCCATCGGGTAGTTGATCCGGTCGGTGTTAAACTCATAGAACGGGTCGCGCACCACCATCCCGAACAACTCCTGCTCGTCGGGGGGTCTGATCGAAAGGCGGGCCACAGGGGCCGGCGTGATGCTGTTGACGGTGGTCGTGGTCGCCGCTGTGCCGGGAGCGGCAAGGGGCTGCACCAGCACCGCAACGACAAACATCAGCAATACGGCCCTTCGTATAGAGGGCATGCGAAACAAATAGCTACTGTAATGCATCATAGGGGCTATTCCTCGATAGAGGGCTTTAGTGAGAATGAGTAGCTGTATGCGTCCGGGGTAATCTTGCCTCGCAAAGCTCCCAGACCTGTTTGATTTTAGCACCGGCACACCTTGGGTCGATGCCCATGCTGGCGTCATTTATTAGACGAACCTGCCTGTTTGCGGTTGCAGGCGTTTGTGGTCCCATGAGACACACATCATATTATATCAGCCTGCGAGTGCCGGGCCGCACTATTTTCCACGTGCCACTGCTGCCAGTGCCAGATACACGCTCATGGTGGGTGTAGGGCATTGTCAGGGCTTTTGCCCGGCCGCGTCCTCATGCACGTATGCGTAGCGTCTCATATGCTCCGCATTTTGGGCGCGATTGCGCTCAGCAAAGCGTCGTAATCAACCGTGCTGAAGTCGGTTGTATCCACCGTATACACTTCGCCCCCGATGTCTAGCGCGTCCAACCGACCTTTGAGCAGCACCGGCCTCAGATCCTCGCACGTCTGCAAGTCTACATGGCCGGGGTGGCGCTCGCCTGATGCGGCCCTGCGCACGAACCGCTCGTACAACACCTGACCGTCAGTTACGCACTGCACCTGCACCGGCTGGAAATCATATCTGCGCCGGAGGGCGAGCAGCTGTTGTGTGGCGTGTTCCGGGTGAAAATTGCTCTCGACCACGCACGATATGCCGGCGGCCAGCTGCACCTCCACGAAGTAATACAGCAATGCATAGCCGGCAACCCCCAGCCGCCGCGACCACGCGCGGTCTTGCCACCCAAGCACATCGAACAACACCTCTTTGATGCCGTCTTTGTGAAGGAAAGGCACGCCGAACTCATCGGCTATGCGCTTGCCCAGCGTGGTCTTTCCCGTGCAGGGCAATCCGGTAATGATTACCAGCACAGGCTTGGGCTTGGCAGGCTTCACGGGTTTGCCTCACTCATTGACCGGTGGCCCCCAAGCGGGCTGCGAGTCCGAACCCGAACCGGAGGAGACCACCCGCACATCGGCACCGTCGGTGCGGGCCACCACTATCCTGAACGCCCCAGCCCGGCTGCTGGCCCACGTGAGCCTGTTGCCGTCGGGCGACCATGCAGGGGCGTAATCGTCGGCAGATGCAGCGGTCAGGTTGGTGGGCGTGCCTCCCCCTATGGGCACGACGAAGATATCGCTACCGGGCTGAGGTGGGTTGACCGCGTAGTACGCCACCCTGCTCCCGTCTGGCGACAGCTGCGGGGACGTGCCTCTGCTGGCAAGGGCGATCTCGTGGCTGCCCGTGCCATCGGCGTTCATGAGCATGATGGCACTTCGATCTCCCCGGCCCTCTACGTACAGCAAGTGCTTGCCATCCGGCGACCATTGTGGGCGGATCAGGTCCTTGCCAAACGATGTGACCTGCCGGGGCGCGCCCCCTTCCAGCGGGGCCACGTAAATCTCTTTTGCCGTGCCGGGGTCCGGTTTGTCGCCCTGTACATACACCACGCTCTTGCCGTCGGGCGACCATGCCGGCCACCCCGCATACCCTCTGCCATCAGACAGGCGGCGCTTGTTGTTGCCATCCCTGTCCATCACAAATACCTGATAATCGCCACCGTCCTTTTTGGACTGGAAGGCTATGAGCGTGCCGTCGGGCGACCATGCCGGCAACACGCTGTCCGCTTGGATATCGGCGGTGAGTTGGACGCTCTCCGCCGCTTTGTTGTCCGCCCCGATCGCCAAGCGCACGATCCGGGTTGCACCCTCAATGGAGGCCTGCGCGAGCAGGTACCTACCATCCGGCGACCATGCAAGCCCACCCTCCACGAGGATGCCGCTGGTGATGCGCTCCTGCCTGCTGCCATCTGGGTTCACCACGTACAGGTCGCGTTGCTTGCCGTCTTCAGACGTGCGCATGAAGGCAATCCGACCGTCTGGGGAATGCTCAATGGCCGAGGCCGCCCCTCCCATCGGGCGCAAAAACTCCGGAAGCACGCTTGGCGCGAACACGAAGAGCAGTGCTAACACGAGCAACACAGCGCCCACCAACCCCACCCACATCGGCGCACCGGTTCGTAGCTTTGTTGCAGGGGGTGTAGTGCCGGCAGCACCCGCTCTGCCGTGCGCGCGGGACTTTGATCTCGAAGCCCCCGTGCGTGCAACGCTGCCGGCCGGTGCCGCACCGCGTTCCTGCGACTTCTTGCCTTTGCGTGATCTGCCGGTCTTACTTGGCATTGGCCTGCTTTGCGTGGTTCGCAGCTCTTGTGATCCGGGCCTTATGTCGGCTCTTTTTGGAAGGGCTGCAAAAGCTGCAAAATATGACGATCTGGCATAACGGAGAGGCCCACGACCATAAAAACGCCGGCCTCTTTCCGTCGGCGGCGTACAAACAACGTCGGACGGTCTGTAGGCACGGCCAGCTATATTGTACCAATTATCCGAGCAAGGGCGATAAATCCCGAGGGTACAAGGGCGCCCCCTGCCAGCGGGTACCCTCTGGGTGCGGGGGTGTCCCCACTTCACCCAGTTGCCTTCTCCCCAAGAATTATATAGCACAAAGAGGATGGTTGACCAGCCGGGGACACTACTTGGCGTAAGTGCGCACTATATCGGCAAGCTGGTCAATATCGAAGGGCTTTGTGATCACCGCCGCCGCACCTGTATCCAACTGGGTGCGCTTCACATCGTATATAGCGGTGATTATCACCACCGGTATGCCTGCCCACTCCCCCTCGCTCTTGAGGGCCGATATGAACTCCCAGCCGTCCATTATGGGCATCATCAGGTCAAGCAGGATGATATCGGGCTTGCGCTCGCGCACGTGCTGTAGCGCCTCAAGCCCGTTGCTTGCTTTACGCACCGTATGGCCTTCGGTCTCCAGCACGTCGGCTATCAGGTCGCAAAGATACGACTCGTCCTCTACCACGAGCACATCTTTGCCGGCCGATTCGGGCGCCCGCCGGGCAGAATGACTGCCTTGAGCAGAAAGCGCGTATTCGGCAGAACGGCCACCGCTCTTGTCTGACAGGCGTACGGTTACCATGCCTGACGACAGGCTCCGGGGTGTGGGTTCACGGCGATTGGACTCGATGTGATCAAGATTATGTGGGATATAATTACGCTTCGATATAAGGTTCGCCGATAACATCTCGCTCCATCTAAGCAAGTGCTCACTAGTTCTTGGCATTTCTTTGCGCTTGCTCAGGCTTGCCAAAACTGCGAGTCTCTTGCAACGCTACTTATTAGGTATACAGGTCTGGCGGCCTTGCAGGATGACAGACGTGAAAGTACAGGGCGCGTCCCCTGTGCGTGCAGCAATATATGTGCCATCCACTTGCGTGCCCAGCCGCACTACTCGCCATAAAATCATACGGCGCTCCGGTACAGGTAGAGGCATGATCTGCCATTATCGCGCCACTTGCGTCCACTCGTTAGCTCTCACCCGGCCAATCGCGGCCTCGCTCCATCACCACCGATACCTGACCGGTGGTGCTGCCTTTGATAGGCGGGCTGAGCTTGCTCACCCGCACCCGCGCCCTCAGGATGCGCTCGTCGTGAGCCAGCACCGCCCGAAGCAGCCGGGCGGTCAGATGCTCCAGCAGTTTGCTGGGCCGGCCCTCCACCTCTGCGCGCACCAACTTATACACAGCCGTGTAGCTCACCGTGTCGCTCAGGTCGTCGGTGCGCGCGGGCAAAGACAGATCGAGCCACAAGTGCACGTCCACGCCGAACCGCTGGCCTAGCGCCGTCTCTTCGGGGTTCACCCCATGCGTGCCGAAGAACACCATGCCCGTCAGCGCTATCTCATCCATGGCTAGCTCTCCACAACTCTCGATCGATCAATACCAATCTGCGCGCTCATACCACCACCTGCACTATCCTTGGCTCATGTGTACTTGACGCATCCAGCCGAGTGTTATAGAGTGAAGGTGTGGGGATTCCAGCCCCTGACGGGGTCGCAGGGGGAGCGCCCCTGCTCTCCTGTCCATTTTTATTGCCGATAGACAGATAACCGGAATAAACCCATGTCAATTCAGGGAGAGTATAACATCATGACCGATAACAGCCGGCTACATTCCACCACATCAACAACACCATCTCTATCAGCATCCACAGCATCGGTATCTCCATCGCTATCGTCTCCCCCTACCTCTGCCCCACAGGGCATATCTGGCGCGGTCTCCGCATCGCCTGCGGGCCTCACCCCTTTAGTGCGGCCGGGGCCTGCCGATCAAGACTTGGAGCCGGAGCAAAGGCGCGTGTTGCTCGTAGCCGCGCACCCCGACGACCCAGAGTTCTCGTCCGCGGGCACGGTAGCCAACTGGATAAAGCATGGCTTTGAAATAATATATGTGCTGGTGACCAGCGGCGACAAAGGCACGGCAGACCCCAACATGAGCCGCGAGCAACTTGTGGAGATCCGCGAGGCCGAGCAGCGCGCCGCCGCCGCCCTGCTTGGCGTCAGCGAGGTAGTCTTCCTGCGCTTCCCCGATGGCGAGCTTATGCCCGACCTGACCCTGCGCGGGGCCATCACCCGCATGATACGCCTGTACAAGCCTTACGTGGTCATGACCCACGATCCCATCGCCCTGTTCTACAACAACGAATTCATCAACCACCCCGATCACCGTGCCGTGGGCTTGGCTACCGTAGACGCCATCTACCCCACCGCACGCGATCCGTTGCAGTTCCACGAGCACATACGCGAGGGATTGGAACCCCACAAGGTCAAGGAGATATTCCTGTGGGGCAGCGACCAGCCCAACGTGCTGGTGGATATAACCGAAACCATAGAGCAGAAGATCGAGGCACTAAAATTGCATAGAAGTCAGGTCGGTGATGCCGCCAACCTGCCAGAGCGCGTCAAAATGCGTGCCGCTCAGGTTGGCGAAGCATATGGCCTCAAATACGCAGAAGCATTTCGCCGTATCATCATGAGAATGTGACACCATGGACACAGAGTCCACGCCCACACGTTCGGGTTCCGAGGAAAAAACAAACACAGAGAACAACCACGCTCGCGTATTCATTACCGCTCACGCTGCGCTGCGCCAGTTGCTAACTGCCGCCAGCCAGTCGCTGGGGGGAGAACGGTTGTGCCTGATCAGCCCGGACCACGAGCATGGGTGGGTCGTCACAGCTACTACCGATCAAGATCAGCCGTCCCAGCCTCAGCCCTACAAACCGGGCGAGCGCGATGTTCACATAGATATCCAGCACGGCGACCATGTGGTGGGCCGGTTGGTGGTACTCAATCCCGCCACCGAGGTGAATCGCACCCAGCTGCAAGCCTTCGCCAGCGCCGCCGGTTTCATCTTGGGCCATGCTCACCGTCTCGAGGAGGCCACCCGTCTGGCCGAAGAGAGCCTCTTCATGCGCGAGTTCGGGGCGCAGATAGGCGAGTCCACGCATATAGACCAGTTATTGACCTCTATAGTGCGCGGAGCAAGGCGCCTGTTGAACGTTGATTACGCCAGCGTAGCCACTCTGGAGCCAGATGGCACCACACGCTGGCGGGCGATGGACGGCTTCCGCACGGACGTTTATCGGCGCGTGGTGTTTGACCCCGGCACTGGAAGTGCGGGCCGGGCTATCATGGCGCGCAGGCCTGTAGCCCTCGAAGGCATAGGCACATCCCGGGATTTGCCGGCTGAGGAATTCCCGGTGCACACAGCCGAAGGCGGCGTATCGGCCCTCGCCGCGCCCATGATGGTGGGTGGGCGGGCCATAGGCGCGCTTATTCTGGGCAGCCGCACCCAAAGACACTGGACGGACAGAGAAATACGGGTAGCCTCACTGCTTGCCAACAATGCCGCCGTAGCTATCGAGCAGGTAAGAGCTTCGACCGCCGAGCGCGCCCACCGCGTCTTCCTAGAAAAGGTAATAGAGAATTTCCCCGGCCTGCTCGCCGTGCTGGAACCACCGGATTACCGGGTACTGCTCGCCAACCCCAATTTCGTCAAAGCCCTGCCTGAACCATATCGGAGCGGCGCGTACGTGATCGGCCTGCCGATCAAAGAGCTTGTTGCCCGTTGGACCGAGCGCCATGATGCCATACTGGCCGTGCTTGAGCAGGTGGCGCAAACCGGGCAGCCGAGCTCTTTTGAACAGCACTTCTCCGAAGTGTCCGGCAGAGGTGCTACCTATTGGAACTGGTCGGCGGTGCCCATTGACAGTGTGAGCAGAGAAGGTCAGCGTGCAGTCATGCTCATAGCGCACGATGTGACCGAAACTGTACAAGCCCGCGAAACCGCCACGCGCACCGCCGAACTGGCTCGCACCCACGCCGAAGAACTAGAGGCCGTCATCAGGCACATGGCCGATGGCGTGGTGATATTCGACGCGCAGGGTCGCATAAAGAAGCTCAATCCTGCCGCTGAGTGGCTGGCGGGTCGTGTGGCTCTGTACTCTCTGGAGCCGGAGCGCTATGCCGAACCTTATGGTCTGCGCACCCTCACCGGCGAGTTCATACCTTATGAAGGCACCCCTGCCATGCGTGCTCTCAAGGGTGAGACTGTTGTGGGCCAGCAAGCGCTCATACGCAGGCTGAGCGGCGAGGAAATCATAGTCGGCATGAGCGCTTCCCCCATCACCGATGTGGAAGGGCGAATCGTGGGCGCGGTAGTGGTGTTCCACGACATCACTCAGGAGAAGCTGACCGAGCGGCTCAAGGACGAGTTCCTATCCGTGGTCAGCCACGAACTGCGCACCCCGCTGTCCGCCATAATGGGCTATAGCGATCTAATGCTGCGCGGGGTGCATGGGGCATTCAACGAACGACAGGCCAAGGCCCTTACCGCCATCCGCACCAACGCCGACCGGCTGTTGCGCCTGATAAACGACCTGCTCGACATATCCAGACTGGAAGCCGGCACCGTGTCCGTCAATCTACAACCCGTGGACATCGGCGGGCTGGTGTCACGCGTTATCACCCACACCCGCGTGCTGGCGATAAAGGCCGGCGTGTCGGTGAAAAGCGACCTCTCCCTATATCCACTGCCTGCGGTGATGGCCGACGAAACCAAGCTCCAGCAGGTGATCGAGAACCTGCTGACCAACGCCATCAAGTTCACCCCAATGGGCGGGCACGTCAGCTTCAGCGCGGCCCTCTCCCCACTGCCGGCAAATGACCCGAACGTCATGCACGACCGGCTAACCGAGGTAACTCCCGAATTGGACTTGAGCGCGCTGAATTTCAAACCGCAGAGCCTGATATTGACCGTCAGCGACACCGGTGTGGGTCTGGAAGAGGACCAGTTGACGCGCATCTGGGACCGGTTCTATCAGGTAGACTCGTCGGCTAAGCGGCGGTCGGGCGGGGCCGGCCTCGGGCTGGCGATAGTGCGTAGTCTGGTGGAACTGCAAGGCGGGCAGGTGTGGGCACGCAGTCAGGGCCTGAATAAAGGCAGTAGCTTCAGCTTCAGCCTGCCGCTCTCCCCCGAGCCAGCATCTGTGCACGAAGTTGGGGACGCTTCACCCTATGCCTATGAGTGGCGGAGCGCAGTGGCAGGAGGCCAACACTCCACACAGCAAGAGGCCGTATACCGGCACCGACCCACCTCTGCCATACCCGACACCAGAGCCACCGGTGGGGGTACTGTGTTGGTGGCCGAGGATGATGAGGACCAGCGAGAGGTTATATGCAGGATGCTGGAATTGGAGGGCTACAACGTGGTGCTGGCTACCGACGGCACCGAGGCCTTGGAGTTGGCATCCCGCATCCGGCCAAAAGCGATCGCCCTCGATATTATCCTGCCCAACACCGATGGCTGGGAGGTGCTCAGCCGATTGAAAAGCGACCCTGCCACCAAAGATATACCCGTGCTCATCATCTCGGTCGTAGACCAGCAAGAATTCGCCCTACAGATGGGAGCGGACGAATATCTGGTCAAGCCCATTGAACCAGCGACCCTGCGCCGTGCCGTGCGCCGCCTCATCGAACGCTAATGCAGAAATGAGGGGGCGAAGTCCCTGATGCCCGCACAGCTATTTTGCTCACCGTCTTTCCAGAAGGAGTGATTCGTATGGACACCGACCCCAACCCGTTCCGCTATTCCCCCGATCGGGAGCGGTCTGAAAGCCCCACCGAGGCTCCCTCAGATGATACCCGCGACTTTGCCGCCGCCGACAGCACGTCCGGTGCCGGCGGCATGTCTGGTGCCGCTGACCCTTCTCCCATGAGCGAAGACCACAACCAAGACCAAGAAGACGGCTCCGACAACGCTGGCGCTTCGGAATCGGAATAAGTCGCCCGCGCTCCCGCTCGCGGTGCTACTTCGTGGCACTTTGTGTGTAATAGAGGAAGGGCACAGCCCCCCGGTCTACCCTTTTCCCGACACCTCTGCACTAATATGCACTAGCACTAGGCGACCAATTATCAATCAACGGGTAGGCGTAGCGGTGTGGGTGGGTGTGCGCGTGGGTGGGGTGCCGGTCACCATGGGGGTAGGAGAAGTGAACGCAAGGGCCGTGGCCGTCCCAACCGTTGCCGCACCGGTGCTCACCGGGCTTGGCACGGCCGGTGTGCGGGTTATGGTTGCCGTGGGGCCGGGGGTACCCCGTGTGGCTGTGGGCGATGGGGTGCTCGTAGCGCCGGGCGTGCCCGTCACCACGGGCGGTGGAGTAGGCGGCACGCCCACGTCCGCGGCGGGGAAGAACCGATCCACCTCTCGCCCGTAATTGTCGTACAGCACCGCCAGATCGTAGGGCATGCCGTCCCACATCACGGTGGTGCGCCACATGTATATATCGGTGTCTGTGTTGACCCCCGGCCCCGAATGCACCCGAATGCTGGCCCCGGGCGCTATGGTCACCCCGTCTGGGAAATAAAACCGGTCCACGTGGCTCCACTTGGGACTGTCCAGCCACCAGCCGTTGAGGGTGTAGGCCCGCTGGTCGCGATTGGTGATGATCGCGAAGTTGCCGTTGAGGTCTGTAATGGACTTACGGTATTCGATACGGTCTATGGTTATTCGGGCCAGAGGCGGCAGGGCGGGCGATGTGGGTGTGGCGCGGGGCGGGGCAGGCGTGCGGGTGGGCGCGGTCGAGTAGCGCCATTCATAGTAATGCATGCCGGTGTTGCCCATCTGCACCTTGAACGGCGAGGGTAAGTGCGGCACATAAGTGAGCACCCGGCGCTCGAACGCCTGAATGAGCACATCTCTGTACTGCCCCTGCACCTTTACGTACGACCAGTACGGCTCGGAGATGGGGTATCCGGTCACCGCAAACCACGGGTAGAACAGCGGCCCGCGCACAACCCGGGCGTCCTGCACCATCTCCGTCTGCTGGTTCAAATACTCCCAGAACACATTGGGTATGTTGTGCCCGGTGACCTCTTCATAATGCACGATACGCACGCCATAATCGGGGTGATTGGAAGGCCAAGGCTGGGTGATACCCTGCCGGTCTATCGCCTCGCGCACCACCTGCCCAACCCTTGGGGCACTGCGACGCCGGTTAGGTGCCCCCGGTATGTTGGACACGCCGTTGAACGACTGGTAGGTGGGTGCACTGGGGTCGTCCGCGTCCGAGGCCAGATTGATAGCCGCCGGGCGCCGGACCTCATACCTGCCCGTGCCCGTCTGCATCAACCCTGATATCAGTTCCACTGCCAGCAAGCCGTTGGTCACGTAGAACGGGTCTGTGGGGTCAGCGGCGGGGTTGTTCAACTCCATCCGCCCCTTATCGAAGTACTGCACCAGATGGGAATTGCCCGGAATGCCTTGAAACGGCTCGGTTAATGACCTACCGGGTACAGGCCCCCATACCCACGGCCTGAGCACAGCCCCCGTTGCCACCAGACCGTCCGTGCGTTCCCATGCCGCCCGGAACGCCGGATGCGCGAACTGGGCCTGCGAAGACGCGATTGGCACGGGCGATGTCGGCAGTGCACCCAGCAGCACCGCGACCCCACAAAGCACCACCGCCGCTGCCGTCAGAAACAGCCGGAAGGCCGTCCCGCCCGCCAGATGTGAAAATCGAGATGGCATGGCACGGGGCCAGCGCTGACCGGGCCGGTGGTCACCTTCCACGTAAGCACGATCGGGCATCTCAGGCCCCACGCTCGCTACTTCAGCACTCTTCTTTGCCGCATTACATCGCTTATATGTATGCACTATTGACCCTCAGATGGTTGCTCAGATTGCTGACCTGCGGGCGCACGTGGGAGCAACAGCATTTTTCTGATGCCGCGCATATGCGTGAGGATGGGGCACATGGTCACCTTCTTCAAGTTGCGCAAATAGCGCACCACTTTGCGTGTCCACTTACCGTATTTGACGTCGTAGCTGAGTGCCGCGGTATGGACCCCAACCTCCTCACCTGTATCTTGGCGTAGATACCACAGGTGGTCCATAATCCACAGATACAGGTCACCCGCCGTGTGGCCCGGGAAGTCCTTCAGGATGTCGTTCTCTTGGATCACCTTCACCACTGGCATGTACACGTTGTCATACCAGTCAACAACCGCCTCTTCCCATTCCACGGGGCGATTTTGCTCGATGCCCATGTACCAGCGGTGCGCGGAGATGTGCTCCAGCAAAACGTCATAGCGCCCCAGAGACGTGAATTTGATATCCACTTCCGGGCGGTGTTTGCGGAGGTGCGTCTGCTCCAAGAAGCGGGCGTACTCGGCCAGCAGGAGCAAATCGCGCGGGTCAACATCAGGGGACAGGGGTACGCTGGTCGTGCAGTCTATGACCTCCGCGTCAATATATTCGACCCCCTTCTCTCTGGCAACCGACACGCGGTGGTTACCGTCTTTCACGAAATAGGCGTCGCCCACCTTATACAACTGCACCGGCGGCAGCACCACATCAGTGAGCACGGCGCGGTCCACGCTTTCCCATCGGGGGCGGGTCTCGGTCTGCGTGGGCAGGAACCATCGGTCGAAGTCCTTATAGCGATTCACGCTGCCCACTATGGCTCTGACCGGCACCTGTTGCACCCCGGCGTAGCGCTGCCCTCTGATGGGCAGGGTGCGCTGCACCTCTTCGAACGACAACAGCCAGTTAGGCTCGCGCTTGAGCGTGGAGATGAGTTCCCTGATGAACGCCTTGCGGCGGGCGCGCAGAAAATCGGCCTGTGCCGTCCTTACTACCATGCTAGGAAGGTCATTACTCATGTATCATACCCTTCAAGGTTATATATGCGTTGGAAGAAGAGGTTTAGGAGGGCTATGCCCTTCCCTTCCCGGCCCTTCTCGGCCCTTCCCTTCCCCCAGCATCACTTCGTGTGCAACAGGAGGGGTGTGTCGTTCGGCCTTGCGCTGTAGGGTATGGCGGGGCAGGCCTCGTGCCTGCCCCTACAACGGAGTTATGCGTGTGTTGAGGGCGAAAGCCCTGACGCTAATTTGCAGTGTTTCACGATGCGGACACGGGGTCGAGTATCTGCCAGCCTGAGCGCGCCCCTTGGCCGGTCAATTCGAGCAGGACGTGGCCGTACGCGTTTATTATCTCCGTATCCTTGTATCTGGTGCGCGTGGGCAACATCGGGTCGTAACGATGAGAATGGCCGTGCACCAGCACAGCAGGCTTGAAGCGTTCGATGAAAGGCAGAAGCGACTCGAACCCTCTGTGTGCCACGTCGCTGTAGTCGTGGATGCCGCGCGGCGGGGTGTGGGTCACCAATATATCCAGATACCGGCCCTCCTTCAATTTGTTCCTCAGCAGGCCGGGTATCAGCTTGCCGAGGTTCCATGCGGCCTGCTGCTCGGTGTACTGGTGCGGCCCCCCATTGTACACAGGGCTGCCCTCCAACCCTGCCAGAAGCAGTGGCGTGCGCACACCCGGCTTGTTGAAACAGGCTACTCGCCCCGCCAGATTGTACACCCCCGGGTAATCGTTCGGGGAACACTGATTGGTCAGGGGGTCGTGCGGCACATAGCAGTGGTTGCCCAGCACGTGCACCATGGGCGCCCCCAGAACGGTTATCAGAAAGTCCAGATAATGAGGGGGCAGGTCCCCACAGCTGATCACAAGGTCCACTGGGGCCAGCCAGTCAGCTATGCCGCAATTGTAGAGCTGCGGCTCTACCAGATCGGCCACCACCAGCACCCTCAGCGTGTCCTGCTTTTCGCGGCCTTCATCGGCCCGTGTTGTTTTGCGTGTATCGGTGGAAACCACGTTGTTCCCTTGTTTATAATGCGGTTATGCTTCTGCTGCACCGCGTTGTTAAACGCTTGCCGTCGGCATCTTCGACGTTGCCTTACTCAATTTTACCAGATAAGCACCTACGCTGAAAAGCGTTAGCGAACCCGGAACCCGGCGGTTCCACCAAGCATCGGGGGCCAAGTTCCACTTGCATGGGGAAAAGTAAAGAGCCGAGGGACACTTATACCCCCGCACCCACAGGGTACCCACCGGACAGGGGGATGGTCTAAGCCCCCGTCAACCCCTCATTATTGCTGGAACCGTGCCTGTTCTATTCGTTGGCGTTGGCTAATTGCCACCACTTCTCGAACCGTGCGGCATCCCATGGGTCGAACACGATTGCCTGCATGCGATACACCAGCGTCGGGGTGATGTGGTGGCCACCGGTTATGAATTCCACCCCTCTGGCCGCCTCTTGCTCTTCTTCTATGTCTATCTCTGTATACTCGATACCATGCTCTTTGAAATATTCGACCGCCGCGTCGCTGTCCTCGCACCATGACCGCCTGTATACCCTGATGGGTTCACTTTGCATACGGGTTCTCCCCTCCTGTGCTGCAGGATGATGTGTGATACCAATTATCCCCAGAAAGGCTATGGATTGGGAAGGGAGGATCAGGGGACGCCCCCGCGCCCAGAGGGCACCCGCCGACGGGGTGCGCCCCTGCACCCCCCCCCCGCTAGTTATATGCTGTGCACGGAAACCGGACTATCAACTTTTATGCCGCCATATGTGCCGCGCACGGCGTGCTGCCATATAACCAAGCCCCTTCTCCCCTTGTGGAAGGGGGGAGGGGGCAGTGGGGGGGAAATGTGAGCATGCAGGCGGAAGATATGAGTAAACATCGGTTTGGTCGGTTTGCCTGCGCGCCCGCCTTTTGGGTAAAATACATGGGCACCGGGTTGTGACACCTACAGCCCGATTTGTTTGCTCTATGCTCTAGCTTGAAGCCACAAGTTCGGCATCATGTCCGCCACAGACAGAGTTGATCAGGTCCCGGCAGAAAAGGCCGCGCCCGCCAGCATGGTCGTGGTCGAAGCCGGAAACAGCGCACACCATACCCCGGACGCTACAGTGTCCTCATACCGGGGTGCGCTGTCTCGCCTGTGGGAAGCCCGCGGCTACTTCGGCGGGCTGATCGCGATTGCGCTGGCCTTCGCGGGTCAGATGATACTGTTGCAGCGGCAAGACCACGTCACCGCTACCCGCCTGTATTTGGCGGCCTTCGTGCTTTTCTGCCTGTCAATGCTCCACCCTGCTCTGCCTTGGCGCCGGCCCTCGCGAGGCGTCGAAGAGCACAGGCCGGAGGACCCACAGCTCCGGTCTGGCGAGGTGGTGACCCCATCGAACGAACCGCAGGTGGGCAAGCACACACCGACCGCGCCCGGCCCGGACCCCAACCCCGATCCAGACCCCAGCCCTCACTCGCAGAGTACGCCGACCTACGGCACATCCTTGCCCGTGCGCCCGGCACTCTCCAGAGCCTCCGTCGAGCAGGTGTCGGCTGTCGCCCACGCTCCTGAACAGGTGGGTCGCAGACTCAGCCCGTGGATACCCGATGCAGGAGTAGAAGGGGTGGCGGCCCGCAGAGACCAAAGGGACGGCAAGGATGGCAGGGTCGAGGCCGAGGTCGAAGGCAGGGGGCGAGGGGTCGCATCACGCCGGTGGTTGATCATGCTGGTGCTAATGGCATTGAGCCTGTCGTTGATGAGCGCGTCGGCCTACGTGCTGTGGAACGATGTGACGGACCCGCTGGGTGGGTGGCTGTGGGCGGCTTCTATGGCATTGCTGCTCCTAGCAGGTGTGGCCGCCTCGCGCACCCACGGGTCGAAGACTGCGGCTCTGCCCGGCCCTGAGGGCGATTTCTTTGCGCGCGGCATCCCCCGCCTCTCGCCCGGTTGGGAGGCCCTGCTGGTAGGCATTATCCTTGCCGTGGGGCTGGCTATGCGCCTGTACAATCTGGAATACCACCCCGGCATCTTCGGCGACGAAGGCGAGCGTGGGATGGACGCCCGCGCCATCAACGAGGGTCGGCCCGCTCCGCTGTTCGGCTATGGCTGGTGGGGCGTGCCCAACCTGTATTTCTATATTCTGGCTTTCAGCCTGCGCATCTTCGGCGACAATATGGTGGGCGACCGGATGGTGTCGGTGGTCAGCGGCATGCTGGCCGTGTGGTATGTGTATCGGATAGGCCGCCTGCTGTGGGGGCCAAGGGTGGGGTTGGTGGCCGGGGCTATGCTTGCCGTATCACCCCTCGCCCTCCAGTTCAGCCGTCTGGCCGGCGAGAGCACTCCCACCGGCACGCTGTGGGCTATAGGTTTCTTCTATCTGTTCATGGCTTTGCGCCACCGCAAATGGAGCGACTGGGCGCTGGCGGGCATGGCGTGGGGCTTCAGCCTGTACTTCTACGCGGCGGGCAAGCTCATCATCCCGCTGGTGGGCGCGGTGGGCCTCTACTGCCTGATACGCTGGAGGTTGCAATTCTTCAGGCAGTATGCGCTCGGTTTCGTGCTGTTGGGGCTGGCCTTCGCGCTGACCGCCATGCCCTACCTCATATTCTCCTACAAGGACCAGTGGCGGGGTTTTGTGGGGCGTGCTCAAGAGACCTCCATCTTCTCCCCGCAGAATCAGGCCCCCACCTTCAGCAGGTACGGCCTCCCCTACGACCCGACTTGGGCCGGCCGCTCCATGCCGGATAACATCCGCTCGGACCCCGCGCCGTGGCTGCGCTTGGTGTACGAGCAGTTGCGCGAGACCACCGACGTGCTGTACCGCCGAGGCGACCATGTGTACTTCTACCGCATGGAGAACAACAACGGCACCGTTCTGTCGCCTATCTGGGCCGCCCTCGCGCTGATCGGGCTGGTGTATGCCACCTTGAAGTTCTGGGACGGGCGCTTTGGCCTGCTCAGCATATGGTTCTGGTTCGGCATGCTTGGCTCGGCCCTTACCATTGACACGCCCAACCTGCAACGCATCATAGGCGCGTGGCCTGCGATGATGCTCTTCCCGGCGGTGGTGCTCGACAGGGTGTTTGCCGCCGCGTGGCCGCTGGACCTCCGTCTGGCCCGCCGATACGCCACTGTGCCCATTGCCGCCCTGCTTGTGTACCTCAGCGCCGACTCGTACTACGAATATTTCGTGCATTTCTGGTCTTTGTGCCCATACTGCACCCCCACGGCACAGGCCCGCTACGCTCAGGCCCTTAGTCAGCACTACAAAGCTTATCAGCTTGGCGTGGGTGGCTACGACATTTACTTCACCTACGGCAGCACCCGCTTCGTTGCCAAAGGCGTGGAAGGGCGGGATATGATGGTGCCCGCCGATTCGCTGCCCGTCACCGACAACAACGGTAAGGGGCTGGCCTTCATCGTCTACCCCAACAACGCGGAATACCTGCCCCTCATACGCCTGTTCTATCCCGGCGGTTGGGAAGAGCCCATAGCCCTGCAAGATGGTGTGGAGCAGTTCAAATCCTACAAGCTCACGAAGGAGCAGGTAGCCGCTTTTCAGACCCTGCGGGCCACCTACACCCCACAGACCGGCGCTCCGATCGGTCGAGATGAACCCTCGTTGGGTACCACGCCCGCCAGCGGCACGTGGTTCCCACCGGACGGACTCGCGTACCCCGCGAGAGCCGAATGGAAGGGCGGGCTGGTAGCGCCCTCTTACGGTGTATATAGCTTTCAGGTGCGAGGCACCGGTGACGCGAAGCTGGAGATAGACGGCCGGGTGTTCTTCGATGAAGCCACTCAAGGCGATGGTGCCGGCGAAGTGCAAGTGGTGCTCGCGAAGGGGTTGCACGACGTGAGGTTGACCGGCACCCTGCGCGATGTGAACAGCCGTATCGAAGTGCTGTGGGCGGCCGGTGGCTCGCAATTCTTGCCTATCGAAGCTCGCCTGCTGTACAAAGGTCCCACGGGTGGGCTGAGCGCCGAGGTGGCGTCAATGTTCAGCCCCGACCTGTTGCGGTCCCCCGACCCGTTTGGCAGACAGGCCATCGCCCAGAGGCGCAGCGACCCCTTCGTGGGCTACAGGGAAGCCGGTTCGATGCTCAATTCGTTGGGTGTTCCGGCGGCAACCGTGCGCTGGCGGGGTAAGCTCAACGCTCCTGTAGAGGGCGATTACATCTTCAGCGTCAATTCCGGCGGGCCTGTCGTGGTGATGATTGATGGCAACCCTGTACTGGACAGCACTGGATCTGGTAGGCCAAACATACCTGTGCGCCTGTCGCGAGGTCTGCACGACGTGGACATACGCTGGGCGTGGGGAGGTGGTCCGGCACGCATAGAATGGGCGTGGACTACGCCCGACGGCGCATCGGGCATCGTGCCTCCCACCGTGTTGGTGCCCGCCACCCGCAGTTGGACACCTGAGGAAATGCCCGATGCCCCGCCTGCGGCGCAGCCCCCACCCCCTCCTGAGCAGAATGTGTCAAAGGCACTGAAACCCAACGCCGTGTTCGGCGAAGACCTTTCTAACCCGCGCGGCCTAGCCGTGGACGGCGCGGGCTACATATACGTGGGCGACCGCGGCAACCACCGTATAATGGTGCTGTCCCCGGATGGCAAGATGGTGCGTAGCATGGGCAAAGCCCCTGCCTCCACGCCCGCCCCCGGCACGGACCTCCAGCCTCAGCCCGACGAACTGGGCGATGTCAAAGACCTCGCAGTCAGCGCCGATGGCTCGGTGGTGTACGCGCTGGACGCGGGCAGGCTCCAACTGTACAATGGTAGGACCGGCCAACTGATCCGTACCTTGCAACTCGACCTGTACGGAGCCAATGGCGTGGATCTCGCACCGGATGGCAGTGTGTACATAGCCGATACGGGCCACAGCCGAGTGCTTAAGCTTCCACCCATCCCGCCCGACCCCAACCAACCGGTGGACCCCACGCGGTTCCTTTCCTACACCGGCACCGAGCGCGACAGGTTGGAACAGCCCGTTGACGTGGTGGTAGACCCACGCAACCCTTGGCTCATCTACACCATAGACCTCAAGGACCGCATCATCCAGTTGAGCGAGCGGGAGCAGGGGGCCATCACCGGTCAGTGGAGCGTGCCCATCGGCAAAGAAGAAGGCGGTAGCCGTCTGGCTATCTCCCCGGACGGCACACGAATATATATGAGCGACCCTGACAGGCGGCGCGTAGCCGTGTTCACCGTGGCCGATGGCTTACTCACCTATTTCGGCGTCGAAGGGTCCGACGCGGGCCAGTTCCGCGGGCCGAGCGGCATTGCCGTCGGCTTCGGCGCCGGGACCGATGGCAAAGTCTACGTACTGGATCGCCTCAACAACAACGTGCAGGTGTTCACAGTGCCGTAACCTGCTAGCAACCATGAGGATCGGAAACGACCTACTCCATGTGCATAAGCCTGTAACCTATGTCCGACCCGCAGCATGAACCGAGCACAACCACGGCACACAGCACGCCCGCCCCGGATGCTCGACCCGTCGTGGCCGTACCACCCAGTCAGGAAACACGGGTTTCGCACCCGCGCCCACCGGCCGGTGGGCGGCGATCGCTGTTGCGCAGAACGCGGGGGGTGGCGGCGCTGGCGGCGCTGGCGGCATTGGGTGTTGCCCTGCTGGCCGAGAAGCTGGCCGAGGACGAGCGCCTGAGCACTCAGGGGACCGGTGCTCCCCCTGTGGCGAGCTGGCTGTTGTTCGGGCTGGCGGGATTGGCCCTCGTGGTGGCCGCGTGGCCCCCACCGCGTCTCAGACCCTCGGCAGCCCCGCCGTTTCGGGCTGTGCTGAGGGCGACTCCCATACGACGAGTGTTCCTCGGCCTGCTGGCCCTTGCCCTGCTGTGCTCGCTGGTTTCTATACCCCTGTTCGCGGCCCTCAACGCTGACCCGGAGGCCGCGAAGACCAACTGGCTCGTGAACACCGGCTCGTGGCTGTTGTACGTAGCCTCGCTGGTCTGCTACGGGGCGGCCTTTGTGGTGTGGGAGCGCGCCCTGAGCAGGGAATTGCACAGGCACCAGCCCTCCGACGCCCCGGACCCACGCTTAACCGCAATGCGTGACCGCTTGCCCCGGCGCGTGGAATGGCTCATCATGGCCGGGTTGCTGTTGGTGGCGTTGGCACTGCGCTTCGTGAACCTCGACAGCGTGCCGCCGGGCCTGTGGTTCGACGAAGCTCAGAACGGGGTGGTGGCCCGCGGCCTGCTCGCACCGGGCGCTGCCCACCTGACCTTCATAGCTGAGCATACCCAGATGGGTGCGTTGTATTTCTACCTGCTGGGCTTCGTGCAGAAGGTATTGGGCGAAGGGGTGTGGCAATTGCGGGTGCTACCTGCGTTGGCCGGGGCACTTATTGCCCCTATGCTCTATTTGCTGGCGGCACGGCTCTATGGCTGGCGGGCAGGGTTGGCCGCAGGCGGGCTGGTGGCGGTGTCGGCATGGAACATCACCCTCAGCCGCATCGGTCTCGTTTCGATGTTCACGGTGGCACTGGATGTGGCAGCGTATCTGTGCGTAATGCAGGCTTTGCGCACCGGCAGGCTAGCCTACTACGCCGCGGGCGGGGTGCTTCTGGGGTTAGGCCTCCAGATGTACTATGTTGCCCGGTTGGTGCCCGTCGTACTGCTGGTATTGCTGGCCCACTTGCTGATCACCGAGCGCATGCGATTAGTGCGTGCCGTGCGTGCAGGTGCATTGGTGTTCGTGCTTAGCGTTGCGCTGGCCTTCTTGCCCGTGGCCGTGTTCGCCGTTCAACACCCCGACGTGTACAACAGCCGCATATCTACTGTATCCATCTTCAGTCAGGAGGGCGGCAATGGCAGGCCGGACGCTTTCTGGCTCAGCCTGAGCAAGCACTTGTTGATGTTCAACTTCCTCGGCGACATGAACGGCAGGCACAATCTGCCCGGCAGACCCATGCTCGACTGGCTGACGGCGGCGCTGTTCTTCGGGGGTCTGGCCTCCTGCCTGTTGCGCGTGTGGCGCTGGCACTACTTCTTCCCGGTGGCGTGGTTTATGGCGGCCATATCGGGAGGCGTGCTCTCCCTGCTGTTCGAGGCCCCGCAGGCCCACCGCACCATCGAGAACAGCGTGGTTACCGCGCTAATAGCGGGCATCTTTCTGGGTGAGTGCTGGCAGGCGCTGAGCCGGGCGCTGGTGCCGGCCTCGGCGGTCGCCGTGCAGTGGCCCGCCGCTGGTGGGGCGGCTCCCCCTCACCCTCACCCTCTTCCTCTCCCGGCTCACCGCCCATTTGACCGGTTTCCCGCGCCCGCGCCGATGGCAGCTTCCATCCGGTCTTCAGTCCCCGTTCGCCGGTCTCCGGTCCCTGCTCCCCAAACGGTGACCGCCCATGACAAGGACCAACCCTCACCTGCCGGCTCTCACCTTCAGGCTGTGCCTGCGCAGGGCTTGTCCCGGCGGGTGTTGGCCATGTATGCCGGTGCGGTGGGCATACTGGTGTGCATATGGCTGGCGGGCAGCATCAACGCCTACAGGTACTTCGAGCTGCAGGCCGGTGACCGGGGTGTCTGGAAGGAGATGTACGCGCCTGAAACCTACGCCGCCCGCGTGGCCGCCCGCTACGGCGACAGCCGTGATATATACATCGCGCCCCTGTACTACAACCTGCCCCCAATGAACTATTTGGCCCCCTCGGTGCCTGTGACCGAGTGGCCGGGCCTGCAAGTCATACCGTTCGGCACGGCCGCGCGCGATATAGTGCTGGTACTCGACCCCGGCTCGGTGGCCGACCTGAGCATGATCGCCCGCATCTACCCCAACGCCACATTTGAGCAGTTGGTGGCCCCCAGCGACCCCACGCCTCTGGCCTACACCATCTACATCCCAGCATCGGATGTGCAGAGCCTGCACGGAGTGCGCGCCACGCTGTATGCCGAAGGCTCCAGCACGCCACTCGAGGATGCCACAGTGCCCATGTTCCACTACGACCGAGGCGGCAAACAATTGACGCCGGGCACCCTGCGCCTGTCGGCCACCCTCAAGGTGGATAGATTTGGCAGCTATCGCTTCGAGTGGCAGAGCGCAGAAGGCCCCTCGGCCCAGAGCAGATTGCTGGTTGACGGTTTCGAGCTATCGGCGGGCCAGCCCGTGTCGCTGGGCGTCGGCCTGCACAGCTTGGTGGTCACCGAAACCATCAGGGTCGGCGGAACCGGTCAGACCGGGGTGTCACGCCTGCTGTGGACCCCACCCGAAGCCCAGCGGGAGCCTGTGCCGCCCCACAATCTGTTCGACCCGCGCAAGGTGGAGCCGCGCGGCCTGACTGCCCTGCTGCGCAAGGGGGCCGGTTTCGACACTGAACCGGTGGACGGACGCGTTGACCCCGTCATCTCATTCTACTTCCAGAGAACCCCCCTATCCCGCCCCTACACCATCGAATGGCAGGGTCGCCTGTACGTGCCACAGGCTGGGCTTTACTCACTGGGCACCGAGCAGATAAGCACTACGCGCCTGTATGTTGACGGCAAGGAAGTGCTGGTCAACACCCAGTCTAATGTGCTCATGGACGTGCCGGTGGACCTCACCGAGGGTTGGCACGACATTCGACTGCTGTTTCAGGACCTCGCCGACTATTCGCACGTCTATCTCTATTGGACGCCGCCCGGTGGCGTGCGCACCATCATCCCTTCCGCGTTCCTCTGGCCACGCATGGGTCAGTACCCCACACAGCCGGAGAGCGGCCCCTTCCCAACGCCGGACGAAGCTAACGGCAACCGACTGCCGATGGAGCGTGTCACCCGCGTGAACCACGCACTGATCCCTCTAGGTGTGGGCGGTGCACCACCCCCTCAGGGTTCGCCACCCACGCCCAATCCCCGGCCACCAGACCTTGGCACACAACCACAGCCACAACCACAACCACAGCCGCAGTCATCGGCATCTCTTGGCGAACCGATCGAGCCGCTATTGGTGTTGGGCCAGAGCGATCAGGCAGGCGACAGGTTGAACCGCCCACAGGCCGCAGCCGTGGACGACCGGGGTAACATCTATGTGCTTACCATTGGCGATGGCAAAGTGCACAAGTATAGTGCCCAAGGCCAGTTGCTGACCGTGTGGGATGTGCTCACGCCCGATGGCAAGCCCGCCACTGAGGCCTCTGCCATGCTCTTCATGCAGGGGCACCTGTACGTGCTCAACTCTGATGGGTCGGAACTGCTAGAGTACACGCCGGATGGGGAGCTAGTTGGTCGCAAACACTTGTGTGACTGCTACTTCCCACGCGGCATGGCCCCGTCCGCCGACGGCAACCTGTGGGTGACCGACACCGGGCTGGCTCGTGTGCTCAAGGTTGGAGCGGATGGCACTGTGCTGGCCTCTATCGAAGGGCAGGGCGGCGCGCCCGGTCAGTTCGTGGAGCCAGCAGGCGTGTGGGAAGCGCCCGATGGCACGCTGTTGGTCGCCGACATAGGCAACAGGCGCGTGCAGAGCTTCACCCCGGCTCCTGAACTCAAACCTGCGGCGCAGTGGCACATGGGATCCAGCGTGGCTCGCGACGGCAACCGTCTGACCGCTACCCCGGAAGGCAACGTGCTGGTCACTCAGGCCGAAGCGCCGGCCATCGTCATGTACGACAGACAGGGCAAGGAACTGCGCCGCTGGCACTACAGCCCCCACGGCGTGCCCCTCGTACCGGCGGGCATTGCTCCGGCGGGAGACGATAAATATATCGTGCTTTTCCCCAACGACGGGCTTGGTGTGCTGGCCCGGTTGACCGCCGAGCGGTAGCAAGGGGATACACTTGTCCCTTGATACCCACTCCTTTCACAGCCTTTTCAAAGAGGGTTGGCGAGGGTTGGCATCACACTTTGTGCTGCACCACCAATCCCTCGTTGGGGCGTAACGCTAGTCCGGCAAGCGGCTCGGCTCCCACCCGGTCCATCTCTGTAGACACCAGCACCTCGCCCCGCGCAGCCACTGCGCTCAGGTCGAGGGTATGTGGCCGGTTGCTGAAGTTGAGAGCCACCAGCATGCGCTCGTCTCCCAACTCGCGCAGGTACGCGAACACATCTGGCGTGCCGGTCTCCACGGTGCGGTAACTGCCCACCTGCAAAGCTTGGCTGTTGCGCCTCAGAGCGGTGAGTGTCCGGAACAACGAGAGCATGGAGCGCGGATCTCGCCTCTGTGCTTCCACATTGACCTCGCGATAGTGGGGGGCTACAGGCAGCCACGGCTCGACCGTAGAGAAGCCCGCGTAGGGTTCGGAGTTCCACTGCATGGGGGTGCGTTCGGGGTCGCGGCCCAGCCCCAGCCCGGGCACGTTTTTCTCGAGTGGGTCCTGCACCTTATCGGGGGGTATCTCCACATCGGTCATGCCGATTTCGTCACCGTAGTAGCAGGTGGGCGTGCCGCGCAGGGTGAGCAGGAGCATCTGTGCGGCGCGTGCCTGCGCAAGTCCCACGCGCGAAGCCACACGGTGGCGGTCGTGGTTGCCCAGCACCCAGTTGGGCCATGCCCCCTGCGGCAGGGCCGCTTCGTATTCTTCCACAATGCGGCGCACCACGCTTGGTTCCCACGGGTTGAGGATGAGCTGGAAATTGTAGGCCAGATGGCACTCGTCCAACTCCTCCCCGTAATACTTCATCAGTCTGGCGAGGGGCAGGTAAATCTCCCCCACCATCATCCTGTCTTCGTAAGTATCGAGCAGGCGGCGCATCTGTCTGAGCACATCGTGGGTTTCAGGCAGGTCTTCGGTGTATACGGGGAGCAGGCGTTGGTAAGGATCCATGCCGGGCCGCCATTCTGGGTTTGGGGGGTTGTCGCGTAGTTGGGGGTCCTCCATCAGGAACCACACCGCGTCCAGCCGCAGGCCGTCCACCCCCTTATCCATCCAGAAGCGCACTACGTCCATCATAGCCTCGCGGACGGGTGGGTGGCGCCAGTTGAGGTCGGGTTGTTCTTTCAGGAAGGCGTGGTAATAGTACTGGCCGGTGCGCTCGTCCCACTGCCACGCGCTGCCCCCGAACACGCTCAGCCAGTTGTTGGGTGGGCCGCCACCGGGGCCGGGATCGGCCCACACATACCAGTCGCGCTTGGGGCTACTGCGGGACGAGCGCGACTCTATGAACCACGGGTGCTGGTCCGAAGAGTGATTGGGCACATAGTCCAATATCAGCTTCATGCCCCTTGCGTGCACCTCGCCCAGCAGGTGGTCGAAATCCTGCATGGTGCCGAACATTGGGTGGATATCCGTGTAGTCGGACACGTCGTACCCGAAGTCGGCCATGGGTGAGGGGTAGATTGGCGAAATCCACACGGCGTCTACGTTCAGCCACTGCAAATAGTCCAGCTTGCTGATGATGCCGGGCAGGTCGCCGATGCCGTCGCCGTTGGAGTCCATGAAACTGCGCGGGTATATCTGGTAGATGATGCCTGTTTGCCACCAGCGGTAAGGTGGGGTCACAGCCACTACGCGCCCTCCGTTCCTTCTGCGGGTTGATCTGCACACATCACGTTGGCCTTATGTTGGCCCTAGCCCTTGACTGCGCCCGCCGTCAGGCCGCCCAGAATGTAGCGCTGGAACACTAACGCCAGCACGATGAGCGGTATTGTCACCACCACAGTAGCCGCCATCATCTGCCCCCATGGTATCTCGAAGCCCCCGCCGGTGGTGGTGCTGAAGTTGAAGATGGCCACGGTTACAGTGCGGTTCTCAGGCGTCTGGGTAAACGACACCGCGTACAGAAACTCGTTCCACGCTCCAATGAACGCCAGCAGGCCCGTGGTCACCAACCCCGGCCCTACCAGAGGCAGCATCACCCGGTAGAAAGTCTGGAAGGGGGTGGCCCCGTCCACATACGAGGCCTCTTCGAGTTCTCTGGGCATGGCCTGAAAGAAGCTGGTCAGCACCCACACCGTAAAAGGCAGTGTGAATATCAGGTAAGTGAAGATCAGCGCCCACAGCGTATTGTACAGGCGAAACCTGTACACCATGTCGAACAGCGAGCCGAGCACGGCAATCTGTGGGAACATGGTCATGGACAGCACAATGTACATCACGGGAGTGCGCCCCCAGAACCGGAACCGCCCGAGCGCGTAGGCCCCTAGCGCGCCGATCACCAGCGACAATATGGTCACCGACCCGGCCACTATCACAGAGTTGCGCAACGCGTCGGTGAAGTTGGAGTTCTCGGTGAAGATGCGCACATAGTTGGACAGCGTGGGGTTCTGTGGCCAGTATTTGACCGGTGTGGAGAACAACTCGCTCTGGTCGGCGATAGAAGAGCGAAACGCCCAGTAGAAGGGGAACACCGTGTAGATCAATATGGCCACCACCAGCACGTAGAAGGCTATTCTGGACAGAGGGTTGGTTTTCATTGTGCATCACCTCAGGGAGCTGTCAGTGGTCAGTAATCAGTCGTCAGACCTGCTCTATTTTGAACACGGTCACGTAGGCCACGACGAAGATGCCGATGATCAGGAAAATGCCCATGCTGATGGCCGCGCCGTAGCCCAGTTGAGAGAACGCCACGATGTTCTGCTGGTCGTACACGGCCATGGTCTGCACATCGAGGCGTGCCCCGAACATGGTGTAGAACACGTCGAACACGCGCAGCGCGTCCAACGTGCGAAATATCAGAGCCACCAGAATGGCCGGGCGCAGCATGGGCAGGGTGATACGGAAGAACTGCTGGATGCCGGTAGCCCCGTCTACCACAGCAGCCTCGTATATGTCGTTGGGGATGACCTGAAGCCCGGCCAGCAGAAGCAAGGCCACGAACGGAGTGGTCTTCCATATGTCCACCGCAGAGATGGCGGCTAGCGATATGCCCGGCTGGGCCAGCCACGCCACGTTCTCCTTGAGTATGTGCAACCTGTTCACCAGCAGGTCGTTGACTACCCCGAACACGTCGTGGTACATCCACTTCCACATCTGGGCCGAGATCACGGTGGGTATGGCCCACGGCACCAGCATGGCCGCCCGCATCAGCCCTCGTGCCTTGAAATTCGAATTGATCACCAGCGCGATTATCATCCCCAGCAGGAACTCGAAGACGATGGTGATGACGGTGAACTGCACGGTGACCCAGATCGAGTTGCGAAATATGGTGTCCTGCAAAAGCAATTTGTAATTCTTCAGGCCTATGAACTGCGGCTCCTGAAGGCTGCCCAGTTGCGCGTCGGTGAAGCTGTACCAGATGGTTTGCAGGAGGGGCCACAGCGCCACCAGCACCACCACGGCCAGCGTGGGCGCGAGCATCATCCATGCCAGCCGCACCTGACTGCGCTCCAGACTCAGGCTGGCGGGTCTGGCTCTGGCACGCACTTCACCAACCTTGGTTTCGACAGCTTGCCTGCTCATATGGCATACCTCCCCTCTATACTGGATCGGCATGTGAGAGCGGTCCCGGCGCACACTACAAGCGGACCGCTTTGTCTTAATTTCGCTTCGGCCCGATTTCGAGCCACGCATCAAGCGTAGCAGTGACAGCAGTAGTAATAGCTGTAGGGGCGGTTAGATGCCGCCCCTACAGTTTGCCCGGAAAAGGCTATCTTTGCATGAGCAGATTGAGGCGCTGCTCGATCTGCGGCAGGACTGTGTTGGCATCGGCGCCGTTGAGTATCTGGCTCACCCCCTGAAAGAAGATGGTAGAGCCTTCGTTGTATTTGGCCCCAAGCTCGCGTGATGGACGGGTGACGCGCTTCACGTTGGCCGTGGTCTTGAGGAAGGGCATGGCGGCCTGCACGCGCGGGTCGTTAGCCACGTCGGGTCGGGTGGGCACGAAACTGCCCACCACCGCGCGCCACGTCTGCACCTCGGCGCTGGTCATGTAGCGCACGAACTCGATAGCCGCGTCCTGATGCTTGGAGTACTTGGACACGCCCAACTGCCAGCCACCCACCGTGCCCACCGACTCGCCACCCGGGCCGTGCGGCAGTGGAGCCACGTCAAACTTGTCGGCGATGGGCGAGACCTTGCCGCTCTGGTCGGGGGTCTTGGCGGCGGCGTATGCGTAGGGCCAGTTGCGCATGAAGGCGGCGTTGCCCGACTGGAACACGTTGCGGGCATCCTCTTCCTGATAAGTGGTCACGCCCTTAGGGGCGATGGTGCCCACCCAGCCGCGAGCCTTGTTCAGGATTTCTGCGGCTTTGGGGTTGTTCACCGTCACCCGACCATTTTCGATGATGGTGCCGCCGCCGTTAGAGGCGATCCATTCGAGTGCGTCGCAGGTCAGGCCCTCGTAGGCGTTGCCCTGAAACACGAAGCCTACGAAGTTGGGGTTGCTGGCCTTCTCGCCATCCATGATCTTCTGGGCCATCTGCTCCAACTCGTCCCACGTCTCAGGTGGCTTGCTGTAGCCATATTTCTGGAGCAGGTCGGTGCGATAGTACAGGATGCCGAAGTCGCCGAACCATGGCATGGCGATCAACCTGCCGTCCACCGTGTTGTTCTCGATTATGCCCGGATAGTGCTCGCTTGCCTCATCCCCCAGCTTGGGCTTGAGGTCCACCAGATGCTGGGCGAAAGCGCCGGGCCATATCACATCCAGCATCATCACGTCCACATCCGCGGACTGAGCCTGAAAGAAGCGCTGGTAAGTGGAATAGTTCTCAGTGGCGTTGGACGGCTTGGGGATGATACGTACCCGGATGCCTGTATCCTGTGTGAACTGGCGGGCCAGCGCCTGATCGAGTTCGGCGCCGAGACCTACGGTGTCACCGTAATAGATGATCTCCTGCCCCTCATATTGTCTGGTGGGGTTGGGCACCGGTGGAGCCTGTTCTTTAGTCATGCCACCTGTGGAGGGTGTTTCGGCTGCCATAGCTTCGGTAGGGGTGGCTTCGGCTGCCATGGCTTCGGTGGGGGTGGCTTCGGCTGCCATAGCTTCGGTGGGGGTGGCTTCGGCTGCCGGCGCGGTGGTGGGCGTGGGGGCAGCAGCCTGTGGTCCGCACGCAGCCAACACCATGGTCAAAACGACCAGTGCCGACATTATGCTGAAGAGTTTGCCTTTCATACTTTACTTTCCTCCGTTGGTCAGTTGTTTGCCACGCGTAGCATAGGTCTAATCTACGGTGCATGATGCTGAGACCTCATGTCAATCTACGGTAGGACCAATTACGTTCCTGCATCACCTCCTTTCATATGCGGGCCGGTCAGAGACCCCGGTGTAATGCTTGAGCACCAGCATAATACGTGCCCCGCGTTGCCGGGCCGGTTGAACAGGCCGCAAGTTAGATGGATAGCATTGTCATTGTACCACTTCACCTGACGAAAAAGAAAGAAGGCTACCTGTAAAGGCAGCCTCATGTGTTATGCTTTTGGGTTTGCGTTGGAGGGACTTTGTGGGCCCGGTAGGATTCGAACCTACAACCCACCGGTTATGAGCCGGTTGCTCTGCCGTTGAGCTACAGGCCCGCCAGCAAACAATTATACGGTTTGGCCGCGTGTTCTGTCAAGCTTGGCCCCGGACCCGGACCCGGTTCCACCAACAATCGGGGGCCACACTCTGCTTGCTCACCCCAGTCGAGAGCAACCACCAAGACACCAAGAAGCACCAAGGGCCACCAAGCATACGAAGCTGGTGACGGAGCGCGGGTGTGCGGCCCGCATATCTGGCGCTGTGGACTCAACCTTGGTACTGTGGGCGAGCCGCCCGCGCTCCGGTTGAGCAGGGCCTGTCCTTTGGCCTTGCCCGGAGAGGCCAGCCCCTATTACTGGTGGAGCCTAACTGTGTGGATTCCTTTATGCTTGAGTGCTTGGATGGTAAAATAGGTGCATAACCCCTTGGTGGGCCTACCTGTAGACCTGTAGCTGTAAGCATTGCTCGACCTTGTCAAACCCCCTTTGTAGGAAGGGCCATGGGCCGTATGCCTGACAACCGCGACGACCACCACCCACAGATAAGCTTCGACTTCACGCTTGGCGCGGACGGCGCCGGGCAAGCATCGTCCCCGGCCAGTTCGGTGGGCACAGCGGGCGCACCCCATACAGCCCCGTTCTCACAGGACCCTGATGTGCTGCCAGCTGAGCCTGCGTGGCTGTCGGATACCCCTCAGCCCGAAGCTGAAGCGCCGTCTGTATACAGGCGGCAACCCGATCAGCATGCCATCGAGAGCATACTGTCGGGCCTGAATCCACAACAGCGCGAAGCAGTGCAGGTCACGTCTGGTCCCCTGCTCATCATTGCCGGGCCGGGCAGTGGCAAGACGCGGGTACTTACTCACCGCATCGCCTACCTCATGGAGGCCGAAGGGGTGCCCCCATGGCGCATCTGCGCTGTGACCTTCACCAACAAAGCCGCGTGGGAGATGAAGCACCGGCTAGAAGGGTTGGTGGGCCGGCAGCGCGCAAGAGACCTCACCATGGGCACATTCCACGCCCTTGGCGTGCGCATACTGCGGCAGGACGCCGAAGCCATCGGCTACCCGCGAGATTTCGCCATCTACGACGATGACGACCAACTGGCGCTGGTCAAGCGGGCTATGAAAGACATAGATCTGGACGAGAAGCAATATTCGCCCCGCGGCTTCCTGTCCAGAATCGCCGCGGCCAAGGCAGTGCTGGCTGGCCCGGAACAGGCCAGCCGTCTGGCCGAAACCTACTACGAGGAACTGGCCGCCCGTGTGTACCGCCGCTATCAGGAACTGCTGTATGCCAATCGCGCTGTGGACTTTGATGACCTCATCAAGCTGACCATAGAGCTGTTCACCGAGCGCCCCGACATCCTCCGGCGCTATCAGGAGCGCTATCTGCACGTGCTGGTTGACGAGTATCAGGACACCAGCCATTCCCAGTACATTATGATCAAACTGCTGTCGGCCTTGCACCGTAACCTATGCGTAGTAGGGGACATAGACCAGTCCATATACGGCTGGCGTGGGGCCGACTTCCGCAACATCCTCAACTTCGAGCGTGATTACCCCGATGCTAAAGAGGTGGTGCTGGGTCAGAACTACCGCTCCACCAAGACCATACTGACGGTGGCCGACCGGGTCATCCAGCAGAACACACAACGCAAGCCCAAGCAGCTGTGGACCGAAAACGACCAAGGCTTGCCCGTCACCCTGTTCGAAGCATATGACGAAAGCGAAGAAGCCCAGTACGTGGCCCGCGAAGTGCGGCGGCTGGTGTCGTCGGGCTATTCGTACAGGGACATCGCCGTGATGTACCGCACTAACGCCCAGTCGCGCGAGATCGAGCAGGCGTGCGTGCTGTATCAGGTGCCCTACCAGTTGGTGGGTGGGGTGCGCTTCTACTCGCGGCGCGAGGTCAAAGACGTGCTCTCCGTCCTGCGCACCCTGCACAACCCGCACAGCAATCCGGACTTCGTACGCGTCATCAACAATACCCCGCTGGGCAAGGGCATCGGCGACAAGACCATGGCCGAGCTCGAAAAGTACGCCGCGAAGCTGGGCGTCTCCCTGTACGAGGCCGCGAAGCGTGCAGTGGACGGCCAGAAGCACAATGAGACCCAACGGACACGGCCGGGCGAGCCGGTGTTCAACGCCCCTGCGGGTAAGTTCATCCCCCTGCTGTCCACTCTTGAAGAGTTGATCGCCGAGCGCGACCAACTGCCGGTGGTGGGCTTGCTCGACCTACTGCTCACCAGAACGCGCTATCAGGAGTTCCTGATGGACGGCACGGCTGAGGGCGACGAGCGGTGGCACAACGTGCTGGAATTGCGCACCGTGGCCGAGAACTACGCCGACCTGCCTCCCGGCGAAGCTCTGAGCCGGTTCCTCGAAGACGTGGCCCTGATCTCAGATGTGGACACCCTCAGAGAAGACAAGGATGCGGTCACCCTGATCACACTGCACGCGGCCAAGGGGCTGGAGTTCCCGGTGGTGTTCATCGTGGGCATGGAAGAAGGGATGCTGCCCCACATCCGCGCACTGGAATCCGAGGACGAGAGCCAGATGGAAGAAGAGCGTCGGCTGGCCTACGTGGGCATTACGCGGGCCAAAGAGCGCCTGTATCTGGTGTACGCGTTCCGGCGCACCATCTATGGCGTGACGCAAATGAACGGGCCGTCGCGCTTCCTGTCGGACATCCCGCCAGAGCTGGTCACCGGGCGCGCCCCCGGCACCGCCTTCCAGCCCGCTCTGTTCGATGGCAGGGGCACGGGCATGAGCACGCGCCCTGTTGTGCCCGAAAGGGGGCTGAGCGCCGAAGAAATATTGAGCGGGGGCACGCGCACCGGCGGGCGGGCACGTGAGCGGCTGGCCTCTCCCCCCTCATCACACCGTACCCAAAAGCGCCGCGAGGACAAACGCCAGCAGCAGAACGCCCGCCTCAACATCAGTTCGGCATCAACCCTGTTCGGGCGCACTGCACCCGGCAAACAGACCCCGGACAGCGCGACGCCCATCGCCAGAGGGTTCAAGGTCGGCGAGAAGGTACGCCACCCGGCCTTCGGTGAGGGGCAGGTGCTGGCCGTCAAGCCCGCCGGTCAGGACGAAGAGGTCACCGTGATGTTCACCACCGCAGGCACCAAACGCCTGCTCGCCAGTCTGGCGCGGCTGGAGAGGCTGTGACCCCATCAGCACCGACGGTGATATAGAGACTCCGAGCTATCTTTCAACGGGTTGCTCGTTGGCTGGCCAACACCCATGTGTACGTCGGAGCCTGTATCCCGCGTGCCTGCGGGCGCGTGCGCGGGTGACGCAGGCGATTGCCTCGTTGACGGGGTGCGTGCTGTGGTTATGGGTGTCAGGCTGGGGGTCGGGACAGCCGTGTTTGATGGGGTAGGCGACGGTGTTGGGTAAGTGCCTACCACCTCCAGCGCGGTGGAGACAATCATGCGGTTCCAGAAGTAGCGCAGTTCCCTGCCGTTCGTGCCGCCGTAGCCGGGTGCGAAACGATTGCCATATGGGTCGTTCACGATCAAGTATCCATTCGCAGTGTACCCTGTAGCTACCAGTATATGGCCTACCTCGGTCAGGTTGGTGCTCAACAACACCGGGTGGCCTCGCTTAAGGGCAGCGGTCACCCCCTCCCACGTGGCGGGCACGTGTCTGCTCGACAGGCCATGCCATTGCAGCACAGACACAATGGCCGGCCAACTCGCCAGACCAGTGGGGCAGATTGTGCCATACAGACCGGCCACCCGCTTGCCCTGAGGGTCCGCAGCGGTGGCGTTGTATAAGCGTCCGTTGCTGGTGTATACCTCGGTCACATAAGGGGCAAAACTCGGTTCGCCCTGCACCTCTCCCCCCAAGGTCATGATATGTGGGGCCTTTGGCTGTGGCTTGCCGAGGATAGCTGTCGGCACAGGCGCGGAGCTTGCGCGCATCTCCCCACGCTCGACCTTCCACCGACCCTGCCTCACCACATAGGTCGGCCAAGGCTCTAGCTTGCCATAGTAGGCCAGCACCATCACTACGCTGGTAGGCCCACAGGCCCAGTTGCCGTCTGCGCTCTCTATGTCCAGTACTTGATGTACGTAGGGTACCGCGAGCCTGACCACCGGCGGCCCCGGCGCAGGAAGGCCCGCCAAGTCCAGCCAGTTTATCGGGGTGCGTGTGGGAGAGAGCTGCGGCGTGATGCTGGCGGTTGGGGTGGCCGTCTCGATATCAGTGGCTGTAAACGTAGCTGTGGGGGTAGACGTAGGCGTAGATGTAGGTATGAATAGGGGTGTGGACGTAGGGGTGGGTGTGAGCATAACGCCATTACCATAGCCCTCTGTGGGAGTAGCCGTGGCAGTGTCCTCAGTAGGGGCGGCGGTAACCTCAAGGGAAGGGGTGTCTGTGGGTCCTGCTGTGGGCGTGTCGGTCGGCATGAGCACAGGTGTAGCACTATCACCGGGCGTGGCCGTGGCAGTTGGGTCCGTGCCGGTGCTCACCGAAGTCTCGGTGGCGTGTGGCCGTGGCTCGACGGTGCTGAGAGGTACCACAGGGGTCGGCAGGTCATCGGAATACTCGCTTGACCCCTGCACTTCTGGAGGCGTGCCCCCCTCAACTGCCGAACCTGCCGCATGGGTGGGCATGGCGCTAAACAAGGCCATACTCATAAGCGTAAAGCCTAGCAGTGCCGCGAGTGCTGGTCGCCATGGCAGTGAGCGGCCAACTGGTCCGACCGCAGGCGTATATGGGGATGCACATAGCCTCGCTCCGGCACGGAGTCGCAACCGGCTGAAGCATAGGAGGAGGTTGGGATGGCGAGAGGTTACAGTGTTTCGGTGCATTCTCCGTTCCCGATCGAGCGCTCAAGCTATGAAACGGTCGGCACGCTTCAACAGAATGGATAGTAACAGATGCAAGGCTACTAGGTCAATACGTAATTGGTACTAGTGCATATTCATGAAACATTCTGTCTAAGGTACTCATGATGATCAGAGCCGAAGTAGTCACGGATGCGGTCTGTCAGTTGTT
>DAOTTC010000103.1:0-44319 GCA_034437815.1 Chloroflexia bacterium | reverse complement strand
CTCGACCTCCACCTCGACCCACAGGCCGTGGCAGTCGAAGCCGTTCTGGTAGCGCTGGTCGTAGCCCAGCATGGCGTGGTAGCGCTGATATACGTCCTTGAGGGTGCGCCCCCAGCCGTGGTGCACGCCCATGGGGTTGTTGGCTGTGATAGGCCCGTCAATGAACGACCAGCGCTTCTTGCCGCGGTTCTTCTCCACCAACTTTTCGAAGGCGCGGCTCTTCTGCCATAAGTCCAGCACCTCGTGCTCAAGCCTGATGAAATCGGGTTTATTGTCTACCGGATTGAACATAGCCTGTCACACCTCCGTCCATCATCCATAGTGCTACTTCATGACACTTTATGGCGCTTTGTGTGCCATAAAGGCGGGAGGGGCTTGGGGAGGCCGTGCGCCCTCCCGGCTTTGCCTTCCCCAACATCTTGCATGAGCTTGCACCAGCTAATCTTCCTATGTTCCCTTGTTCTCTGTGTCTCTGCGGTTCTCATAAATTCAGTGGCCGAGCAGGCGCACGGTCTCGTCGCGTGGCTGCCACTCGATGCGCCAGTCGGCGAACTGCTCAAGCAGTTCCATGGCCTGCTGGTAGCGCTTTTTCATGCTGGCGTCTTTCACCTTATAGGTGCCCAGCAGCTGGTTGACCACAAGTTCGCTGTCGGTCCTTATGTCCAGAAGCACCTGCGAGGGCGAGCGGCCTGTGGCGGTTAGGCGCTCGATGATGTAGTTCAGGCAGGCTATGAGAGTATCGTATTCGGCCTGATTGTTGGTGTAATTATCGCCGAACTCCAGCCGCCTGATGACGGGCCTGCGCCCCGGCGACTGCACCAGAAACGAGCCATAGCCCTGACCGGGGTTGCCCCGACTGCCCCCGTCAAACACCACCAGCAGTTCCAGCATGCTACCGGGACCCTCTTCCTCTTCCACAGCCGGCTCTTGCTGGCCGGCCTGCGAACCTGCCTGCCCGGCGATAGGTTCTTCGGGTGCGGGCCTGCGACGCTCACGGGGCACGGGCTGTATCTCTGAAGCGCGTCGCACAAGCTTGGAGATGTCGGGCAGAGGCTCGCCCTCGACGCTCTCAACCTTGTGTTCGCCACCACCACCGGCACCGGCAGGTGCTTCACTCAGTACCCCGGCGTGGGTTTCTGCTCCGGTTCCAACCCCGGTCTCGGCCCCGGCTTCGGCCTGCCGGGCGGCGTGTTCTTGCGCGGGCCGAGGGGCAGGCGATGTGGCCTGCACTTGGCCGGGCATGGTGGGCCGCTCCTGCTCCCATTCCCGGCCCAGAGCGCGCTGCGACCACACCAGCATGGGGGTGGACACCAGCACACGCAGTTTGTCGCTTCCGGTGTTGCGCAGCGTGTGCGGCTCATACGGGGTGATATAGGCCACCGAGTTGGGGCGAAGCAGGACCGCCACGCCTCTGTCGCCGGGAGCCGAGCCGCGCAGTTCGCCGGTGCCCGCTATGACGAACAGCACGTGCTCTTCCGCGTGCTCGTGCACCGGGGTTGACGCGCCGGGGTCAAGCTCCCACAGGTCCACGGCCAGCAGTCCGCCACCAGCCGGCCCCTGACCGATGGGGTGCAACCGTGCCGTGCTCACCCCACGGCCTGCTCCCGGCATCTTGGTCAATAAAGTTGTGGCGTCATGGATCTCCATCAGATTCCTCTGTATTTTGAATAAGAGCGTCCAAATAGAAAGCCCGTCCTCGCACAGAAGGACGGGCTGGAAATTTCCCGCGGTACCACCTTCGTTGGCGCACTAGCAGCGCCCACCTCGGAGGGTCGGCCGGCAGATGAGCTGTAAGAGGAGCACGGTCTGCTGAACGACCCGGCTCCGGTAACGGGGAGCGAATCCGGCCAAGCTTACTTGCGCTGACGACCATCAGATCTATCAGGGTTCAGCCGGCGGCTCGGGAACGATTTTCGACAGGCTTTCCGGGGCCGCTCTCACCTGCCCGGCCTCTCTGTGCCTTCCGGCCAGCCTACTCTTTCCGTCACAGCCTTTGTCAGATATTGTGTGTATCTATGCATCAAGGATACCACGTCTTAACGGCACTGTCAAGCGCGATTTTCTGACATCCGTTCATAGCTGATGCATATTCATGCACGATGTTGGGAAAGGGGAGAGGGAGCTGTGCAATTGCCGTGTAGTGTTCCCCCTCACCTTGTGGGAGAGAGGGTGAGGGGGTGAGGGCTACTGTCAAACCCCATTGTTGGTGGAACCACAAGCGGCCGAAGACTTGAAAATGCAAATCGAGCCTGTTATAATATAGGCACAGGCGGGTGTAACTCAGTCGGTAGAGTGCTTGCTTCCCAAGCAAGATGTCGTGGGTTCGAGTCCCATCACCCGCTCTCTTTGTTTTAACCAATAGCGCCGGTTGACAGCAATACTCTATAAGAGGACGGCAATACGCTCTCCACTTGCCGGCAAGCGACCAATAATACTTGCGGACGGGATGCCCCGCTCCTAATTCTATTGCCTTCCAAGAGAAGCTCTGAACCCCACATTTCGCACTGCTGTGTACGATGCAAGACCCTTCAGTCCAAGTGAGAATGGAAGCACGCGCCCAAACCCCCGCGCCAACCACAGACACGGTCAGGCGCGTGAGCGTGATCGCGTGCGCGATCATGGTGCTTGCGGTATTGATAGGGTGCGAGGGGCAGTCCCCTCCGACTCCCACGCCTGAAGCAACTGTTTTATCGCCGACGGCCACGGGGTCGCCTGTCTCCACGGCATCCCCTGCCGCCACTCGATCGCCTGCCCCACCGGAGTATCCGACGGCCACCCCTTACCCCACGTCCACCCCGTATCCCACTTACACGCCTTACCCCACGCCCACCCCATATCCTACCTACACACCTTACCCGGAGGCGGGCAGGTATCCTACCTGCATCACACTCTGCGGTGTTGCACAGCACTAAAGAACTAATGGTGCCAGTTTACAGAGCGCGGGCGAGCGGTTCGCACTCCGTCTGGAGCTTAAGCCCTGTTCCGCGCATATGCATGATTGCTCTTGACTTGCATGCAGTGCAGTACTCGTGCTGGCCCCGCTGCCGCTGGTCCTCTGCTGAGTTGACAGCTTTGCGCAACCCCGTTTTATTGTCCGACTAGTGCATATTCATGCGAGATGCTGAGGAAAGGGGAGAGCCGGCGAGGGCTGTGCCCTCCCCGAACCCCTCCCTTATTGAGCGCCATGGGCTAAAGAGTAGAAGCGCTGAGGATCAGGCGCTCCAGATCGGGGAGCCAAGCGGTAGCAAGCCCTATGGCCTGATCGGCCATGCCGTAATACACATCAAGACGGCCATCGGGCTGCAGCACCACACCGGTGGGAAACACCACATTGCTCACCACGCCTTCAATTTCCTCGCGGCTCTCGGGGGAGAGCACGGGCCATAGGGACCGGTAGAGCACACGGGCCGGGTCATCGGAGTCAAGCACCAACAGACCGGCGTGGTATTTGCGATGCGGGTCGGCATCCGATAGACCTTCAACCCCGTGGTAGAACGTCAGCCAGCCGAGCGATGTGCGGATGGGTGGGGTGCCGCCGCCCACTTTGAGCGATTCCCACGGCAGGGTGGGCGGCAACACCAGCCGGTGGTCTTCCCAGCACATTAGGTCGTGACTGTAGGAGATCCAGATGCTCTGAGGCAGGCCGGTGTGGCGTGAGAACATAGGCCGGTGCATCAAGCAGTAGCGCCCGTCAATGCGCTCGGGGAACAGGATGGCGTCTTTGTTAGGCACCTGATTGAGGTCTATAGTCACGGCCTTACCATCAGGGTAAGTGGGGAGGGTCAAGGGCGTGAAGGTGACGAGGCCCATGCGCTCCCAGTTGAACAGGTTCGTAGAGCGGGCCAAGGCTATACGGGGCATGGGCTGTTGATGTTCGCCAGACGTGCCATAGGCCGTGTAAGCCATGTAGTAGACAGAGTCTAGGAGGGTAATACGCGGGTCTTCGACGCCGCCCCTACCATCCGCGCATAGCTCGTATGGGGCCTGTGGCTCAAGGGCCGTCACACCCAATCGGGTGGTAGTGATGGTGCCATCCGGCTCCAGACGGCAGGTAGCCATGAGGATGCGCGAGTAATTGGGCGGCTCGACAGCCACGGCGCGATAGAAGAGATAGGTGATGCCGTCGCACAGTACGGCGGCGGGATTGAGCACACCGCCGCGCTCGTATGGCTGGGTGAGGTCGGGGCGCAAGACCACACCCCTCCGGCGCAGTTGGAAAGGGCGGTTGAGTTGGCGGCTGTCAGAGCTGCCGCTGTTATCCTCAAGAGAAGTGTCCACGAAGTCGGTCAGCCTCCTTGCACTCATAGTCGGCAGAACATGCGCCATCCCATCTGCCCACGTTATGCCCGTGTGCCGAGTGGAGCCTCCGTTGCCAGTGCATATTCATACAAGATGATCGGGGAAGGGAAGGACGGGAAGGGCTGTACCCTCCCCAAGCTCCTCCCTCCTTCATTGCACACTAAGTGCCATGAAGTAGCATTAGGTAGCGGTTAGCGTAATGGTCGTGGTAAGATAGGGCCGTCGTTATCTCAGTTATCAGTGATCATTATACTCGCTGGTGCATATTCAAGAAACATGCTGGGGAGATGGGTGGAGTCGGGGGAGCCGTGCGCCGTCCGGAACCCTCATCACCTTCTCGGTCCGCTTCCCCTTGCCAACATCGCTTGGGTGCAATGAGGGTTTGGGGAGAGCTTCGCCCTCCCCGGCCTTCTCTTTCCCATAGCACCTTGCATGAGTTATGCATTACATCGGACAGCATCAGTATGCGGTATAGTGCAAAATGAGCATGCGAGCCAGAAGTGTACGCGGTATCGGCGACCTCGACTCGTACCTCGCCCCCGGTGAGCGGGTGCTGTGGCGGGGGAAGCCTGAGCGTGCACCATTCGTGTGGCGCACATGGCCGCTGAGCCTGTTCGGAGTGGTGCTGGTGGCCGGGGTAGTGGCATTTGAGGCGGTGGTGTTCAGCACGGAAGCCCCTGACGTGCTGGCGTGCTGGGGTGTACCGTTCGCGCTGGCCGCGCTGTATATGCTGGTGGGACACTTCTACCTGACGCTGGGCGAGTGGCGCAACACCGAATATTTGTTGACCGAACACCGCCTGCTCATCCGGCATGGCCTATTCTCCCCAACGGTGACAACGTATAGCGTGCTGGGCCTGCCGCATACCATAGTGCAAATGCGCGGTCAGGGCGTGGGCAATATCATGTTCGTGCCGCCAAGAGGAGAGGGGTACGGACCGTGGCCGGGCTACCGGACGATGTGGCCGTACACGCCCGGCTACCTGTTAGGGCTAATGTACGTGCGCGAGCCGCACAAAGTGAGGGAGATAATCGAGCAGGCGCGGCGCGGAGGGGGCGCGCAAGGCTGAGTGGCGCTCAGCGCGATCGGCGCATATTTTATGCAAGGTGTCGGTGGAAGGAAGGGCCGAGGAGAGCTTCGCCCTCCCCGAACTCCCCGTTGCATTTTGTTGACACGCCCCAATAGGCATGATAGACTGGGCGGCGTGAAAGGGACGCGCAGCACTGCATTCCTGCTCAAGCCGAGGCTCATCATCGCCTGCACGCTGGTCTGCCTGCCCCTGTTGTCCGGCGCTCTACCCACAGCGACACGGGCGGCGATGCAGACCGTACGGCCCCTGCCCGCTCCGACGGGCTTCGCGGATAAGACGTTCGAGCAGGTATGGGAGCGCACCGACGCGCCCGTGTTGGCGGGGCTTGCACAGCGTAGCTGGTACTGGGGGCCGCGGCCCGGCCAGACCATGCAGGAGCCTTACGCGGGTAGTGGCACGGGCAAGCGGCTCGTGCAGTACTTCGATAAAGCCCGCATGGAGATCAACAACCCCGGCGCGGACCGCTCTAGCGAATGGTTTGTGACCACGGGCCTGCTGGTGGTGGAGATGGTATCGGGCAGGCAGCAGGTCGGCGATCGGCAGTTCGTGCCCAGACCGCCCGCCGAGATAGCCGTGGGAGGGGACGGTCTGGGCACGGACCCTGACGCCCCTACGTACACGTCGTTTCGCCAAGTGGCCTCGTTGAACGGGCCGAACCACAACCGCGCCCCCAAGCGCATTGGGCAGGCCATCACCGCTTCCATCAACCGAGCCGGTAAGGTGGGCGACAACCCGGCGATGGGCCTGTATCCGGGGGCCAAGGTAGCCGCCTACAGCGACGTGACCGGCCACAACATCCCTCAGGCCATGTGGGACTTTTTCAATATGCGGGGGGTAGTGCAGAAGAACGGCGTGCTGTCCGATGGGCAACTGCTCGCCAATTGGGTGTATGTAATGGGTTACCCCATCACCGAGCCGTACTGGGCGCGGGTCAAGGTGGAAGGGGTGTACTATGACGTGCTCTTCCAGCTTTACGAGCGCCGTTCGCTGGCATACATACCGTCTTTCCCGAAGGGCTGGCAGGTGCAGATGGGCAACGTAGGCCAGCACTACCACCGGTGGTTGTACGGCGGCCCGCTGCCCACGCCGCTGGCGCCCCTTGGCACGTCGCCCCCCTCGGCCCATCCGGGCATCCCCGCGGTCCCACCCATGCCCGACCCTGTGGATGCCATGGTGTCTTCATCTGCCGTGGTGGCGGGCACGCCGGTGCGGGTGTCTATAATGGGGTTCAGGCCGGGCGAGGCCATCGTTTCGTGGTTCACGGCCCCAGACGGCGCGGCCACGGACGCACGCATCAACCTGATAGCGGGGGAGGACGGCACTGTGAAGGACGTGTCGGTGCCCACCACCGGTAAGGCCCAAGGGGTCTGGGCCATCACGTTTCACGGCAGGGCCAGCAACCACCAAGCCATAGCCTATTTCTACGTGTACATACCGCCCACGCCCACAGCCGGGGCCGCCACCACTCGACCGGCAGGCAGCCCTTCGCCTGCGTCCACGCACACCCGCACACCCCCTCGTGGCACGGCCACGCCCACCCCTACGTGGCCCGTGGTGCCCACCGAAACGCCCGGTGGGTTGGTGCTGTCGGTGAGGCCCGGCTATGGCCCGCCCGACGCGCGGTTTGCTTTCCTTGCCACGGGGTTGGACCCCGGCGAGCAGGTGCAGGTGACCTTCACCGACCCGAACGGGAACAGGCTATACCCAGCGGGTTCGGATAATGGGCGCTACCGGGCCACAGGCGACGGCAACTTGGGTTTTGCGTTAGTGCCCGTCGAGGCGTTTCCGTCCGCGCCGCTGGGTGCATGGCTCTTCGAAGTGCGGGGTGAGCAGTCGGGCCTAGAGGGGGTCATAGGCTTCACGCTGAGATAGCCGCCCGCACGGCGAAGCAGGGGCAGGTGCGGGCGGCACTTGCCGGGTCTCGCAGGGCACCGGCGAAGGTCTCGGCAACTTCACTGCCTGAGCTCGTCCAACCATTGGCGCTCTTCGGCGGTCAACTCGGCGCGTTCGAGCAGGTCGGGGCGGCGCTGCAAAGTGCGGAGGAGGGCTTGCCTGCGCCGCCACTTGTCTACCTCGCCGTGATGGCCGCTGAGCAGCACGTCGGGCACACGCCAGCCGCGAAATTCCGCCGGTCGCGTGTACTGCGGATATTCCAGCAGGCCGCGGGCATGGGACTCGTCATGTGCGGACCCTTCGGCTAGCACGCCGGGCACCAGCCGGGCCACAGCATCCATCACCACCATGGCGGGCAGTTCCCCGCCGGTGAGCACGTAGTCTCCAATGCTTATCTCATCGGTCACCAGATGCTCACGCACCCGTTCGTCTACCCCTTCATAATGGCCGCAGATGATTATGAGTCGGGGGTGCGCCGACAGCTCCTGCGCTATCGAATGGTTGAACACCCGACCCTGCGGACTCATGAGGATGATAGGCACGTCGGGCGTGGAAGGTATGGGCGGTATGTCAGGGGCGAGGGCTTCGGGGGGCGGCTCGTACAGGGTGAGGCCCGTAGGCGCGTCCGGGTGGTGATAGACCCATTCGGTCGCCCTGAAGATAGGCTCCGGCTTCATCACCATGCCCACCCCACCGCCGTAAGGGTAATCATCGGCGGTGCGGTGCTTGTCGAGGGCATAATGGCGGATGTTGTGCAGGCGCACGCGCACGTGCCCCGCGTCCATCGCCCGCCTGAACACGCTGGCCTCCAGCACGCACGGGAACATGTCCGGGAAAAGGGTCAGGATGTCGAACAGCACAGCTAGCTTACCAATAGCGATGGTGCGGGTGCAACCCCAAGAACAGACATGACTGTAACGAATACAGATACAGATACAGATGCAGGGTGGGAACCGCGCAGTTCACTCTTCATCGTCGAACAGCGGGTCCAGTTCTTCGCTTGTGGGCCGGGCGGAGCGGCTGTCACGAGCATTGTTGACGGCGCCTGTGGCATCGGCCGGGGCAGGGGTGGGGGTGCCCCTCGCACCCGCGCTTCCGCCCTGCCCCACCCCTTCGAAGAAGATGGTAGTCTCGGTTTCATAGGTCTCTTGGAAGGAGACCACGCTCGGTCCGGCCTGTCGGCCCGGTTGGTCCACAGAGTCGCGCACGGAAGCCTCCAGTTCTGCGAGGGCCGCTGCGCCTGCGCTCATAGCACGCTCGCTCACCTGCCTGACGCGCAGTTCGGCTTCGTCTAGCATACGAGAGCACCTGTCGGCCAGCGCCATGCCCTCTTCGAAGGCGGCCAGCGCCTCTTGCAGAGTGAGGCTGCCTTCGCTGAGAGTGCGCACTACCTCCTGCAATCGGGCGAAGCTCTGCTCAAAATCCATATCGTCCGCCGTGCCGGGCTTATGGGGTGTATCGGGTGCAGGCATCAGTGTAACCTCTGTCTGGTTTGAACACGTCGGTCAATTTCCGCATCGAGGATATCGCACAGTCTCCTCGCCAGCACAGCCACCACCTCGCTGTCGCACTCATGTATTACATCGTCTAGATGATCGCGAAAGTGTGCGAGGTCGTCCACCGGCATAGAGTGGATCTCCACCCACAGCAGGCGCATATCGAGGCTGAGCGGGTAGTGCCTCTCGATGTCAGCGCACACGGCTTCCAGTTCTGCACGGCGCTCAGGTGTGGGTTCTTCGCCGATGATGTTGTCGAGGTCATTGTTGTTGGTGTGCATTGTCACGCCTCCTGTGGCTCAGGCCCGCTCGTCACCATGGGTGGGGGCACGAGCGAGCGTTCGACGCGTGCCCCGAACGCGCCATCCACCACTCGTATCTCCAGAAGGTGACCGGGCGCGGCGTCGTTGACCGTGCCGATCACCCGCCCGGATTGTAAGTCGCGCACGATGGCATACCCGCGCTTCAGCACCTGCAACGGAGACAGGGCTTCGAGCCTGTGCCTTGCGCTCTGCACCCGTTCGCGCTCAAGGGTGAGGTGGTGCCGTAGGGTCAAGGTGAGAGCATTGGTCAATACCCTGAGGCGTTCGCGGTCGTGGCTCATCTGCCACATGGGTGACAGCCTGTGCAACTGCGTCCGCTCGGACTGCAATTCATCCCACAGGATAGCCAGCCTGCCCCTCATGTCGCTTATCATGAGTTGGCGGCACTGCTCGACGGCATCTTTGAGGTCTTCGATGTTAGGCGTAGCCAGTTCAGCCGCCGCCGAAGGGGTGGGAGCGCGCAAGTCGGCCACGTAGTCAACAATGGTGAAGTCGGTTTCGTGGCCCACACCGCTGATTACTGGCACACGAGATGCATACACAGCCCGAGCCACAATCTCCTCATTAAAGGCCCACAGTTCTTCGATGGAGCCGCCACCGCGGGCCACGATTATCAGGTCCACAGCCTCGTCGTCCTGCAGGGTGTTGAGCGCGGCTATGGCTCTGGCTATCTGGCGGGCGGCCCCATCGCCCTGCACCTGCGTGGGCGACAACACCACCTCGGCCAGAGGGAAGCGCCTGCTCAAGATGTTGAGCATGTCCTGCAAAGCGGCGGCCTGAGGCGAGGTGACGATCCCTATACGGCGGGGGAAGAGGGGCAGCGGGCGCTTGCGCTCTTCGGCGAACAGCCCTTGTGCTTCCAACCGGGCTTTGAGCTGTTCGAACGCAAGGAAAAGCGCCCCCTGCCCTTCTTCCTGAAGCATATCCACGTACAGTTGCAGGTTGCCCGTGGCTTCGTACAGGGAGACGTAGCCATGGGCTACCACTGCCGCGCCGTTCTGGGGCAGGACGGTTTGCCAGATAGCCTTCTGGCGGAACAGCACGCACCGCATCTGGGCAGCCTCGTCTTTGATGGTGAAGAAATAGTGCCCCGATCCCGTCTGGGATACGTTAGACACCTCGCCTGCTACCCAGCAGTCGTACAGCGCTTCGTTGCTCTCCAGCAGTTCGCGCAGATACACTGCCAGTTCGCTCACACGGAAGATGTTCAGGGATTTGGACTTCATGATTGTGTGCGATTTTGCGCTCGTATTTTGCGTGCCATACGCTTGGGGTGCTTGTGCTTCCACAGGAGCCTGCGCTTAAACAGGAAGAGCAGGTTTTCGAAGCCGTCCTTCCACGCAAAGAGCTTGGTTTCGCCTATGCGCTCATGATAGTCGATGTGATACTCGCCGAAGCGCAGGTAAGGCTTTTCGAAGACCTCGATCTTGATCTCTTCCGAGAAGGGCATGCGCTCGCTGCGCGGGTGGATGTGCTTGAGCAGGTCCCGCCGGAAGACCCACATGCCCGATTGAGAGTCGGCTATCCAACGCAACCACAGCAGACGGGTGGTATAGGTGAGTATCTTGTTGCCCAGCACGTTGCGGAAGCGCATGGCTCTGGGGTTGCGTAGTGGGAAGCGGCTCGCCGAGACGAAATCGTAGCCGTTGGCCAGCATGTAGTCAATGATAGGGCCAATGGAATGGGTAGGGTAAGTGCCGTCGCCATCGGCAGTGGCTATGATGTCGCCCCGTGCGAGTGGGAAGCCCGCCTGATATGCGTTGCCATAGCCCTTTTTGGTCTCAAATACTACCTCTGCACCCAGCTCTCTGGCGATGCGACCGGTCTCGTCGGTGGAATTGTTGTCCACTACCACGACCTGATCCACATAATCAGGCATGGATTTGAGGACGGCGGCAATGCCTCGCTCTTCGTTAAAGCATGGTATCACCACGGATACCGTCAGGCCTCTGTACATGCAACTCCCATATACATTTTTAGCACGCCACGATGGAGCGGGCAAGCTCGGCCTCGCCCACATGGGCGCAGGCGCGACACACACCACCGTGCAATGATAGGCATGCTATGGTATGGCAAATTATAGCACGCCCAAGCCGGCAGGTGCAAAGCCGCTTGGCCCCCGATGTTTGGTAGAACTATTACCAGTCAAAGCCAAAGGCTATAGGCTGTGATTGTGGTATACTTAATCGGCCCTTGGAGAGACATGATTTATCGAGTGGTTACCCCTATCTACCTGATGGCAACCCTCACCCCTTTCATAGGGGGACAGCACAGCGACGTATGGGTTGAATGCGCAAGGCCAAATTCTTGAAGGGTACAAGGTATTTCGAATATGTCAGTGACACCCATATCTACAGAGAACCTCGAAGAGGTCATAAAGGACTTGAGCACCCGAATCCACGACATCGAGGTGCGTCTTTGACCTGCCCACCAAAGAAGCCGAGATAGCCCACATAACCGAGCAGTCTCAGCAGCCGGGTTTCTGGAACGACCAGCGGGCCGCGCAGTCGGCCATGCGCCGGCTGACCGAACTGCAAGAGCAAGTTGACCGCTGGCGCGGCCTGTCGAGGCGCGTGGCCGACTTGGACGAGCTTTTGCGGCTGGCGGTGGCCGAGAACGACGAAGAGGTAATCGCCGAGGTGGCGCGCGACGCCCACCAACTGCGCTCTGAAGTCGAGAAGTTGGAGTTGTCTCTGATGCTCGGCGGGCCGCACGACATCAGCAACGCTATCTTGTCGGTGCATGCGCGGGAGGGTGGCACCGAGGCGCAGGATTGGGCGCAGATGCTGCTTCGGATGTACCTGCGGTGGGCCGAGCAAAGAGGCTATTCTACGGAACTGCTGGACATGACCGAGGGGGACGAGGCAGGCATCAAGAGCGCCACCATCCTGATCAAAGGCCCCTATGCATATGGCTACGCAAGGGCCGAGGCGGGCGTGCACAGGCTGGTGCGGCTGTCTCCATTCGACGCGGCCCACCGGCGGCACACCTCTTTCGCACTGGTGGAGGTGCTCCCCGAAGTAGAGGACGAGGCTGAGGTGGTCATCAACCCCGAGGACATAGAAGAGGAGTTCTATCGTTCTCAGGGGGCGGGCGGGCAGAACGTCAACAAGACCTCCACCGCCGTGAGGATACGGCACCTGCCCACCGGTATCGTGGTGACCTGTCAGAACGAGCGCAGCCAGTTGCAGAACCGCGAGACCGCGATGCGCATCTTGCGGGCGAGGCTGTGGGAGATCGAGGAGGCGCGCCGTGCCGAGGAGCAGGCCCGCCTGAAGGGCGAACACAAGCCGGTAGGGTGGGGCAGTCAGATACGCTCTTACGTGCTGCACCCCTACACGCTGGTCAAAGACCACCGCACGGGCTATGAAGATACCAACCCCACCGCCGTGCTGGACGGCAACATTGACGGGTTCATCGAGGCGTATTTGAAATGGAAACTGGGCCGGCAGTAGCATCGGTTAGCGTCGTCCGGTGGCTGCGGCAGGGGCAGTGCCCACGATGCGGACCGGCGGCTCTTACTCGTGGCCTGATGATTGGCCTGTGTATGGGGCTGGGGCTGTGGCTTTTCAACCCGCAGGCGGCCGCTTCGGGGGTTCCCCCATGGCGCTCCCACCCGGCGTACAATGCGGGGTCGTGGCAAGCCGCCACTACCACTGCAACACCCGTACCCACTGCCGGCCTTACCGACGACCTCTCTCTAAATCCTGAGGTGCAAATAGCCGAGCAGAGCGCCAGCCCGGATTTCCCCGACAGCATACAATTCCGCTTACGGGCGCGCGGGGTGAGGGGGTTCGAGATACAACGGGCCTTGCTCAACTATCAACTGGTGGGCGAGCCGGTGACGTCGAGTGTGGAGGCGGAGGTAGAGGGGCCAGCCATCGAAGTAGACGTGAAGCTGAGCCTCGATTTGGGCACGCACTACATCCCGCCCGGCGCGACAGTTGCCTATTACTGGTCGCTTGTGGGGCCGTCTGGCGATGTAGTAGATACGCCTACCGACAGTTTCGTGCTGGTGGACGAGCGATATGAGTGGCGAGAGCTGGCGGACGCGCAAGAGCGGGTAATCACACACTGGTACAGCGGAAGCGACGAGTTCGGCCGATTGTTGCTGGCAACCGCTTCGGCGGCTCTGGACAGGCTGGAGCGGGACATCGGAACCGGCCTGCAACGGCAAGCCCACATATGGGTTTATGAAAGTCAGGATGAACTGGCTAGCGCACTACCCAAACATATACCTGAATGGGTGGGTGGCAAGGCCTACCCACAACTGGCGCTGGTGCTGGCGGCCATACCGGACGACCATGCGGCGGACAGCGAGATCAGGCGCATCATCCCGCATGAACTGAGCCATCTGGTGCTGTATCAGGCTACGCGCAACCCCTACAACGTGCCGCCCACGTGGCTGGACGAAGGGTTGGCTACGTATAATCAGGAGACGCAGGACTCCACTGATGAGGAACTGCTCAGGAAGGCCGCCGAAGAGGGGCAGTTGCTGCCGCTGCGGGCGCTGTCGGGGTCGTTCCCGGCAGATGAAGAGGCCGCGCGCATCTCATATGTGCAGAGCCGTAGCGTGGTGCAGTTCATTCTGGAGGACGAGCGGTATGGGCGCGACAGGCTTGCCAAGACCGTAGTGGCGTTCCGGCAGGGAGTGACCTATGACGAGGCTTTGCAAGCGGGGCTTGGGGTGAAGGTTGATGAGCTTGACCGCCAATGGCGGGAATGGCTGCCCTATGAGGTGGCAGAGAGTGCGGGTACAATTAGCGGCACGGATGCCGGCACGAATACGCCCGCCGAACAAAGGGAGGATGGCTCTGAATACAACCCCGCTTATAACCCCGTGGCTTGGTTCTTCACGGTGATGCTCATCGTCGGGGCTTTGTTGCTTGGCATCGCCGTCTTGGTCACCGTAGTGTTGATCAGGCGGCGGCGTTGGGTATATGTGCCGTCAAACCCGCCCGTGCCCATGCACCCCAGCGTTGAAAAGCCTGTGGACCCTCGCCAATCCAGCGAATGACAGGAGCCTCGCATATGCCCACGATCAGCGCATCGGTGGTCGTGCCCGCCCGCGCCGAGGAGATATTCGATTTTATCGCGGACTATCGGAACATACCCGTTGTACAACCGCACTTTACCTCGGCCAGATTGCTGAGCCACACAGAAAGGGGTGTGGGGGCCATAGTGGAGCTTCAGGGCCAGTTTCACGGTATGCCACTGCACGTGCGCAACCGAATCATCACATACGTGCCGCCCAGACGCATGGTGAGCATGAGCGACGGTGCGGTGCTCAGTCGTAATAGCTGGGAACTGGAACCTGTGGGCGACGACCCACCGGCCACGCGGGTAACGTTTACTTTAGACTACAAGATGAGCGGCGCTCTCGGCGGGCTGTTCGGCGGGCTGATGGCGCCTTTCTTCCATCGCGAGATGCAGTCGCTGGCCCAACAATCGCTGACCCGCCTGCGGCAGATTTTTCACAAGCGCCCGGAGAAGCAAGTGGAATAGAAACAGAGGGCAGGAAGGGCACGAGCAGGAGGGTAATAGGATGGCTCACACAGAGCACAGGAGGATGGGGTTCGAAGAGTTCGTGGGCATGGTGCGAAGGCGTGGTGACATAGGCTCGGCAGAAGAGGCGCTGGTGGCCATAGAAGCGGCGCTTCGAACGCTGGCCGAGCGCATATCTGGCGGCGAAGCCAGAGATATAGCGGCGCGCATACCCCCCGAATTCAAAAAGTATCTGGATAAAGGCGATGATGAGAACGCCCATTCTTTTCCATTGCAAGAGTTCTACCGGCGGGTCAGCAAGCGCGAAGGGGTAAAAGCGCCTGTGGGGGTGCTGCATACCAGAGCGGTGTTGAGCACGCTGCGCGTTGCCCTGCCCCCTGACGAGTTCCGAGACGTGCTGTCACAACTCCCTGTGGAGTTTGCCGAGCTGTTCGACTGGGACCCGGAAGCGCCCATACCGCTGGGCCACTTGCCCCCGGAGGTGCCGAAAGGAAAAGCAAAAGTAGCCGACGAAGAATCTTGACAGTCATGTGGCGCTTTGTGTATGGCAGGAGGAGGGTCTGGAGCGGGCGAAGCCCTTCTGGCCCTCATCTTTCTCTTAATTATGGCCGGATGGTTGAGGAAAATATCGCCCTGTAGGCAGGTGTGTGCTATAATGGTAGCATGCACAAACGTTCTAATTTAGATGCGCCTGACCCGCCCCCGCACCTGTTCGACGTGCCGCTGGCCGCCCGCATGCGGCCCCGCACGCTTGACGAAATCCTCGGCCAAGACCACGTGTTGGGGCACGGCAAGTCTTTGCGCAAAGCGATAGAGGCAGACCGTGTGCCATCGCTCATCCTCTGGGGGCCACCGGGCAGCGGTAAGACCACGCTCGCGCGCGTGATCGCCGGGGTGACCGATGCCTATTTCGCACCGGTCAGCGCGGTCTCTGCGGGTGTGGCGGACCTGCGCAAAATCGTCCGCGATGCCCTCGATCGCTACCAGAGCAACCGCCAACGCACCATACTGTTCATTGACGAGATTCACCGCTTCAACAAGAGCCAGCAAGATGCTATCCTCCCATATGTGGAGGACGGCACGGTCGTGCTGATCGGTGCGACCACTGAAAACCCCTCGTTCGAAGTGAACTCAGCTCTCCTCTCTCGGTCCAGAGTGGTGGTGCTGAGGCCTCTGTCCGATAAGCACCTGAGCCTGCTTATAGACCGCGCCCTCCAAGCCGAGCATGGCCTTGCATCTCTGAAGGTCAGCCTAACCGACGAGGCTCGTGCCCACCTCCTCAGGATTGCCGATGGGGATGCCCGCCGAATGTTCAACACTCTGGAGCTTGCCGCCGTTTCGGCTGCGCCCCCAGCAAGTAAAGAGGGCGAGAGGGTGATCGATCTGGCGGCGATCGAAGACGCGGCCCAGCAACGCTGGCTCCAATACGACCGGGCCGGCGATGCCCACTACGATGCCATATCAGCATTGCACAAGTCGGTGCGGGATTCCGACCCGGACGGCGCACTGTACTGGCTGGGCAGGATGCTAGAAGCCGGGGAAGACCCGTTGTATGTGGCCCGCAGGCTCATTCGTATGGCAACCGAAGACATCGGTCTGGCCGATCCGCATGCCCTCACCATATGTGTGGCGGCTCAACAGGCGGTGCACTTCCTCGGCATGCCTGAGGGCAACCTCGCGCTTGCCGAGGCCACGGTGTATTTGGCCCTTGCGCCCAAGAGCAACGCCGTGTACAGAGCGTACAGCGCGGTGCAGGAGGACGTAGCCCGAACGAAGAACGAGCCGGTACCCCTGCACATACGCAATGCCCCGACCGGCCTGATGAAGGCTCTGGGCTACGGGCGGGGCTATAAATATGCCCATGATTACGAGGGCGCTCAGGTCGAGCAGGACCACCTGCCGGATTCGCTCAAGGGCAGACGATATTACCGCCCAACCGACCGGGGTTTCGAAGCACGCCTGCGTCAGCGCATGGAGGAGTGGGCGCGGCAGCGCCAGTTCAATGCCCAGTTCAATGCGCGGGGTGAAAACCCTTGAGCATTGCCCCCAGAACCTCGGTCACAGGTGCCACCACTAACGGGGGTTGGCAGGGGCGTAGATCCACCCCTGTCCGGGGGTGCGGGGTATAAATGTCCCCCGGTTCTTTACTTCCCCCCATATTGGTGGAGCTTAGCCGCGAGGTGGAATCTCGGTCGCAAGCCCGATTGACAGTGCAGTGCGGCTTGCGTATAATATACATACCGATCCAACCGAATATATAGGCATGGCGATGAACCGGAGTAGTAGGCCGGTCCGCACACAGCGAGCAGGGGGTGGTGCAAGCCCTGCATTGGACGCCTGAGCGCTATGCGCGCATGCAGGCAGTGGCCGAACTCGCCGGGGAGCCGCACGGTGAACGAACTATCGGCTATGCCGGGTTCCTGAGCCGGTGCCGGGTGCGCCCGATACAGCGCACTTAAGGGGGCGTTTCGCTACCTGCGAGCGCCAACCAAGGTGGTACCGCGGAAGGTAGATGTGCATGCCTTTCGTCCTTGACGGACGAAGGGCGTTTTTGTTTGTAGCGATAAAGAATGTACGGGGGTGTCCTCTAATTCATATGACCTTGCCGTAGGCGTGACCCTTGTGGTCGCTCAAGTTGGGAAGCGGAGAGCACCCCTATTGGAGACTTTTCAAACACAGCCATCACACATAGGTTGAACCTATGGCGATCGAAACGTTGGACATAGGGGGCTGGCGGGGTGAGGCTGTGCCCAATACCTTCTACAGGCAAGAGACCAAGGCCCAAAGCCTTGGGATCATACTGCCGGGCGTAGGCTACACCGCGCACATGCCTCTGCTCTACTATGCAAGGCTTGTGATGCAGGGCAAGGGTATGGACGTGCTGGCCGTGGAATATTCCTATACTCGCAGGGCCGATTTTCAGGCGGCCTCCGAAGAAGAGCGTGCCCGGTGGTTCATCACCGATGTGACCTCAGCGGTCAACACCGCGCTCGCGCAGGGCGCATACGAGAAGGTGACGCTGGTGGGTAAGTCGCTGGGCACGCTGGGCATGGGACATCTGGTGAGCGCCGATGAGCGGTTGCGCGGAGCCTCTGCGGTGTGGCTCACCCCACTGCTCAAGTACCAACACCTGTTCGCTCAGATCAGCCGGTGGGCAGGCCGCTCGCTCTTCGTGATAGGCAGTGCCGACCCCCACTACGACCCGCACCTGCTGGCCGAGGTGCAGTCGGCAACCGGTGGAGAGGCCATTGTGGTTGACGGCGCAGACCACAGCCTCGAAATCCCCGGCGATGCGCTTGCGTCGCTCAACGCCTTACACTTGGTGGTGAAGGAACTGAGCAGTTTCTGTGGCTGAGCATAGACAGGTATAGATGTAGATGCAAAGATCAAGGAGGCTGGTACGATGACGGACAACGAAAGATACAATCCACAGGCCATCGAACCCCGATGGCAGAAGTTCTGGCAGGATTCCGAAATGTACTTCGTGGAGCCGGACCCCCACAAGCCCAAATTCTACGCACTGGTGATGTTTCCCTATCCATCGGGCGACCTGCACATGGGGCATATGCGCAACTACACCATCGGCGACCTGATAGCCCGCTACAAGGTGATGCAGGGCTACAACGTGCTGAACCCCATGGGTTGGGACGCGTTCGGCCTGCCAGCCGAGAACGCGGCCATTCAGGAGGGCATCCACCCGGCGGTGCGCACGATGGACAATATCCGGCGCATGAAAGAGCAGTTTTTCAAAATGGGCATCGTGTACGACTGGCACCGCGAGGTGACTTCATGCCTGCCTGACTATTACAAATGGACCCAGTGGATGTTCCTGCTGATGTACGAGCGCGGTCTGGCCTATCGCAAGCAGGCCCCCGCGTGGTGGTGCCCCAGAGACCAGACCGTGTTGGCTAACGAGCAGGTGATTGACGGTAGATGCGAGCGGTGTGGCGCCGAGGTCACCAAGAAGGATCTGGTGCAGTGGTTCTTCAGAATCACCCAGTACGCCGACCGCCTGCTGGACGATCTGGATAAGCTGGAGGGTTGGCCGGAGCGGGTCAAGACCATGCAGCGCAACTGGATCGGGCGCTCCACTGGTGCCGAGATTGACTTTCCAGTGGAGGGGCACGACGCGGTTATCACGGTGTACACCACGCGGCCCGACACGGTGTTCGGGGCCACTTTCATGGTGCTGGCCCCGGAGCACCCGTTGGTGGAGTTGATAACCACCCCGGATCATCGCGAAGAAGTGCAACGCTACGTCGAGCAAGCCCGCAGGGAGACCGAGATCGAGCGGCTGTCCACCGAGAAGGAGAAGAGCGGCGTGTTCACCGGCGCCTACGCCATCAATCCCATGACCGGTCAGCGCATCCCCATATGGATCGCCGACTACGTACTGCTGACATACGGCACCGGAGCGATTCAGGCCGTGCCCGGCAGCGACGAGCGCGACTACGACTTCGCCCTGAAGTACGGACTGCCTATCGTCACGGTGGTGGAGCCGGAGGGCGAGGTGCCGCAGGGCAGTACCGACCCGGCTGTGGCCCCTGTGTACAAGCAGGGAGCCAGCGTGCCGGTGTACGTTGGGCCCGGGCGCATGGTCAATTCCGGTCCGCTGAACGGCATGAATGTGGAGCAGGCCAAAGAGGCTATCATCGCCCTGTTGGAGGCCGAGGGCAAGGGCCGCCGGGCGGTCAACTACCACCTGCGCGACTGGCTGATCTCCCGGCAAAGGTACTGGGGTGCGCCCATTCCCATCGTGTACTGCGAGCGGTGTGGCGAGGTGCCTGTGCCCGCCGAGCAACTGCCCGTCGAGCTACCTCTGGACGTGGAATTTCGGCCCGGTGGAGAATCCCCTCTGGCCCGTGTGCCGGAGTTCGTCAATACCACCTGCCCAAAGTGCGGCGGCCCCGCCAGACGCGAAACAGATACCATGGACACCTTCGTGGACTCGTCATGGTACTTCCTGCGGTTCTGCGACCCTCACAACGATCAGGCCCCCTTCCGGCGCGATCTGGTGGACTACTGGATGCCGGTGGACCAGTACACGGGCGGAGTGGAGCACGCTATATTGCACCTGATGTATGCGCGCTTCTTCACCAAGGTGCTGTACGATGCCGGGCTGGTGGGCGTGGACGAGCCGTTCATGCGCCTGTTCACTCAGGGCATGATCACCAAAGATGGTGCCAAGATGTCCAAGAGCAAAGGCAACGTCGTGCCCGTGGACGACATGGTGGAGAAGTATGGGGCCGACACGGGCCGCCTGTTCATCCTGTTCATCGGCCCGCCCGATGAGGACGCCGAGTGGAGCGACCGGGGCGTGGAAGGCATGCACAGGTTCCTGCACCGCGTGTGGCGGCTGTACGATGGCGGGGTCACAGTCGGCTCGGCTGCCGAGGGTGCTGAACGCGTCGTGGGCGACTATTCGCGAGCGGACCGCGACCTGCTGAGGAAGGTGCACCAAACCATCCGCAAGGTCACGGACGACATCGAGCGCTTCCACTTCAACACCGCGGTAAGCGCCATTATGGAGTTGGCTAACGCCATGCAAGATTACCGCAATGCGCACGGCCCGCAGACGATCGCCTACTCGCACGCGGCCACCAACCTGCTGCTGCTGATGGCCCCGATGGCCCCACACATCACCGAGGAACTGTGGCAAAGGAGCGGGGGAATGGGCAGTGTGCACATGCAGCCTTGGCCGCAGTTCAACGAGGAACTGGCCGCTGTGGACACCGTGACCATCGCTGTGCAGGTGAACGGCAAGGTGCGCGACCGCATGCAATTGCCTGCCGACGTCACGCAAGAAGAGGCGGTGCAGGCGGCACTGGAGCGCGAGCGCATCAAGCAGTACTTGAACGGTAAGCCGCCGCGACAGGTACACTACGTGCCCGGTCGGCTGGTCAATATAGTGGTGTAGTGTTAGCTGTGCCCGGCACTAAACACATCAGGGGCACCCGATCGGGTGCCCCTGATGTGTTTATCTGGTACGGCGGTTGCGGCGTTTGGAGGCCGTGAACAAGTCCAACGCGATCAGCGCTGCCAGCCCCAGAGCTATCTCTATCATCTCCGGCCTCCTTTCTGGTGTGGTTTTATGCTCGGCCCTGTATGGTTATGGTTATTGTACCGCCCCCCGGTTACCATCGAAATGAGCAAGGATGCCTAGGGGCATATAGGACTTTGGAACTACGACTACTTGCACCCTCAGTATCAGCAAATCTGACTATATTAACGTTGGACGGTTACTGAAGTTGCATCGCTGAATCGCTGCGCCGTCTAGCGCAGTACGCCGAATGTCCTCTGTCCGTTGGGGTAGGGGTTCATGTCCCGGCTGTCAACGCCATAAAGAGTGGCGAGCACGGCAAATGCCGCCAGCACGAGGGCAAACATCAAGAGCTCCATTTTGCTCACCTGCCTGTTCCTTTTCAAACCTGTGTAGCCGCGGGTGGGGGATGGCCCTCTCACCCAATGCTATCCTATCACATGCCTGCGTTTTTCGCGTCGGTCGCATGCAGTACAGTGCCATAGGACTTTGGTCTGGTCCGATCAACAAGTGGCCGGCTCAACTCTTTGGTAACCGGGGTGAGCAGCATGAGGATGGGCATGAGGGCGGCCGGCAGGCAGATACAGAGCGGGCGGTTGCATATGCAGCCGCCCGACTTCTTACGAAGTTATTACCCTACTGTTCCGAATGGGTCTGCGTGCTGCCGGCGGCGACAGGTTCGGTGGGAGCGGGTTGGCTCTGTGCATGTCGGTCTTGGGGGGCCGGGGTTGTGGGTGCTGGGTTGGTAGCTATATCGGCGGCACGCTGCGGTTTGCCCCCTCCCTTTGGCGGGCGGGAAGAGACCACCATAGTCATGTTCTTGCCTTCCATCTTGATGGGCGACTCGATTATCACATCGTCGCCCAGCATGAGACGCACCTGCTCAAGCACGTCTCGACCCAGATTTGGGTGGGCCAGCTCGCGACCCTTGAATTTGACAGTCAGCTTGACCTTGTAGCCCTCGTTGAGGAAGCGCCGCACCATCTTTGTGCGGTAATCAATGTCGTGTTCGTCAATTTTGGGGCTGAAGCGCACCTCTTTGACGACCACCTGCTTCTGGCTCTTGCGCGAGTCCCGCTCTTTCTTGGTTTGCTCGTAGCGGAATTTGCCATAGTCCATGAGCTTGCATACGGGCGGGTTCTCGTTTGGGGCGACCTCAACCAGATCTAGACCTCGCGCGCGGGCCAGCGCCAGCGCGTCTCTGGTGAACATGAGGGTGTTTTCGCCGTTGTCCCCCACGAGGCGGATTTCCCTCGCCCGGATGCGCTCGTTTACTCTGAATTCTCGAGCTATGTTTGTTTCTCCTTCCTAAGTTCCAGTATATCGTAGTGCTCCCACTCGGGTGAATGGGAAACGATCTGCTCTAACATTATCACATCCGCCTGCCATAGTCAATAGGCTTGTCTGGCATGCTTCTACCAACAACCGGGGGTTGACAAGGGGCTGATCTAAGCCCCCTGTCCGAGGGCGTGGGGGTACAAATGTCCCCGGCTCTTTACCTTTCCCATATTGGTGCTGGGGTCGGCCGCGGAACAGCAAGCTTACATGGAGGTGCTGTCGGTGATCAAGCGACTACCCCACTACGCGGCCACTCGGGATATGGGGGCGCTTCACGGGCACCACCGCCGACTAGGTCACCCGCTATGCTCCGTGCTCGGTATTGATCGTGCGCTGACCTACGACCCACATCCTGATTCTACTTGGAGGGGTTTGGGGAGGGCGCAGCTTCCCCCGGCCTGCCCTTCCCCAACATCTTGCATGGATATGCACTAAGGGGCGAGTTTCATACAGCCTCGGCCCAGCCGCAGGAACTGAATCCGCCCGTCCGCTTCGTCTACCCTACCGTCGAGGTTCAGGTCGGCGGATGGGTCGGCACTGCCCAGCAAGCCAGACATAAGCTGAAGGTCGGCGCTGTTGACCACGCAGTCGCGGTTCAGGTCGCCCAGCGCGCTCTTGGAACCTTTCTCCAGCCGCAGGCGGTAAGCCCCTTGCCCGGCGAAGCGCGTGGCTGCAAGTTCGTAGGTGCCATCTGCGGGAAGCCTGTACACGAGGAACGAGTTGGTGTCCACCTGTGCGCCGTCATCATCAGCAGCCAGCAGTGTGCCGTCCGACCCGTACAATTTGAGGTATGTGTCGAGTGGTGCGCCGTCCACGGCAAACATGCGTGCCGCCAGCCAATCACCCGCCGAAGCGCTCACGCAGTAGCGCACCTCCGGCGCGGCGTCGGTGATAGTGCCCTGCGTAGTCTGCTCGAAGTTCAGGGTGCACGACTGGGTGGTCACCTCGCCGGAAGGCAGGCTGGGCGGGCTGGTGGTCCATAGATAGGCCGCGCCCATCTGGCAGGACGCGCAGCCGGGGGCATAAGGCTCGCGGGTGGTCCACAGGTCGTAAGGGTCGACCGGGGTATGCCCGTAGCTCACCTGAAAGTGCAAGTGAATGCTGTCTGAGCCAGTGTCACCCGCCACGCCAATCTTCTGGCCGCGCCGCACCCGCACCGTGTTCTGCTGACTGCCGATCGGTATGCCCGGCTCGATAGAGGCCAGATGGCCGTAGTAGGTGTAGTAGGTCTGGCCGTTGACGCTGTGCTTGATCCATACGGCGTTGCCCTGTCGGGAGGTGCAGTTGCCGCAGGCCTCTCCGTCTGCGGCGGCTACCACATCGAAGCTCTGCCACCTGCCCGCGTCGCGCCCGCCCAGCACATAGTCTATGCCTTTGTGCTCGTTACCCCACGAATATATCCAGCCCTGCTGCACGACAATGCGCGGGTCGGTGAAGGGCAGGGTCAGGAAGCGCACACCTCCTGTCTGCCTGCGCGTGGGTTCCGCGCTCACTCTGCCGACCGAATGCGAGAGCAGCACAGGCATGCCGCCCAGCATAAACAGCGCTAATGCGAGCACCAGCGCAGGCGCGACCTTTCGTTTGAGCAACTCTAGACCTCCTTCCACGCGCGAACACAGCGCCCGTGCATAATGGCCTCCTTTGACCCACCAGCCTGCTGCCCGCATGCCCTCACATAGGACGTGGGCACGAAGGCACGACTTGCTTACAATCGGCGTTATAGCGTACCATTCATCCTGCTGTCAACATTTACGGATGCGATTATGGTACAAAAGTACTGCTATAAGTATATGAATGCGTGAAGACGGTGTGGTGCACCCGCGTTGCGGGCTTGTTCATGCTCATGAACTGCCGGCGAGATAGAGGACATGGCGGGGCAACGCGCCGAGAAAGAGGGGCTGTATGAGGCTTGAAGGCAAAGTGGCCCTCGTGACCGGGGCGGGTTCGGGCATAGGTCGCGCTACGGCCGAGCTGTTCGCAAGAGAGGGGGCCAGAGTGGGTGCGCTCAGCCGCACCAAGGATGAACTGCAACAGGTGGTGCATGGCATCCGGGAGGCAGGGGGCGAGGCTATGGCACTGGTGGCCGATGTGTCGCAGCCCGACCACATGCGGACAGCGGTGCAGACACTGGTGGACACGTGGGGCCGGCTGGATATTGTGTTCGCCAACGCCGGCATTGACGGTGTGTGGGCGCCCATCGAGGAGATCGAACCGGATGAGTGGGATCGCACGCTGGACATCAACCTCAAGGGCACCTTCCTAACCGTCAAATACGCGGTGCCCCACCTCAAGAAGCAGGGCGGCTCTATCATCATCACTTCGTCGGTCAACGGCACGCGCATCTTCAGCAACGTCGGGGCCACCGCTTACTCGTGCTCCAAGGCCGCACAGGTGGCCTTCGCCAAGATGGTGGCGCTGGAGCTAGCTCGCTGGCGCATCCGCGTCAACGTCGTGTGTCCGGGGGCCATCCACACCAACATAGATGAGAGCGGCCAGCACCGCAACATCGAGAGGATACGCTATCCGGTGGAATATCACGGGGGTACCACAGTGCTTACCGGCGGCAAGCCGGGCAGTCCCGAAGATGTGGCGAGGTTGGTGCTGTTTCTGGCATCCGATGCTGCGAGCCACATCACCGGCACCGAGGTGTACATTGATGGAGGGGAGTCCCTGCTTCAAGGCTGATAGAGGACCACATGGATTTAGGACGATCCGGGCTGGGTCCTATGCCCTCAGGTGCCATTGAATGCATCGGCCGCTCGCGCTTCTGAAGGGTGAATGGGAGGCTGTACAAACCCATCCTTGCGATGCGGGGAAATGGAGGGCCGGTGAGGGCACAGCCCTTCCCAAACCCTTCCTCCTGCTGTTGCACGCAAAGTGCCATAAAGTGCCATAAAGTAGCACTATGGGTAATAGGTATTATACCGGCTAGGAGCGCGGGCGTCTCACCCGCTGACAGTGGGGATCAGCGTGCGGGTGAGACGCCCGCGCTCCAACGCTTTTAACTGCACTGCACTGCACTGCACTGCATATGCAGTGTAGCACCGTTAAGAGGCCGGACCCTGATGTTCTACCTGCGTGCCGTGTATCTCGCCACGCCACGCGCCGGTCTCAGTGCCCCGGGACTCGATGAACTCTTTGAAGCGCTGCAAGTCGCCGTGCACACGGGCTTTGACGATGCCGAGCGCATCCCCGGCCTTCTCAACGAAGTCCTCAGGCTCGTATTCTATACGCACGTTCACGCGCGTGCGGTTGGGGCCGAGCGGCTCGAAGGTCACGCGACCTCCGTTCGGCGCGCCTGATGTGCTGCGCCATGCTATCACCCTGTCGGGTTCTTGCTCGTAGATTTCGGCTTCCCATTGTTTGTCTTTGCCGGCGATCTCGGCATGCCAGAACAATCGTTTATCGTCGAGCTGACGGACTTGCTTCACGCCCTCCATAAATCTGGGGAACTGCTCAAACTGGGTCCACTGGTTGTAGGCAGTGCTGACCGGCACATTCACCTCGATGCTGTCCTCAACGTGAGCCATTTTCGTTCTCCTTTCGTGCAAATTGAAATTTGAGCTATAGGTAGCCATGCTTGTTGCTTGGACACACAGCCCGACCTGCCCCGAACGCCCGAACGTCTGTCCATATGAACTGTTCGAGGAGACGGATGTCTGCCACCTGTTGTACCAGCAAGATTCAAGCCAGACCGGGCCGGGTGGGGTGGCAACTAGGCCGGTTGTCTGGTAAAAAATAGACGTAACACAACAACTGCCGGGGAGACCAGACTGTGGATACGCTGGAAGCCCATGCCTATTTAGACCGGTTGAACATTCCCTACAGGCGTCTTACATTTCCGCCCTCCACCGAGAAGGGCGCGGCTAACGTGGCGCGTGCTCTTGGCTACAGGGAGCGCCAGATGGTCAAGACCCTGATCTTCGAGACCGACGCGGGCGAGCGCGTACTGGTGATGTTGGGCGGCGACCAGAGCGCTATATCCGGGCATCTCAAGAAGGCCCTTGGCTCGCGCAACATTCGACTGGCAAGCCCTGAGGTGGTCAAGGCCACCACAGGGTATGAGATCGGTTCCATCCCTCCCTTCTCGTGGCAGCCCGAAGGTTTCCGCACCTTCATTGACGCCGCGCTCATGCAAGAGCCTGTGCTCGGTGTGGGCGCGGGCCGTTGGGGCGAAGAAATCATGATCACGCCCCACCATCTTGTGCAGGCAAGTGGCGCTCAGGTGGTGAACCTAACCGACAGGCACAGTCCGGTGTTCGTGTCCTCGACGGTCGAAGACTGCCGGTGATAACTTATATGTGCCTGATGGCAACCCTCAACCCCTGCTACCCGGCGACTGCACGGCAAACCCACAACTCCCTTCTCCCACAGGGGAATAGGGCCGGGGGCGAGGGGGAAGGACGATTGCCGCCGAATTTCCTATTGACAGCCCACCACCCGCTGTGCGAAAATAGCTTCGCGGTCCCATTCCCCGATCTATGGGGCCGTTTGAGTTTGCCCTTATGCATAATGAGCGGGCGTGGCTTACCTGCTTGCTTCTCTTCTCGACCAGAAAGGTAGTCCTATGCGCCATCTGCGCGCCCTTAGCCTGAGCCTCACCCTGTGGCTGGTCGCCGGGTTGTTGATGCCTACCGTGAGTCCGGTAACCGCCTCCAGCCCTGCTGCTCCATATGCCGGTGTGAGTGCCGGCACGCGCGCCAATGCCGATGCCGGTGCGAATGCCGGCATGCCGGAGACGGCGTTCGCCCACCCTCAATTTCAGCAAGTGTGGGCGCGTGCCGATCTGCCGGTGGCGCTCGGTCAGGTGGCTCGCTCGTGGCTGTGGGGCCCACAGCCGGGCGAGGTGCGCGCCGAGCCGTTCGCAGGCGCACCCGGCAACACCCGCACGGTCCAATACTTCGACAAAGCCCGCATGGAGGTCAACCACGCCGTCACCGACCCGTCCAGCCCGTGGGCTATCACCACCGGCCTGCTGGTGGTGGAACTGGTGAGTGGCAGGGTGCAGGTTGGGCCTGATAAGTATGAGACGCGCACTCCGGCCGACGTGCCGGTGGCGGGGGACGCAGTGGGCAGGCCCGACCTCGACACGGCCCCGCGCTATTCGTCGTTCAGCGGCGTAGCATCAATGCCGGGCGGTCCTGCCCGCAGAGTGCCCCCCGCCATCGGTGCGCCCGTAGTGGCCACCATAGATCGTGGAGGGCGGGTGGGCACGCTACCCACCAGCAATGTGGTCAATGCCGCTTATAGTCCTCAGACCGGCCACAACATCCCAGATGTGTTCGTGCGCTTCATGCAGGCACGCGGTCCAGTAAGCGAGAAGGGTGTGCTTCAGGAGGGGCCTTTGTTCGACCCGGTGTACCTGCTGGGCTTTCCCATCACAGAGGCGTACTGGACCACTGTGCCCATCGGGGGCAAGCCCACGCAGGTGCTCGTGCAGTTGTACCAGCGGCGTGTGCTCACCTACGTGCCGGGCTTCGACCCTGCTTGGCAGGTGCAGATGGGCAATGTGGGCCGGCACTACTTCCAGTGGCGCTATGGGCGGGCATGGTACGCCGCCGGCGAGGGGGATACGTTTGTGCGGGTGGTGGGCGACAGGTTGTATTATGCGGGCAAGCCGGTGGTGCTCAAGGGCACCAACTACTGGTACAGCAAGCACCCGTTCGTGGGCACATGGGTGCGCTGGGATGGGCCGTTCATCAAGGAAGAGTTGGACAAAGCACGACAGTTGGGCGTGAACGTGGTGCGCATTGGCATCCCCTACGACCATGGCCGTGCTATGAGCGTAGTGTGGGGCAAAGGATGCCGCGACGACGGCCCGCGCTGCTATAAAGTGCAGGGGCCTATCGTCAACATGATGACCCAATTCCTACAGATAGCTTCGTCCTACAACATGAAAGTGTTATTTACACTCTTCGAGTGGAGCGATAGCTTTCCGCCTGACAACACCGACGAGTTCAAATACCAGCGCTATTATTTGCAGGGCATCATCACCCCTTTTGCCGAAGACGACCGGGTGCTGGGCTGGGACCTGCACAACGAGCCGGAGTACTATTACACATGGGCACAGCCCGGGGGCAGTAAAAAGGTGGTGGACTGGGTATCCAACATCGCCGCCGAGGTCCGAAAGCTGGACAAACAGCACCCCATCACCGTGGGCGTGGGCCAACCAGATACGCTGTGGGTGCAGGGATCGCAAGGCCAGCGTATAGTAGACGTGGTGGATTTCGTGAGTTTCCATTCGTATGATGCGGGTGGGCTGCGCACCCAGATTGATGCCATCAAAGCCCGTACAACCAAGCCTGTAGTGCTCGAAGAGATGGGTTGGCCCACAGGCCCCGCCCAGCTCTCCAGCCCCAGAGCTACTTACGACGAGGCCACGCAACTGTTCCTGTACCGCACCATGCTGGCCGATGCCAGAGCCGCCGGGCTTGCAGGTGTGATCCAGTGGACGCTGTGGGACAACCCACCCGGTGACCCAAAGACCACCAAGCCGAGCGTGGAGCCATGGTTCGGTCTGGTGAGGTTGGACGGCACCTTCAAGCCTGCCGCCGCCGAGTTCCGGGGGGCTTACCCGGCCCAGCCCCTGCCTAGCCGTACCACCACTAACGTGCCCCTTACCCATTTCGCCAGAGATAAAGACCCCTGATTGGGGCCGAATCTCGGTCTGAAGTCGTATTGACTCCGCCCCACAGCGCTGTTATACTAACCTCGTGTTATGCCAATTCTCTATAGAAAGGCTATAAATTGTGGGAAGGGGGAGAAGTGAGAGACACCCCCACGTCCCCGGCAGGGGAGTGCCCCTGTACCCCCAGCTATTTATCGCCTCTGCTCATATAATTGGTATTAGGCCGAACGGACATGCTGACCCCTCGAGGTGATGGGCAAATGGAGGTGATGGTGGTGCGAACCACATCTGCTATCATCCTACCCTACACAACTGCCACTCGTGGGAGGAGTCTGCCCGTTTTCGGTTGAATTTGCCGCGAAAATGGCATAGCATGCACCGGCTGGCCGTGGCAGGCTCCCGTTAAGCCCCACGGCTTTCATGCTGCCTTTGACTTCCCCCTCTCGCTCCGGTGCGCCGGGAACCAACCCAAGGTGGATTGAGTTGAGGCCGTGGGTGCCCACGAAAGTGAGGCGCATGCACGGCCTTTTTGCCGTCTGCGCGACGATGAGCCTGATTGTGCACCACGGGGTATGGGGGTATCACCCGTTAGGTATTGGCAATTTGTGACCCATAGAGGAACGACTGTGATGAACATCCCACTCAAACAATACACCGAGTTGCTCGGCAAGTATCTCAGACCACAGTGGCTCAGGGTGGCGCTGCTGGCTGTAGTGCTGTTGAGCGGCATCGCCCTACAACTGGTTAACCCACAGATAGCCCGGTACTTTATAGACACTGCTACGCAGGGGGGTGCCCTGTCACAACTCGCACTGGCCGCCGGGCTGTTTCTTGGCATAGCCATCTTTGCACAACTCATGGCGGTGATGGCCACCTATGTGGGCGAGAACGTGGGTTGGACCGCCACCAACATGCTGAGGGTGGACCTGACCCTGCACTCCCTACAACTGGACATGCCGTTCCACAAAAAGCACACCCCCGGCGAGATGATCGAGCGAATAGATGGGGACGTGACCGCCCTGTCCAAGTTCTTCTCGCAGTTCGTGATACAGGTGCTGGGCAACCTGCTGTTGATGGCCGGGGTGCTGATCATGTTGCTTCGCGAAGACTGGCGGGTAGGGCTGGCCCTCGCCGTTTTCGCAGTGGGCTCGGCGTGGGCGCTCAACCGGGTGCGCAACTTTGCCGTGCCTGCCATGGCCGCCGAGCGTCAGGCGCACGCCGACCTGTTTGGCTTTGTGGAAGAGAGGCTATCGGGTCTGGCCGACATCCGCGCCAATGGCGGTGCATCACACGCCATGCGCGGCCTGTATCGTGTGATGCGTACAGTGTACCGGACGGGGCGCAGGGTGTGGCAGGTCGAGGGCATCATGTGGAGCATCATCTTCTCCATGTTCACCGCCGCCACGGTGCTGGCGCTGGGGTTGGGAGCATACCTGTTCAACGTCGGGGAGATCACGCTGGGCACGGTCTACCTGTTCTTCCAATACACTCAGATGCTGCACAACCCCGTCGAGCAAATAACCGACCAGTTCAAAGAGTTTCAGCGGGCCGGCGCGGGCATCCGGCGGGTCCGCCAGTTGTACGACACGCCCGTAGAGCTAAAGGACGGACCGGGCGTGACCTTTCCGGAAGGGGCGCTGTCGGTGCAGTTCGACCAAGTATCGTTTGGCTACGGCGACGAAGAGATGGTGTTGAGCGACCTGTCGTTCCACCTACCGGCGGGACAGGTGCTCGGCCTGCTGGGGCGCACCGGTTCGGGCAAGACCACGGTCACGCGCCTGCTCTTCCGCCTGTATGACCCTGCGGAAGGGGTTATTCGCGTGGGCGGGCATGACATCCGCATGGCGCGGCTGGACGACCTCAGGGCGCACATCGGTATGGTAACGCAAGAGGTGCAACTGTTTCAGGCCAGCGTGCGCGATAACCTGACCCTGTTCGACCGCACAGTGCCCGACGGGCGCATCCTTCAGGTGATCGAAGAACTGGGCCTGTACCGCTGGTACGCTTCGCTGCCACATGGGCTGGATACCGAGTTGGGGCCGGGCGGCAGCGGCCTGTCGGCGGGTGAAGCCCAACTGCTGGCTTTCGCACGGGTGTTCCTCAAAGACCCCGGGCTGGTCATTCTGGACGAGGCGTCTTCGAGACTCGACCCGGCTACCGAGCAGCTGATCGAGCGGGCAGTGGACAGGTTGCTCAGGGACCGCACCGGCATCGTAATCGCCCACCGTCTGGGCACCGTGCAGCGTGCCGACCACATATTGATCTTGCAGGACGGACGGATACTGGAATATGGCCCGCGCCTGCAACTGTTGGCCGACCCTTCGTCCCAGTTCAGCCATCTGTTGCGCGTGGGGCTGGAAGAGGTGCTCGTATAGGGACGGCGGGCCGCGTAATGCGTAATGGGCTAAATCAACGGCAACACAGAGGGATTCAGAGCACATAACAGCTGTGAAAACTAAAGGGAGCCTTATATGCACGATCGAACACATACACCCCCGGTCGAGAGCATGACCACGGGCAGGGCTATGTGGATGCTAATGCGCTACAGGCCATGGCAGTACCTGCTGAACTTCGGTATATGGACGCTGTTCTATGCCATCCCACTGGGCGCGGGGCTGTTCATCGGTATGTTCTTTGATGCCTTGTCCGGCCAGCAGGCGGCAGGCGTTAACGTGTGGACCGCGCTCGGCCTGCTGGCGGCCTCGCAACTGGCGCGCGCCGCCGTGCTGTACTGGGGTTTGTTCTCATGGTCCGACTTCTGGTATACCATAGAGGCCCTGCTACGGCGCAACATGCTGGGTTGGCTGGTGCAGGGGCCGGGGGCGCGCTCGTTGCCCGGCCCGCCGGGAGAAGTGGTCAGCACCTTCCGTGATGATGTGGAAGCCGCCATAGAATATATAGACGGCTGGTTGGACCTCACCGGCGAAGCAGTGTATACGGTGATAGCCGTGGGCATCATGCTGAGCATAAACCCGGTGGTCACAGTGGTGGCAGCCCTGCCGCTGGTGCTGATCATCATGGCTACCAACCTGATGACCTCGCGCCTGAAAAACTATCGCCAACTGTCCAGAGCTGCCACCTCGCGGGTTACGGGCTTTATAGGCGAGCTTTTCGCCGGCGTGCAGGCCATAAAGGTGGCCTCTGCCGAGCGGCACGTTATCGAATACCTGCGCGTGCTGAACGACCGGAGGCGCAGAGCGGCGCTGAGGGATGATATGCTCACTCAACTGTTGGATTCGTTCAATATAAACACCACCGCGCTGGCGACCGGCCTGATACTGCTTCTGGCCGCCGAAGGCATGCGGGCGGGCACGTTCACCGTGGGCGACTTCGCGCTGTTTGCCATGTATGTGGGTAGCGTCGCCGCCGCTCCCAGATGGGTGGGCAGGCAACTGGCACGCCACCGTCAGATAAGTGTGTCAGTGGAACGCATGCAGCGGCTGCTCAAGGGTGCGCCCCGTGACACTCTCGTTCGCCATGCGCCTGTACATCTGCACGGTGAACTGCCACCGGTACCCTACCTGCCCAAGACCCAAGCCCACAAATTGCGCGAACTGGAGGTGCGCGGCCTGACCTACCGTTACCCCGGTTCGGACCGCGGGATCGAAGGCGTAAGCCTGAGGCTGAGGCGTGGGTCGTTCACGGTGATCACGGGGCGCATCGGTTCGGGAAAGACCACGCTGCTGAAGGTGTTGCTTGGCCTGCTGCCGATGGATTCGGGCACCATCAAGTGGAACGGCAAGGTGGTGCAGGACCCTGCATCGTTCTTTGTGCCGCCGCGCAGTGCCTACACCCCGCAGGTGCCCCACCTGTTCAGCGAGTCCCTGCGGGATAACATCCTTATGGGCTTGCCGGAAGACAAAGTGGACCTCGAAGGGGCTATATATCTGGCGGTGATGGACCGCGACGTGGCGACGATGGAGCTGGGGCTGGACACGCCCGTCGGCCCAAAGGGCGTGCGCCTGTCGGGTGGGCAGGTGCAGCGAGCGGCGTCGGCCCGCATGTTCGTGCGCGACACCGAACTGTTGGTGTTCGACGATCTGTCCAGCGCGCTGGACGTGGAGACCGAGCAGGTTCTGTGGCAACGCCTGTTCGAGTGGAAGGAGAACGACCTTACCTGTCTGGTGGTATCGCACAGGCGGCCCGCCCTGCGCCGTGCCGACAACATCATCCTGCTCAAGGATGGTCGAATCGACACCGAGGGCACTTTGGACGAGCTGTTGCTCACGTCCGAAGAGATGAGGCGGCTGTGGCTGGGCGATCCCACATTCTGGGCGGGGGCCGAGACCGGCCAATCGGTCGTTGAGTCCGAGCCTTGATGCAGGAGGGAGCGGGGTGCGGCCACGCACCCCACCCACTGGCCCGCACCCCCTCGGTGCTGTTCGCGGACCTGATTGGGCAGACACCCATGCCCCGGCGGCCTACCTGTAATACCTGCTGTTGATGATCAGGGCCGCCAGCACACCCGGTACCCACCCTACGATGGTGAGCAGAGTGACGATGAGGATTGACCCGCACCCCCTGTCAATCACTGCCAGTGGTGGGAATATTATGCACATCAACACTCTCCATATGCTCATGTTGGTCCTCCTTTCCGGTTGCCCACACCCATTAATACGCACCATTGTAAAACCGCGTTGCAGGTTGTTCAGCACGCCCGCCTTTATGTTATACTGCGTCTGGTCACACATATGAGCGAGCTTTCACATCTGGATGAGAGTGGTCATGCCCGCATGGTAGACGTGGGGCACAAGCCCGTCACCGAGCGGGTGGCCGTGGCGCGCGGTGAGGTGCGGCTCAGCCCGGAAACGTTGGCACTGGTGCGCGAAGGCAAGGTGCCCAAGGGCGACGTGCTGGCGGTGGCACGCGTGGCGGGCATCATGGCCGCCAAAAAGACCCCAGACCTGATACCACTGTGCCACCCTATCATGCTTACTTCGGTGCAAATGCATTTCGCGTTCGGGGAGCAAGGTATCGAAATCGAGGCGCTGGCGAAGACCACCGGTCCCACAGGCGCGGAGATGGAGGCCCTGACCGCTGTGTCGGTAGCGGCCCTCACTATCTATGACATGGTGAAAGCGGTGGAGCGCGGGGCACATATCGAGAACATAAGGCTGGTGCATAAAGAGGGCGGCAAGAGCGGCGTGTGGACCCGCGAAGGATCGCCTGAAAAGCGATCTCCTGCTTGACCACGGCGATGCATGGCATCACGCAACTCGGTGGACCGACGGCTCCACCTTCAGAAGAAAGGAGTAGGGGCGTTGCGCTATGAGACGCATACGCACATGAGCCGTGAAGAGGTGTTCGAAGCGGCCAAGCGCTTCTTCGGCGAAGGCGGGGATGGATTGGGCATGAAAATAGGTGCCGAGCAGGGCAACCAAATAGCCTTCTTCGGCGATGGGCTTGTCTGGATCACCGTGTGGCCCTCTAAGCCGGGAAAAACTCGGCGGGTGGACATTGACGTGTCTGAACGGGACGCGGACGCCAAGGCGTTCATCGAGAAGGTGCTGAGAGCGCCAGTGCGGGCCACAAGCGCGGGCACCGGGGTATAATGCCAAGTCTCTATGAAAGGACTGCAAAAACAAGGAGGCGCAGAGGAGCGCCCCTGCCGGGGGTGAAGGGGTCAATCATGCAGTCGTCAGATGTGGGTTATCACCGGATATGCAGGGAAAAGTAAAAAGTCGGGGGATATGTGTACCCGCCGAGCAGAGGGCTTAGATCGCCCCTGTCAACCCCTATTATTGGTGGAACCTCACGTCTCCTTTGTTATACAAATGCCTTGGCAATCGGGTATAATAGCTTTTGGCCGGCAGGCGTTGGCCTGCCGACTTTTTTTGCACGATGCTCCACCACCTTACTCGAAAGGAAAGATGCTAAAGATGCTGATGAAATACCGATGGTTCCTCACAAGGCTCGTGGGATTGATGATGGTGTCTCTACTGGTGGCGTGCGGTGGCCAGCAGGCTCCGGCCCTGCCCACACCCACTCCCCCGCCTCCCACACCCATGCCCACAGCCACGCTTGAAAGCTCTGACGCAGGCACGGACACCGGTTCGGGCGGTCAGCTTGAGGCGGGCTGGACACGCTACGAAAAAGCCGAGGACGGCTTCGCCATCGCCCTGCCCCCCGGCTGGCAGCAGATGGACCTTGACCCCGAGACCGTCAAGGAGTCTATGCAGACCATGATGAAGGATAACCCTCAGATGGCTGAGGCCCTGAGCGAACAGGCGCAGAGCATGGCGGCTAGCGGCGTGAAGTTCTGGGGCTTCGATATGGCCGACCTGTCAGACGACAGCCCCGGCCTCACCAACGTGAATGTGTTGGTGAGCGATGTCCCGAAAGAAGTGACCCTCGACCAGTACGAGCAGGTCAATGCTCAACAACTGGAGCAGATGGCTACCGACGTCAAGCATGAGCGGGTGAACCTGCCCGCGGGCGAGGCGATAAAGTTCACTTCTAAGCTCACCACCAACACCGAGACGGGTTCGATCGAGCAGGCGCTTACCCAATACGCTCTGCTCAAGGACGGCACATCCTATGTAATCACATTCACAACGGAGACGAGCGAACTCGCCGGCAACACCGAAACCTTCCAGAAGATAGCCGAGAGCTTCGAGCTGCTCAGGTAATACCAATTATCCGAGCAGAGACGTAAATAGCGGGGGTGCAGGTGTACACCCCTGCCGGGGGCTTGGGGGTGATCCCCAAGCCCCCGCTTCTTTCCCCACAATCCATGCTCTTCTGTGGATAATGGGTATAAGCCTTCAGACCCTTGCTGTTGTGTTGGTGGGTACGCTTATGTAGTGTGTTGCATCAGCGAATGAACAGCGGGGCGAGCACCAGCGTGACGGTGGACAACAGCTTGACCAGCACGTGCAGAGACGGGCCGGCAGTGTCTTTGAACGGATCGCCCACGGTGTCGCCCACCACGGCGGCCTTGTGCGCTTCGGTGCCTTTACCTACCACCTTGCCACTGGCATCCATGAGGCGGCCCGACTCGATGAATTTCTTGGCGTTGTCCCATGCACCGCCGCCGTTGTTGAGCACGTTAGCCACCAGCACGCCCACGATCGTGCCTACCATCAACAGGCCGCCGGCAGCCTGCCAGCCGAGCACCAACCCTATCACCACCGGCGTGCCCACCGCCAGCAGGCCGGGGGCCACCATCTCGCGCAGTGCGGCGCGGGCCGAGATGTCCACCGCCCGCGCATAGTTAGGGCGTGAAGTGCCCTGCATGATGCCGGGGTCGTTGCGGAACTGCTGGCGTACCTCTTCGATCATCTGGCCGGCGGCGCGGCCCACGGCGCGTATGGCCAGCGACGAGAACAGAAATACCAGCATCGAGCCGAAGAACGCCCCGATGAACACGCTTATGTCAGACAGGTTGATGGGCACCTGCCCGTTGACCAACGGGGCTTCAGCCCCAAGCACCTGCCGCACTTTATCGAGGTAGGCCGAGAACAGCAGGAAGGCCGCCAGCGCCGCCGAGCCCACCGCATACCCTTTGGTGAGGGCCTTGGTGGTGTTGCCCACCGCGTCCAGACCGTCGGTGATGTTGCGTACCGAGGCGGGTTGGTGAGACATCTCGGTGATGCCGCCCGCGTTGTCGGTGATAGGGCCGAATGTGTCCATCGCCAGTATGTAGGCGCACGACATAAGCATGCCCATGGTGGCCACCGCCGTGCCGAATATGCCCGAAGCCACAGTGGTATCCACGTCAAAACTGCCTACGTTGGGTACCTCGATGGCCCGCACTGCGTTGGCCGCGTCTCCGAAGAAGGGGTTGCCCAGCGTGCCCAGCCAGTAGGACGCGCCCAGCGCTATGGATATAGCTACGGTGGGCAGGAAGGTGGTCTCAAAACCCACGGCAATACCCGATATGATGGTGGTTGCCGGGCCGGTGCGGGCCGCGTCGGCTATCTCACGCACGGGCCGCCACGAACCGGCAGTATAGTACTGGGTGATGTATACGAAAGCAATGGAGGTGGCGATCCCTATCAGTCCCGCAAGTCCGAACCACAGGCCCGAAGACAGGCCGTTGGCGGCGGGCGAAGGCAGCATCAGCAGACCCGCGGCCATCATGGTTACCGCCGATACGATAGCCATCATGTAATAGCCGAAGTTCAGAGCGCGCAGGGCGGCCACGTCGGTAATGTCGGTGCCCCCACGCCCGCTGACCCGTGCAGTCAGGATACCCACCATCGAGGCTATCAACCCGAAGGCGCGCACCACCAGCGGGAACATAATCCATGCCACGTTAGTGCGGTCCGTCACTTCGTACAGCAGCACGCCCAGTATCATCGCCCCGATGTTCTCGGCGGCGGTGGATTCGAACAGGTCGGCACCACGGCCCGCGCAGTCACCCACATTGTCGCCCACGAGGTCGGCCACTACTGCCGGGTTGCGCGGGTCATCCTCAGGGATGCCGGCCTCCACCTTGCCCACGAGGTCGGCGCCCACGTCGGCGGCTTTGGTGTAGATGCCGCCACCCAGTTGGGCGAACAGCGCCACGAACGACGCCCCGAAGCCGAAGCCCACGATGAGAAACGGGGCTTGCGCGTAGTCGCCGTTCACGGCGAACAGCCGCACCGCCTCGAATATCAGATACACGCCCAACAGAGAAAGGGCTACCACCAGAAAGCCCGACACCGCCCCGCCCCGCAGGGATACTGTGAGTGCCTCGCCCAGCGAACGGCGCGCGGCGGCAGCCGTGCGCAGGTTGGAGCGCACCGCCACGTACATGCCTATGTAGCCCGACACCGCCGAGGCCGCCGAGCCAATCAGGAAGGCGAGGGCAGTCAGCAGGCCAAGCATCCATGGCGCAACGGTAGTGCCCTGTGTACTGCCGGGGATCACCGCCAGCAGCACACCCACCAGCACTGCCGTCACTACCGCCAGCATGGCGATGGTGCTGTACTGGCGCTTGAGGAAGGCCATGGCCCCCTCGAAGATGGTGCTGGCTACGGCCTGCATCTCAGGCGTGCCGGTGTCCCGGCTGAGCACATCCCGGGCCAGATACACCGCGAAGCCCACTGCAATCAACCCAGCAATGGGCACGAACCAAGTTAAGACATCAACTATGGTCATCAGCTCTCCTCCCTCATTGAACAGGAATGATTTATGGGTACGGCCCCGTTGCCGCAGTTTGCATATCGGGCCGGTGCGCCTGTGGCGCTATTGCCTAGTACTTGGCGTTGGCCTTAGTACATCGGAATGCCCGGCTACGCAGCACGCAACCGGGCAAGACCTTGTGCATTGTATCACATTCTTGAGATCACGGCAATACGGTCGTCATGACCACTTCATGTCTTACGCATCACCGGCTCGCCGGCTCCGCGGCCACCGAACAGGCGTGCCCACTCTCGATTCTCCCAGATCACCAACAGCATAGATGCATTGAAGATCGAGGAATAGGTGCCTGAGATTATGCCTATGAGCAGGGCCAGCACGAAGTTGCGGATGCTGGCACCGCCAAACAGGTACAGCGCAGACAGGGTAAGCACCACTGTGATTGAGGTGTTGATGGAACGCGCCAGCGTCTGCACCAGCGAATAGTTGACCACATCTTGGAAGTGCTCGAAGCGGCGCTTCATGATGTTTTCCCGCACTCGGTCAAACACCACGATGGTATCGTGCACCGAGAAGCCGATCACCGTGAGCATGGCGGTGACGAACAGCGCGTCGATCTCCACTCCGAACAACAGGCCCAGAATGGCGAAGATGCCCACCACCACCAGCACGTCGTGCAACAGGGCGATGATGGCGCACACCCCATAGCGGAAGGCGTTGGGCACCTTGCGGAACACCAGCGTCAGGTAGACCAGTATGGCAAGCGCAGCCAGACCGATGGCGAAGAACGCCCTCTGCACCAATTCGCTGCCGATGGTCGGGCCGACCGTAGTGTCGTCTACCACCGAAGCAGGGTCTATACGCCATCTAGTGACCGTCGTGCCACCTGTGGTGCCGGTGGTTGGAGCGGTGGCTGTTATGCCGGCTGTGCCCGTGATAGTGGGGCCCGGGGCGAGCGCAGTTGCAGTGGTAGTAGTGGTAGTGGTAGCGGTTACTGTGGCGCCCGGCGTGACTGTGGCGGTGGTGGTCAACTCAACCGTGGTGGTTATCTGGCTCCCCTTGACCAAACCCGCTTCGATTAGCTCTCTAGCGATCTTGGACCGCTCCTCCTCCCTCTGCAGGTCAGGGAGATGGGCGATGCGAAGTATGTCCATGGTCACGGTGTTGGTGATGTTAGGCTCGACGCCTATAGTGCCCTTTTTGACAATCGCGTCGTCGTAACCCGCCTCAGATAGTGCGCGCTTGAACTTCTCGGTATCATAGGCCTGCACACTGGCAGGGATGACGGTCAGCCGGGTGCCGCCCGTAAAGTCTATTCCCGGCTTCAGGCCACCCATCAACATAGCCACCGTGCCGGGTATGATGATCAACAGCGACAGCAGTAAGAACCAGTAACGTTTGCTTACTAGATCGATCATTACTACCTCTTCTTCAGGTTTGGCTCCGGCGGTGCTGCCGGTCCATGTTCTATTCGATGCCCCTGCGGCCCACGCCGGTAGCCGGGGCCGCGGTCGTTGTGGGGCGGCGGTCCTCCATGTGGAAAGCCCACGCGCTTCTGGCAAGCGGGGTGTTAATGATGGCTCGCAGGAACGTGCGCGTCACGGTGATGGCCGTGAATAGCGATACCAGCACACCAATAGCCAGAGTGAGCGCAAACCCTTTGATGATGGAGGCGCCCCCGAATGTTGACCCAAACCAGTACAGGATGGCACAGGTGATAAGCGTGGAGACGTTGGAGTCTCGTATAGAAGGCCATGCGTGGTCGAAGCCCGCCTCCACAGCCGAGGCCAGTGTCTTGCCCGACCGCAATTCTTCTTTGAGGCGCGCGAATATCAGCACATTAGCATCCACAGCCATGCCTATGGACAGGATAAAGCCTGCGATGCCGGCCAACGTGAGGGTCACAGGCACCAGCTTGAACACGGCAAAGGTCACTGCCGCGTAGATAAGCAGGGCCATGCTGGCAAGGGCGCCGGGCAGGCGGTAGTAGGCTATCATGAACAGCACCACCAGCCCCAGACCCACGGCGCCTGCCACCACGCTTTTGTCTATGGCTTCCTGACCGAGCGTGGCCGAGATTTTGCGCGATTCCAGCAGGCGCAGGTTCAGGGGCAGAGCGCCCGACCGCAGTTGTATAGCCAGCCGCCGGGCTTCCTCCAACGTAAGCCCGGTGATCACCCCCTGACCACCTGTGATAGCGCCTTCGATCTGAGGAGAGCTTATCACTCTCTTGTCGAGCACAATCGGCATGAACTTGCCAACATTAGCCGAGGTATGCTCGGCCAATTTGTTTGGTCCGTCGCCCTTCAGCACAAACAGCACCTGTGGCCGACCGGTCGTGGGGTCAAACTGCACGGATACTTTGTTGCCATCAATCTCTTCACCGGTGATAACTGTTTTGTACACCACGGTGGGCGTAGCCTGAGGCGTAGGTTGGGCCGTCGGCTCGGCAGTGCCGGTGGTCGTGGTGGCCGTGGTAGTTGTGGTGGCCGTTACCGCAGCGCCCGGCGTGAGCGTCTGAGTAATAGTTGCGGCGGCGGTAGGCGTGGCGGCGACTGGGGTAGGGGTCTGTTGGCCGATCTGCTCAGGGCGTGGGCAACCCTCGGTAGTGCACACCAGAGTGCCTTCGGGGATGAACGTGTCGCCGCTGTCTATATATTCGAGGAAAGCGGTCTGCTGGATTATCTGGGTGGCTTCCTCCAGATTGGTCACGCCCGGCAGTTCGACCAGTATGCGGTCGCTACCCGCGGTTTGCACCACAGGCTCGGCAGCGCCGGTAGCGTTAGCACGGTCTTCAATTATATTGCGGGCTGCCTCGAGTTGGCTCTGCGTGATGGTGCCCTGACTGCCGCGGGGTTCAGCCTGTAGCACCAGTTGCAGGCCACCTTGCAGGTCGAGACCCAGACGCGCACGGGTGTCGCGTTGCAGGCCGCCAAAACCGATCTGGTTGGAGATATCAATATAGCCGGCCAGCAGGGTGATGATGAGTATGCCGGCCAGCCACGCAAACAGGTTCTGTCGCAAGAGCGTGCTCCTCTAGAGAACGGTGAAAGCAGGCTTTTCAACGCCTGCTGACAGGTGCGGTCGAAAAGCTATTATAAAACAGCGTCGTTTTTTTGTCAAAATTCACCCACTGACAGGGTTCCGCCAATAATGGGGGGTTGACAGGGGCTGATCTAAGCCCCCTGTCCGGCGGGTACCCTCTGAGTGCGGGCGTATAAATGTCCCTCGGCTCTTCACTTTTCCTATATTGGTGAGGTTTGGCCCCCGATTGTTGGTGGCACGTGTCAGGTAGTGCAACTTGACAGCACTGCCCGCGTGCCATACAATCACCGCACCTTTACTTCCACACACAGGGGCATAACTATGCCAGCCCATCATCCGGACTTACCCGCTCGCTCACAACCCGACCGCCATAGACCTGACGGCCACGTCAGGCTGACCATCAAGGAACTGCCCCCCGATGGCCGCCCACGCGAGAAGCTCAAGGCGCTGGGGGCCGGTGCCCTGTCTGATGCTGAACTACTGGCCATCATCCTGCGCGTGGGTACGCAGGGCGAAAGCGTGATTGACCTCGCTAATCGCTTGCTGGTGACCTACGGCGGGCTGATGGGCTTGTCGCGCGTGCCGTTCTCGGAGCTGTGCGGCGTGCACGGGCTGGGCGAAGCCAAAGCCTGCCAACTCAAGGCCGCCCTTGAGTTGGGCCGCCGCCTGCTTCTGGCCCAGCCCGAGGACAGATTGCAGGTGCGCTCGCCGGCGGACCTCGCGCCTCTGCTCATGCTAGAGATGGCCCCGCTGGATCAGGAGACCCTGCGCGTGGTACTGCTCAATACCAAGAATCAGGTGATAAAGTTCGCCGATGTGTACAGGGGTTCGCTTAATGCCTCGCTGGTGCGCACGGCGGAGGTGTTCAAGGAGGCAGTGCGTGTTAACGCGGCGGCCATTATCGTGGCCCACAACCACCCCAGTGGCGACCCCACCCCCTCGCCCGAAGACGCTCGCGTCACCGAGCAGATCGTAGCGGCGGGCAAACTGCTGGAGATCGAGGTGCTGGACCATCTGGTGATAGGCGAGCGCACCTACGTATCGCTGAGGGAGAGAAGGGTGGGATTCAAATAGGCTCGCCTAATCTCGCTAATCTCGGACCTGCCTGAGAGGGCCTTTCCTCCACACACTGCGGCCAAGCTCGGGCACGTAAAATTGTTGCCACACCTGTGCCCTTTCGCGTCCGTCGGCCACCACCGTCAGTCTATCAATCGCTTCGCTGAGCAGCACCGGTGGGGCGCTGCTGCCGGGGGGTGGCAGACTGCGCCCGTTCGGGGACAGCGGTGGCAACCAGCGCCCATCCGCCGTGATGATGGGTTGCAGAGGTGTGGGTGTGGGCACTGGCGTGCGGGTGGGGGTGGGGCTGGGCTGAGGCGGCGTGGGCGCGAGCGAGGTGGGTGTGCTGACCGCTGCCGTCTCCGTAGCCTGCGATGCCAATTCGGTAGGGACGGGGGTCACGGTAGATGTGGAAGTGGCTGTGGAAGTAGCTGTGGTAGTGGGTGTAGAGGTGGGGGTTGTGGTCGGTGTGGTAGTGGGTGTGAAGGTGGGATAGGGCGTAGGGGTATCACCTACCACTCCCGACCGGAAGAAGCGGTCTGCGGCATTTGCTATGCCCCATGCCACCTGATCCTGCCGGGTGGTCAGCACTTTGCGGTCCTCGGGGTTGGTGACAAACCCCATCTCCAGTATGGCTGCAGGCACCCCCGGCGCGATGGCGTGCCGATACCTGTCCGAGTTGAAGGCATAGTAGTCGGCCATGGACTCGGTGGTGAGCGCGTCGGTGGGCAGGCCGGTGGCCTTGCCGTACTCTTCGTAGAGTATTTCCACAAACTTATCGGATTCGGGGGTGGAGTTCCACGGGGCCACTGCTTTGAAACCACGCCACGAGGGCCGCACGTTACCATCGGCGTGCAGAGCTATGAACAGATCGGTTGTGTAGCTGATAGGTACCGTTGCGCCAAGTATCTCCACACTGTAGCCACGCTCGTGCAATAAGCGGGCAGTCAGTTTAGCCACCGCCTCGTTTATCTCCACCTCGCTCACGCCCGCGGCATATGCCCCCGTATTATCTACCAGATGGCGCAGTTCGTCGGGAAGCAGTTCGTTGTGCCAGTGGCCCACCTGCAAAGTCACCCAGCGCGGGCCGGGGTGGCTGTTGGGCACGGCCACCGGCCCTCCCGGGCGAGCCTGAAGCGCCTGCACACCCGGTTCGGCTGTGGCTTGCGCACGCAGTTCGGCATCAGGCCCCGGCCGGCCCGAGCCATCCGCCTCTTGGGGTTGCCGGTCGTTCCGCGCATTGGCCGCGTCGGGGGTCGGGCTGGCCGGCGCTGCGAGGGTGGGTGTTGTCGCTGCGGCCATCGGCGTGTCAGATGTGGGTGCGGCCTTTGTGGGCACATGTGTAATCATGGGCGTAACCCTTGCAGGCATGTGCGTAGGCGTGAGGGTGAGGGTGAAGGTGGGGCCTGCGGGGCCTGAGACGACCTGCTTGTCCCCTGTGCGCTCATTGAGCAACAAAAGTGCGCTGCCGGCCCCCACCAAGGTTAGCAGCGCGATCAAAGCGGCCGCGATGTAGTAAGAACGCGACTTCATACTGCGGTCAGGGGGATATCTCTACCAGTCGTCCCGGTACCTCTGTTCTTTCCACGGGTCGCCGCGCATGTGGTACCCGGCGTCTTCCCAGAAGCCGGGCGCGTCATGGTCCATGAACTCCAGCCCGCGCACCCACTTGGCGCTCTTCCAGAAGTACAGGTGTGGCACCACCAGCCGCATCGGCCAACCGTGCTCAGGGGTCAGGTTCTGACCATCGTGCTTATACGCAAAGATCACGTTGGGCCTCAGCAGGTCCTCCAGCGGCACGTTAGTAGTATACCCCTGCTCGGCGTGCACCATCACATACCGGGCTTCGGGCTTGGGCCTGACCAACCTGTATATCTCTTCAAAAGGTATGCCCTCGAACACGTTGTCGAATCTGGACCACGTGGTAACGCAGTGGATATCCACGGGTTCGGTTTTGGCGTGTGGCAGGGACAGGAACTGCTCATAGGTCCACGTAACGGGATTGTCCACCAGACCCCACACTCGAAAGGTCCACTTTTCAAGAGGAGTGTGGGGTATGCCCCCGTAGTGAAGCACGGGCCATTTCTCGGTGAGCGATTGGCCCGGAGGCAGACGTCGCTTAAGCTCTTCCGGGGGGTATTTGCGCTCCGGCTTGAGCCTGCCCAGTATATCGTCAAACATGCTTTTATTCCTCTGTGGAGATTATACCAATTCTCAGAAAGGCTATAACTTGGGATGAGAAGAAGTGTGGACACCCCCAATATTTATCGCCTGTGCTCGGATAACTGGTGCTTTGCTCTGCAACCCCCGACTGAGTAGGGACAGCGTATGATCAATCACGCCGACAGTGAGCCATCAGCCCCAGCACCGCCCCGAATGCCACGTGCCTGACGACCTGCCCTTTGAAGCTCTTCCAATTGAGCATGCGAGGTACCTGCCCCTGCTTTATACCGGCGTGAAACCTGTCGAGGACCAGCCCGGCGGGATATAACAGCAGGTTCTCTATCTGCAAGAACAATACCCCCCTCAGCCAGCGC